>CAJVWI010000006.1 GCA_913009655.1 uncultured Cryomorphaceae bacterium
ACTCTATCGCCTTGATTACAAGAAGTTAAATGAACACTCAAAAGCAATAATGAGAATGGTAGAACGAAATTTTTCATCTAACTAAGATAGAGATATGCCTCTTATGAGATTTTAATGACATTTAATGCTGTATCATAACCTTTGTCGTTTTAAGTATGTCATCTTTAGAGAAAAACTGAACGAAGTAGACACCCTGATCTAAATTTTTCACATTCATCTGTTTTAACTCTGCCTTGCAAGATTTAATAACTTGGCCTAGAGTGTTAATTAAAACAACCTCGGATAAAGGTTCGGCAAATTCCCAAGAAATATAGTTTTTAGCCGGATTTGGATAGAGGTTGATACTTCCCAGTACTTTTTCGTCAAAACCAACCGTAGCAGAGGCTATATCAAAACTTAATAAATCGTTTGGATAATTGCTCGAACTATTTACTCCTCCAAAAAAAAAGACCTCATTATTAATCACAAAACTTCCTGGCGCCCATCTGCTATTCCCTGGATGAGGCTGGAATTCAAGCCAAGTGTCATTTGCTGGATTGTAGCGCCACATTTCTCCGGTATCCATAGAACTATGATCGTCGCCATCTCCACTTAATATGAAGCCGTAGCCATGCATATTGAACTGAGTACCCGCAACTCTTCCTTCTCCAGGAAATTGATTCATTGTCGTCCATGTGTTAGAGATGGTATCTAATTTATACCAATCTTTAAATATTGTTGGACCACCATGACCCAATCCAACAAATACTTCACCCCCTGCATTAAACATATAAGGATGGTGACGGCCAAGACCTGGTAGATTGGCCATTTGTGTCCAAGTGTCATCGTCAATACGGTACAACCACCAATCATTTTTATCACCAGTCAAATCGTTTCCTAGTCCAACATATATACGATTTCCCATTGAAATCATCGCCGGGTGTTTTCTGCTAGAGCAACCGCAATCAGTAAGTTGAGTATAAGTTCCATTTGAAGGGTCGAAACTCCAAAAATCTTTGAGATAAGCAGTGTCCGTTGCTCCAAAGCCTAAGTATGCTTTGCCGCTTGCTACTGTTCCAATTCCATAACTCCTGGCTAAACCGGGAAAATCAGATAAAACATTCCAAGTGTCACTAATAGGGTTATACTCAAACGCATCGTCAGTTGGTTGACCAGTGGAATCTGTTCCCGTAATAGCATACCCTTTTCCGTTCAATGCAAATGAAATTGGATGATGTCTACCAGCAGGTGCATCTGCTTTCGCCACCCAAGATTGGGCATCGGTAACGAAACTTACAATTAATGCGGATAGAATTATTAATTTTTTCATTTCGTGAATTTAAGCTTAAAGACTCTAGCCAGGGTTTAAGAGATGTCAGAATACTTATTATTATCTATATATTGCTCGAATAGAATGATTAGCCCCAATGGGAGCTATTCGAATCTCATTGTTTTGTAGATCCAATATATCAGCAGAACCTCCAATATTATTTGATGATTGATCTGACCATGAAGACAAACGGATCCAGTATGCATCTTCATTCATTTCGAGCAGTGAGTCCTTATAAACCATCATTACTTTCGCCTGTTTTATTGATGGTAGATCCCAACGTGGACCCAGTGCCTGAGCATATGTTCTCGCTTGGAAATAATCCATTGGCTCTGGAAAATCGAACTGCGCAACCCAGAAATGTCCAGGAATTAGTTTGGGTTCTCCTGTAACCATAAGGTTTGAAGATGATGGTGAAGACTCTGGTATTTTTCTGCATGAGACAATTACCAAAGCATAAAAAAAAAGAATTGTAAGATTTCTCATGGATCTAATTAATACATTTCTAATAACACTTTCTGTTACCATTTAAGCGGAGTGGTATTTCAATTTGATTTTTTAAAGAGTAAGTCATAACCCCAATAGCCGACAATGAGAAGAAATACCCAAATTTCAAATATTGAGTTACTTGCTCCTATATTCATTCCTAGAAAAAGACAAATTAATGACCATAGAATTACCCTCCAAAAGGGTTGTGACTTTTGATTGAGAAAGAACTGTTTTATTTTATTCACTTTCTTTTTTTAAGAGCGCTTTAAAACACTAAGCAAATAAAATGATTATCGCCATTGTAATCATAATAGCATTTTCAATAAGTGTTGCTTCGGTCATTGGCAATTTTAGTGTAGTTCCCAAGCAAGCGCATTGAATGGACTTTTTATCTAAAAGTGTTTTTATTACTCCAATCGTAGTGATTCCTAGAATAACAAGCGTAATAATTACTGCCACGTTAATTTTAACTCGCATTAAAAACATTAAGCCTAAAGAAATTTCTATGAAAGGATAAACCCTTCCATAAACTGGAATCACTTTTGCCAAAGGGTCATACATACTAAACGATTCAGTAAATCCTTTTAAATCTAACATCTTAAAAAAACTAAACGCAATAAAGAATAGGCCCATAAAATCTAACATTATTGCATTAATATCCGGATTTTTAGAATGCATTAAAATACTTGCAATTGATATATATAAAAAGATAATCAATAAAGGTTGCAATTGTTGCAGCTTCGATTTTTGCTTTATTTCATCCCGAGAAAGGGATGCCATTTGAAAATCATTTTTGTCATCCTTTTCCGAAAGTAAATATTTTTCAGGCAAAGCTTTTTTAAGAGCTTCTATAGGAACTTTACTACTCATCGCAACTTCAACTTCCGCTTTGTCCAGGTTAACGCTAACATTGGTAACGTTATCCAAATTGCCCAAATATTTCTCTACCGAAGCTTTACAGCCTCCACAGGTCATTCCTGTAATGTCATACGTATGGATCATGGTTAGGGCAAAGATTATTAATATCGAATTCTCGAAGTTTATAAAATTAGTATTTATTTGGTTAAACTAAACTTTAGTTTCTTTCCAATCAGATACTTCTGTGACCTTAAAATATGTCCATAGCAAATAATTTGATTAAATTTAAGGAATGCAGTTTATCAACTCACAGAGTAAACGAAAATTCAAAGTTTTAAAAGACCAAAAAGAATTTTTTTTTGGAGTTCAACCTAATTGGTATTCGTCAAGAATTGAATTTAGATTTGAAGATAAATCCTTTGAAATAAGGAAAAATAATTTTTGGGGGACATCCTTTGAATGCCTTATTAATGGTTTAATAATTGCAGAAATGTCGCTGATTTGGAGAAAAGAAAATACAATTAAGTTTAAAGAAAAAATTGATGATGAATTTCAAGAATATCAATTAAGAAGCAAAAGGTCTAAAGGTTGGCTATCACCCGATAAGGTATATACTCTAACAAATAAATTAAATTCACCAGTCCTGAAAATTAATTTTTCCTATAAGAAATTTTGGAAAGAAGAAATACACCTAGAATTTATTGACAAGGAAAATTATGCTCTTATGATGTGCGCAATGTTTATCATAAGGCAAAGGCAAGATGCTGACGGAGCTTCTTCAGCATTTGCTGCTGGATAGCCTCCAGGATCAAATTAAAGACTTTTCACTCTGAGTTAAAACGGTAATTTGAGAGAACTATTTCTCTTACATCGAAATTGCACTAAAGATTAAGTATTCTAATATGCAGAAATAACGTCTCTAAGATTGGGAGTTACTATTCAACATTTAAAAGGAGACGTAATCTTAAAGAGTTTCTTTCTACCTAGTCCACATTTAGCAAGGTCACCTCAAAAATCAACACCGAATTTGCTGGAATGCTTCCAACAGCTTGATTTCCATAGCCCAAAGCCGAAGGGATAAGTAAAATACCAGAACCCCCTTCACTAAACAAAGGAATTCCCTCTTGCCAACCTTGAATAACATTTGTCAAAGGAAATGTTATTCCATCCACACCGGACTGGTCGAAAATTGTACCATCTGTTAATGTTCCTTTATATGCTACTGTTACAATAGAATTACTGTTTGGCACTTTACCATTTCCGTAACTATTTATTATAAAATATAAACCACTTCCTGTTGGTTCAGCATTTAAGTTATTATCAGCAATATACTGAAGAATTATATCGTCATCTAGCTCACCATAGGTACAACTGCTGACAATAAATATTGAGGAAAGCAATGTTAAAAAAAATAATCTTTTCATATCTCTAATATAGGTATATCCTCATTTCTCAAATAAGAATATTTAAGCATATTAACTCAATAAATAATACGTATAGAAAAAACTTTTTTATGACAATAAATCACTCCGTATCTAGCTGTTTAATGGAATAATTTATTTAATTCACTTACGTCTCAAATAGTTCACAACTCTGACGATTAAGACGACTGCAGAGATTATTATAGTCCAAGATAATATTTTCATAACTTTAATAAAAAGAGAAGGTAATAAGGAATTGTCACTGGAAAAAACCTAGTTTCAAAGTGACAATACCTTGTTGTTTTTTACTTCACTTATGAGGTTAGGCCTTCTTTGCTTTTTTTTCAGCTTTTTTCTCTTTTGCCGTTTTAGTTGCCACTTTTTTCACATTTTTTTTAGCATCCTTACCTTTTCCCATGATTGTGTGTTTTTATTTTAAAAAGTCACGCCTAAGTAGCGAGACATTATCATACTCAAGATAGACCATTTAGACGGAAACATATCCTATGGATGGAAATCAATTCGATTTATAGTTTAATAAAGATTTCGAAATTTGAGATAATAGTTAATTAAAGGCTTAGTTTGCAGCAAACCAGATACTTACAACTATCTTAAATATGTTTGTAAGATGGAGCTATCCTTTAGGCTCATACCAACTCAAAGTAATCGCTTTACTTGCGTTATGGTATTCTGTTTTAACTTTTTTCTTCTTTTGATTGAGAACTGTACTCCTATTTCAAATAAGACACTCAAGAATAAATAAAAGAGGCTTCCGAGGTGGTGAAGCTTTTTATTGCTTTTTAGAAATCTTTTTTTTATTTATTTCTTCAACATAGGCAGCACTGATTAATCCTGCAGGAATAGCTACTAATCCTATACCAATAAAGGCTAAAGAGGAAGCTATTAGTTTTCCCATACCTGTGACTGGGTAAATATCACCATATCCAATTGTTGTAAGTGTTGCTACAGCCCACCATATTGATTGACCCATATCTGAAAAGACCTCCGGCTGTGATTCATTCTCCGCGTAAAACATGAGTATACCAGTAAATACAACCGCTATGAAGCTTGTAAATAGTGTTATTCCCACTTCAACTATTACTGAGCTAACAACAGAAATAAGTGTATTGACCGCTTTATTATGCCTTGCGATTTTAAAAATACTCACTAACCTGACCAATCGTAAAACTCTTATCGATCTTGAGTCTATTGTTATTAAAAATGGTAAAAGGAAAGGTACTATTGCTAATAAGTCAACAATTCCAAAGAAAGAGAAAACATAAGTTCTCCAGGAGCCTTGGCGCACTGACTCTATCACACGATAAACATACTCACACAAAAAGGCAATATATGTTACGCTTTCAAATAGGTTCAAATATTCCCCATATTTTGAGTTAAACTCCTGAAATGACTCAGCAATTATTGCGGCAACACTTAGTAGGATTAGAGCATATATAGCTTTATCAAATAAGTTTCTCATTCGTCAAAGATAGTTATTACTTAATCTTTCAAATCACGTACTTCTTGGCGTACGACTACTAGCCATGGTTTTGGAGCTTAAACTTCCTTTAATTTCTTTGCCCATATTATGCTCTCAAATCGATAATATTCCCAAGTACCCAATATTACAAGATTTCTAAATTTAGATATAGGCTCTAAGAAAAAACCAATAATTCTAAGAAATAATGGGCTGTAACCATCCTTAGAAAAAATAATTTCAAAACCATTTTCTAATAAATACTGTTTTAATTCTTGGTGATTGGGTGGTTGTAAATTATGAGTTTCGTCGTCAAAATAATTTAAACATCCACGCCGGTTGGGGAAATCAATCGTTTTTGAGGACGGAAAGGACATAAATATTTCTCCATTCATTTTCAAACAAGAGATCATCGCGTCTAATGTCTCCTTAGGATTGTTACAATGTTCTATGTTATGAGATGATAAAACCGCATCAAAAATATTCTTGAAATCACTTATTTTCTTATGGAAATGCTCAGGAGTTGTAATTATATAATTGTCTGCAAGATTAGGCTTATCCTGATTGTAGTCCTGAATATCAATCCCGGTGTATTTACAAAAAGGCAATAAACTCTTTATTCTAAAAGGGGAATTATTACCGCAACCCACATCAAGTATTTGAGGATTTTCATTTTGTGACATCAAGAACTTTATTTTACCATTAGGACGTAAGAATAAAGAAGAGTTTTTTAAAAAAAAAATATTCATTTTACTTTAGAGATGTTTACAAAAATCAATTACCGTAATGGAGGACTTTAAGACTTCTACTTATTGACATCTTTTTAAATTCAATTAGGTAATCCTAGAGACTCAAATATACTTTAAATGTATTTAATCACTCTTCAGGGAAATGAATCGTAGCCGAGGGAGTTAAAATATATCCAGGGTTTTACCGATGGTGTAGTAATCAATCCAAGAATTGGATTTGTTTACCTAAACCCATCTTTATTTTGTTTAAATCAAACTGGTTTAATAAATCTTCTCCATAGTCATTAACATCTATAGAAAACACTTCCTGTAAACCTTTATATTCATCTAATTTATTAAATAAAAATGTCTCATTCTCCATTGATTCAATGAGTTGAAGATCAATAGCATCCTCTGTTTCACGGTCAATTAATGAACCCAGTGCCCTGGAGAAAGTAAACTCGATAAATGCAAATTCTGGATCACCAATAAGATCTCCATTTTTTAATTCTTCGATGATCAAATTCTCTTCTGATCGATTTCCGTTCCAAATACATGAGAGTATATATATCACTCCAGTATAAGAATTACCATCTTTATCTCTGAAGTCATCGACTCTCCTATTGAAGCCGTAATAGCCATGATTTTCTATGTGTATAAGGTGCTGTTTTAAATCCATGCTGCAATATAGACTGCGTTTAATCGCTTGCAGGTCTATTTATTTACTGGCCAAGTAATAATTTCTATAACATGAATTAATAAAATATGAATAGAAACAATTGGATTTTAATAAACCTCAGAATAGATTTGGCATTGGATTTGATTCTTTTTAACTAAAATATTGGCTAATGATAAAAAAAATAATACTGTTATTGTTCTTGAGTATTTCACTTATGACAAATGCTCAATACTCAACATTTAATCATGGTGGTCTAAATAGGGAGTACATATATCATGAGCCATTAAATCTAGCTGCAAATTCTCCGCTCATATTTGTTATGCATGGATATTCTGAAGATGCTTCAACAATCGAGTGGTATTCCGGATTTAATGCAATAGCTGATAGTGTGGGATTTGCAGTTTGCTATCCTAGAGGAATAAATGACTTTCTCGGAAATCGATTTTTTAATGTAGGATATGACTTCCATATTGGCATTGAAACCGTTGATGACCTGAGTTTTTTAGAGGCATTAGCAACTCACCTACAAACCATTCATGGCTTAGATTCTAATCGGACATATGCTACTGGACTTTCCAATGGAGGCGACATGTGCTACAAAATTGCTTGCCAAGGTAGTGGTGTTTTTAAAGCGACTGCGGCAGTAGCAGGAATGATGTTGGAAGACATTCAAGACAGCTGCACCAATAATATATCTATACCCATTTTAGAGATTCATGGCACAGATGATAATGTAACTTATTATGATGGAGACATGAATAATACCGGTGGATGGGGAGCGTATGCAGCTATAGATACGATGATGTTTTTTTTTGCAAATAGAAATAGCTATACATCTTTTCAATCGTTAAACTTACCTGATATTAATTCATCTGATGGCAGCACTGTTACTTGCCTAAAATATACTAATCCCTCAAATTGTAATGATGTTTGGCTTTACAGAGTTGTTGGCGGAGGGCACGACTGGCCCGGGTCGTTTGGAAATATGGATATCAATTCAAGTGTAGAAATTTGGAATTTCTTTCAAACCGTCTATTGCAACGGATTTACGATTATCGATGAGGGTTCACAATCAGAATTTTTTAATTTTTTTCCAAATCCATTTAATAATATTCTAAATATTAACATATCCAAAGAAGCCACTATCGAATTGTTCAATAATAATGGGAGTAAAATAAAAGAGATTATTTGCTCAGAAAGATCGGTTTCTATTGACCTATCTGACTTATCAAGTGGGATTTATATTTTAAGGGCGACAATAAATAAAAAACAGATAACAAAAAAAATAATAAAGCAGTAAAAACCTATTTCTATCATCCCGTATTTAACAAATACATATACATTTTACAATGATAAATAGACTAATAATCTTTGCTACAGTAATAGCAATGACATCTTGTACCAAAGTAGAAACGACAAATCAAGGAGTTGTAATACGAAATAAATCGTCTAAAGATATTGTATACCATGCTCAATTTGAACAGAATACCTACTACGACACTATTTTAAGCTTGAAGACTGGAGGATATTCCTTTCCCCTTTTTGAGGGACACATTGAGCCTGAAGTAATATTCCCTTTGCATCATTTGAAAATTTATTCTTTAGAAAATGAGGATACAGTAAGATCTAGGTTAGCTCCAATGCCCTTGGATTCAACACCTACTGGGTATTATGACTGGAATATCATGAGCTACACATACATTTATGAGATTACTGATTCCATTCTATAAAGCTGAATGAATAATGAGTTTTACCTTGAAGGAAATGTAAGTTATAACTCTATCTGCCACCTTTCATGCGTAAATCATACAGTTATAGGCATGGGTAAGGAATTAATAGGGTATAAATATTAACTACATTTAGTTTATGAAAAATTTCTCACTATTTCTTTTCATGGTTCTCCCCAATATCTTGTTTTCTCAAAAGATATTTTCAACTGAATATTCATCTCAATCTGACATAAATGTATTTGTAGTTGATTACGAATCACAATCAGATTTAAAAGTATTTAAAGTAGATTATCCATCTCAGTCTAAGGGAAATGAAGGATTATGGCATTTTGTTGAATATTCATCTCAATCGGACAAGAAAATTTATTTTGTCGATCACAAATCTCAAAGTGACTTAAATATCTTTTTTGTCGATTATAAATCTCAAAGCGGTTGGAAGACTAATTCCAAGAGACATCTTCTTTATTAATATTTTTAAATAAGACACTGCGAATAATGCAGTTCCGTCTCTTTTATTATAATAAAAAGTCTTAAATCAATAAATATGGCAATAGATTGACCTAATATTGTGTGAGAAAATAACCAAGTAATTATTTCTAATTTTCTCATAATAATAAAACTCTATGAAAAGTCTACATGCTCTAGTATTGGGAGCTACTGGCGCAACTGGTCAAAAAATTGTTAACCTTTTATTACAGGACGATGCTTACAGTAAAGTTTCGATTTTCGTAAGAAAAAAACCAAACATTGGACATAGTAAATTAATCGTACACGAAATAGATTTTTCAAGTCTTAAAAATTACAAGAAATTAATTAATGGAGATGTTCTTTTCTCCGCACTTGGAACTACTAGAAAAGAGGCGGGAAGTATAAAGCAACAATATTTAGTAGACTATACTTATCAGTTTGAATTTGCCAAAATAGCGTCGGATAATGGAGTAAGTAATTACTCATTGGTTTCATCAACTGGAGCTAATGAAAATTCTTTTTTTTTCTATCCAAAAATTAAAGGAAAACTTGAAGAATCGATAAAGAAGCTAAAGTTTAAAAGTATTCAAATTTTCCAGCCGCCAATGTTAATTAGACCCCCGGAATTAATGAGAGAATCAGAAAAGAATGGTATAAGGTTTTTAACGAAATTAAATAAAATCGGAATTCTAAAAGCTCAAAAACCTTTATCAGTATCAATTCTTGCTAAGAAAATGATAATTGAAAATAAATTAAATAAAACACTAGAAATAAAGACCTACAGACCAACAGATATTCTTTAGCAAACCGACAGAGGATAACTTATTATTTCAACAAAGATGTTTAAAGCTAATGCTAGTGTATATTTCAGAATACATTTTATTAATAATTCATTAAATAAACGTTTCATTTTAATAGTTTAGCTGACTTGGTTAAATACTGAACTGCAGCTATATCCTCTTCTTTCAAATCAGAGACTTCTACTAACAAAAAAGCCACGTATATACCAGGCTTATTATTGATTTTAAAATCCATTGTATTTTGATCATACATATGATGCATGGGCTTGAGATTATTATTGTCAAGCATACTTTTTTTCGATTTAAAGGAGATATTACACCTTTGTCATATTTGATATTAAGAATACATTATACCTACTTAAGTTAATCGTACTTTTAAACTCTTGAAAAGTGAAAAATTTACGAAAATTAAAAAATAATTAAGATGAAAAAAGAATTAACACTAGTAATGGCTTCAGTGATAGTACTAAGTTCATGCGCAACAGTGGATAGTGGACATAAAGGAGTCCGAGTATCATGGGGCGGAGAAACTGATATGACTCAAGTATACACTGAGGGACTTCATACTGGAGTAATGTATTTAATTGATAATATGGTTGAATATGATGTTAGAGAGAAAACCACAGTTCAGCGATTTGAATTTAATGATAAAAACAATATGTCAACTGTCGTTGAATTATCCTTAGACTATAGTTTAAATCCAGAGAAAGTTAATTTTTTGCATACCAAAATAACAGATGTTGACGTCAAAATTTTAAAAACATTGAAATCAGCAGGTAAAGAAGTTGTCCCGCAATATTCCGCAATAGAATTGAACATATCTAAAAGAACGGAAGCCGAAGCAAAATTAGCGCAAATTATAGCTGACGAACTTCCTGAATTTTATATTGAATTTAAACGATTACAAATGACGGATGTCGATATACCAGAAGCTGTTGCAAACCTAGCAGAAGAAACAGCAGTACAATTAGGACGTAATGAATTGGCAAAGAAGAAAGAGGCCGAGCAAACAGCTTTAGCAAAAGCTGCAGTAGCGAGATCTAAAGGATTATTTGAAGCAGCTGAATATGATGTGAAAACTAAAAAGTTGATGTCTCAACCTGCGGTATTGAAACTATATCAAGCTGAAACAGATAGGCAATGGGCAATACAAGGAAAATCTAAATATGGTAACAACAATGTATTTGGAGCCGGTGTATCTGTTCTAAAAGGACTAAACCAGCCTAAATAACAAAGAGAACAATAGCCCTTTTGGGAAGTAGGTCTTAAGTTTATTTCATGAATTAGAAAAAAACCCTGAATTATTCATATAATTCAGGGTTTTTTTATTGAATATTCAAATATGAATGACACTATTTCCTGGAAAGATGGCAATGCCCAAGGTGTTGCTTAAAACATTTTATCGACTGAATTATTTACCTAATTATAATATAATTCAAAAAAACACGGTAAATCGTTTTAGGAGATTCAACCCTTATTGTTTGAACTCTATTTTAAAATCAAAACACTCTTTCCTATCAGCACTCTTTATGTGTTCTGTCAATAAAATTTGCTAATTTAAAATCTAATAAAGAAACACCATTACAATCATGTGTCGTAAGCTTTATGTCCAAGATATTGTATGCGTTTGTCCATTCTGGATGATGATTTAAAGATTCGCATTCAATAGCAATTTTATTCATGGCGAGCATGCAGTCTTTGAAACTATCAAATTCAAGGCTCACTTGTAATTTATTGTTCTTAAACCTCCAATCAAGTAAAGACTTTAATTTATTCTTTATTTCGGGATCTGTTAATTTTTTCACTACTGTAAGATAAAATAATATTATTCCTGAAGGATTCAGAAAATGGTAAGGTTTTTTTTACTTGATTTATTTGTAAATAAGCGTCATCAATAAATATTGATTGAAATGTTTTTTATTAAATTCATTATCGTTAATTGGCTCTTGTTTCCTGCGTGAGGTATCTATTAAGTCAAAGAATTTATCAGACCCCTAGTTTCCTTAGAAACAAGAAATGAGATTTAATAGCACCATATAAGGACAATACATTATATCTGTAGTTATAGTCTAATGCTACTTTTTGTACCACTGGAGAAATTACAGGATAAATTGTATGAGGTAGATTTGGGAAAAGGTGATGTGCAGCATGACAATTAAACCCACCAAATATGAAGGTTGCAATTTCACTTTTAGGATGATAATCCATAGAAGTCATTAATTGATGTTCAGAAAAGCTATAAGGCAAAAAACCATTTATATCTGTCTTAGGAAACTCGGTCTCCATTGTGAAGTGAGTGGTTATTAAGGTGTAAATAAAAATATTGGAACCTATTGCTAACATTATAAAATAAGACAATAGAATTTGACCTAAACTGAATTCCAGTAAATAAAAAGGAAGTATTACTATGTACGCAAAATAAATAGTTTTGACTAAAACCAATTCCAGAGTATACCAAAAAGGATAATTTTGATTTTTAAGATTAGCCAAATTTTTCTTATTCAAGTAGACGAAATCCTTAGCAAAAATCCATATAGCTAGATATAGAGTATAAAGAAATGGCGAATATATATGTTGGTATTTCATATACCATCTTTTTTGATGATTTGGTGAAAGCCGAATCAATGGATTGTCGTCAATGTCAGCATCACAGCCGTCAACATTTGAGAAAAGGTGATGAGAAGATAGATGTCTTATTCTCCATAATCTAGCACTTATACCTTGCGAGTTAAACGTAAAGTGAAAAATCAAATTATTGACCCATTTCTTCTTACTAAAAGTCCCATGACAAGCATCATGTGAACTATTAAAAGCCAATAGAGTTCCAAAAATGCTAATAGCTGAATAATTAAGAATCAACCAAAAAAGATTATTTCCATATGGATTTAAAAACAATGTTAAAATGGAGCTGCTAAAGAGTAGTAAGTATATGATCAGTTTCAACCATAGCAACATTTTTGCATAAGATATTTGGGAAGCAGAAATTGAATCATAAACCTCTTTATTTAATTTCTTATTAAAGTTATTGTCATCTCTTTTAAAAAAAATATGATCCCCTTCTTTCATAGATATTGAATTAGTATATCAACTCAAAGGTGACCAAATAAAATTTGTAAAGTCAATTACAATTTGCAAAAACAAAAAATAGATAATTAAAATTGTCTTATGATGATTTTCAGCGTAGATAAAAATGTTTAGACAACACTTTGGAATGAAAATTGGTAACAGTAGATTAGAATTTATATTACATCCAATGCAACCATTGAAACTATTTATTTTTTTTGCCATGTTATCATTAATTGGCACCTCTTGTGAGAAATTTGGCGAGGCAAGCCAAAATTGTATAACAGTTTCAGGACAAATCGAAAAACAGGAGGTCACAAGTTACCAGTATGGGACACATACCATTGGAGATTATGCAATAAGAAGCAATGTTTATGACCTTGATCAATTCATTCTAGAACCTATTGTTCTTATTGAAGGATGCAGAATAAACGGCTACCAAAACGGAGCAGTTGAGGGTGGTCCGGATTATCTAGAAGTTACATCAATCGCAATTCAATAAATAATTTAGTTACTTAATCACTTCTAAAGAAATACGGATAAAGTAGTTTATGAGATGCTTTGAGATTGAGAAAATTCCAACTTCAAACGTAACATTTTTTTTATAAAAACATCGTTCTCGGTCCAACTTTTTTGTTTGTTAAATTGCAAGTATTCTCCATTTCCGTGAATAGTGAAGAAGTCCCCATTGAAGATGCTTAATCTATAGAACGGAATGGTCCACGCAAACACATCAAGCCCTTGATTAATGTGCACAATAATACCTTGAGGACGGATTTCAATACTTCCATATTGAATACCTGCAACCTTTAATTTTATGTGGTCCATATTAGCGCTCAAATTCTCTATAATCAAACGCCGAGAACCTACACCACCTAGTTTTAATTTTCCCATTAAAGAATAGGGATTGCCCATTTCTGAATTAATAAGGTCATCCCTCTCTTTGTCTTTATATGAAATATTGTACAGTCCCATAAAAATTGATCAATTACTTAGGTCGGTTAATTTTTTTCTTCTTTTGTTAAATAATCTCATGACAATTAAAATAATAGCAATTAAAATCAATGGCCAGATTACTTTTGGGGTGACAATTGAGTAAGCAATACTCACGATTAATAAGATATGAAACTCGTATCTTCTATTAATATTTAAGATTCTCATAGATTAAGTTTAAAAAATAGCATTTCACTTAATACATAAAGAACACTTATTAAGATAATTTAGTTCTAAAAAATGAACAGAATAAAAAAATGAGAAGTTTTAAAAAAAAGCTGTTTTTCAAAAAAAGAAAGTTCAATCAAGACGCCGATTTAATCTCAAAAATCTGCAACCAGTGTGAAGAATGGAAATTATCCTCTGAGTTTATTCCAAATAAAAGTTTAATGGATGGTTTTTCTGACAATTGTGAAGATTGTCAAAATAATAGTACATCTAAATTAAAAAGTATGGACAGCTTGATAAACAAAAATGGGTTCTAAAAGAAATAATAATAGAGTCTTTATTTTTTTTCAATCGTAATTAAAAACAATGAATTAATTTTAAAGAAAAATATTAAAATGATTAAATATATTCTGCCGCTAACAATTCTCATTTTTAGCATGTCATCATGTGGTTCTGACGAATCTGAGAACAAGGAATTAGAGGAAGCAAAAGTTACCACGGAGAAGAAGCCAAAAACAACTCGAAAACGCAGTAGAAGGTCAAGAAGAGACTCTCTCTACACCGAAGTAAGCCCAGGAAATACTGAGACAAAAAAGTCTGTTCAAGTAGTTAGTAAAAAGGATGGTATGAACCTTGCCTATTTCACTTCCGGTCAGTTAAAAAGCGAAGTTTTTTATAAAGATGGAAAAAAAGAGGGTTCTGGAAAGTGGTATTTTAAATCCGGGCAATTAAAATACGAAGGCAACTGGAAAAATGGCCGACAAGATGGGGTTGAAAAAGCATATTACGAATCTGGACAGCTAAGACAAGAAGCAAACCTAAAAGATGGAAGAGCTCAGGGTATATATAAAGAATATTCCGATACAGGAGAACTGTTGGTTCACATGAAGTATGAGAATGGTGAATTAATAGACCTTAAATAGTTCCTTTTAAATCTATGAATGGATTTTATTGAATGCTATTCTCTTGCATTTATAATACGTATTTATAAATTTAAATAGATTAATTTCAGCACATGAAAAATGTGATATTCCTGATTTTATTTATGAGTATTTATAGCTGTAATAAACCGGATAGTCCACAAGACGAAAATTATTATTCCAGCGGAAAGCTTATCCCTAGTAATTCAATTTCAGCCTGGTTTGATAGGTATCTTGATGTGCATGGTATAAGATTGCTCGCAGCAGGAGAAGTTGGTGGTCAGGATGCTGTTCCAGATGAATGGGTACGTAAAACAGCTCAACTTTTTAAGTTACTAATTGATAAGAATGGTAATGGAATTGATACGAATGCTCAAAAAAATATGATTCGGATACTTAGAGGGCAAATTGGATTTCATCGAGGGTTAAAATCAGGTCAGAGAATAGCCTATGGAGGAGGAGATTCTTATACCCCAAATCCACTAACAGATCAAGGAAGAAAGCAATATCAGGGACTTGTGGGTATAGAGAACTCTATGGTTCTTGATGACATGGTTTGGTATAAAAATGTGGATAGCCCAAATACTGGAGATGACGATATCAACGAAGTTTTGGAACACACATTGCATACTCTTCACATGACAGGAATTAGAGGTGCTGTAGATGGATCTTTTTATGATCTCAATAGCAATTCTGAAGATGATGACATTAGTGGAACTGCATTGTTTCTTGCAATGAAACAAGCCATTGATAGTAATATGTTCAATCCTGATTATGGAAGTTTTAATTCTCCAGATAGCTGGCCCCTTCTTTTAAAAGAATACCAGTACTTGTTAACTTTTGGCATGTGGGAGTTCGGTACTGAATTTTGGGAAAATGGTTCACTTGCACCAGAGTGGAACAATCTTATGCGAACCCCTCAAGGCATACTTGAAAATAACCCATTGGGGCACACTTTATTTAACACCTATTTTGCTCCGATAATATCTAAGCCTAAAGTCAATGTGCTACGCTCAATGTTTCAAGATAATGATGGCGGAATGTCTGGATATGTTTCCGATTGAAAAAATATACAGAACTAGTTAAATATTAAAATGAGAAAAGAATTTAAAATTGAAGTAGTTACAGAAGGAGCGCTTGGAACAATATTTCTAGGGGCTAGCAGTCTCCCAATAAAAAAAATGGAAGCTTTGATGAATCGATACGGCCAGCAAGGCTGGGATGTTTCTTTCCAGTTAATTGAACATAGACGATTATTGTTATTCTGGAATAGAGAGTCTGCAGTTATAACGTTTTCAAGAAATATTTAACTCAAATAGTTTCAGAATTATATACTCTTTGCAATTACTGTAACAACGGTAAATAGACGAGATCAACAGTTTGAATGATAAATCGCTAGAAAAAGGTGATATTAAATTTCACCAGCCTATTGCAAATTGGATCCATCTCGAATATATTTGTTCCAAGTGTAATATCATATAAAACTATGCCTTCAATTAAACATTTATTCCACATTAATGCACCGGTAGAAAAAGTATTTAAAGCTTTATCCGATGCAAATGATCTATCAAAATGGTATACCTCAATAGTCAATGGAAAGGTGAAATTAAATAGCGTAATAACCTTTGAATTTGTTAATCTAGCGTCTTTTAAATTTAAAATAGTGGAATTTATAGAAGGAAAATCAATTCACATGGAGTGTATTGAATCCCCATGGGACAATGTTGGTCATGTATCTAAATATGATCTAGATCGTAACGAGGATAAAACACGTGTTCGTTATACTTATGAAGGTTTCTCTGAAATGGATGACTCTTATGCAGGAATGAATTTTAGCTCAGGGAAATACCTCGAGAGCTTAAGACAGTTTTGCCAAACAGGAATTGGTGAGGCCTTCGGCTCAGATCATTATCGTTCATAGAGTTTCTATTACTTATTTCTTAATCTTTGGTTCTGAATCAGATTAATTTTTATCCAATAGCTTAATTTTATTACTATGAGAATCAGATTTTTCCTGACTTTAAGCATACTAATTTGTTGTATTTCAAATTTAAAAGCTCAAAACTATTTAACACGTTCAATTCAATATGCCGGTCAAACAAGAGTTTACAGTATTTATGTTCCGAGTAGTGTAAGTACATTGACAGATATTCCCTTAGTTTTTAATTTCCATGCAGGAAACGGGACTAGACTAGATCAGATTACCCTTTCAGACATGAGTGCTCTCGCTGACACAGCGAATTTTATTGCATTATACCCTCAGGCCTTGCCTGACCCCAATGACGGTGGCTCAAAAAATTGGCTGCATAAAGATCCATCAACAATCGATGACATATACTTTATAAGTGCTCTTATTGATTCTGTTTCTGCAGATTACCCAATTGATTCAAACCGAATTTATGCATGCGGATATTCTCTTGGTGGAGAGTTTGCTTATGAGATTGGCTGTAGGCTCAATCATAAAATTGCCGCAATCGCTGCTGTAGCCCGAACTATGCAAACCAATCAAATAAATAATTGTTCGCCTACGAAACCAACAGGAGTTATGACTATTATTGGAACAAATGACCAATATAATGGGCTTTCTTTTGGAGGAATTCAATATTATGTCTCGGCCAACGACGTTCATAATTATTGGGCAAATAATAATGTTTGTGATACAACTCCATTAATTACGCAATTACCTAATATTGACCCTTCTGATGGAAGCACTGTTGAGCGGCACTCATGGGAAAATTCTAATGGCTGTATTTATGTTGAGCACCTTAAAGTGCTCGGTGGTGGCCATGACTGGCCGGGATCCTTTGGAAATATGGATATTAATTCAACTAATGAAATTTGGAATTTCGTATCCAAATTTGATCTTAACGGACGAATTGGGTGTAACAGTACTAGCGAAAATGAGTTAACCTCTTACCCTACTGATTTAGCGATATTTCCGAATCCTTTTAAGGAGGATATTCAAATCCAGTTTAACGATCATCTTGGAGAGGAATATAAAATATATACTGACTTTGGAAAATTAGTGTATCAAGGGAAATTAAGTTCAGAAAGTCTTAATTTAAGTAATTTGAAATCAGGACTCTATATTTTTCGAATTCAAGAAAATGTGATAAAAATCGTAAAAAAGTAATTTTTGTTAAAGATGTAGGAGTTCTAATAAAAATGCTATAAATCCGGTACCTGTTGATCTTTTGGAATATCATCATTTATCTCACAAATGTTTTTTTTACCAAATATTTTGTAACGATTACGAGAAATAAAGAAATAAAACTTTCTTAAAATAATGTTCGGAATTAAGCTCAAAATATGAGAAATTTTTTTTTGTACTCCTCCCATATCTCTCCAAATCATTAAAACGGCTTTTTCAGCCTTAAATATCTCTCCATCTCGACTGTAAATAACATACTCCAGGTTATTATCAAGACTGGTCTTACCATAGCTAAATAGATACGGTCTTCTTCGATATAGGTATTTAATTAAACCATTACATAGATTACAATGTCCGTCGATATATATAATTTTCATTCGTTAGAGCTATTTAAACTCAAAGATATAGACGGTTAAACCGTTTAATTGAAATATCATTTTTAAATGAAAAGAGCCTTGCTATCGCAAGGCTCTTAACACAAATATTAATTTTTCCGTTAAATAAAGTTTAGAACTTTAAGCTCAATCCAGCTCTAATTTGCCTTCCTGCTTGATATATATCTAATGCTCTGGCAAGTGAAAGATGGTGCGCATAAGCAACATCTGTGGCATTTAGAATCTCAACATTCCAAGAAAAATTTGAGGAAATTTCTCCTGTTAGTGTTGCAGACCACAAACCGTAAGAAGGGGTTGCTCCTTCGAGGAATCTCTGCTCTGTTAGAGAAAGTCTATTCTGCTCCGCATAAAAGTCGTAATGAATTTCTGCATGAAACTTTTCAGGGATTATTTTAAATAGCAAGTGACTAGATACTCTACCTGGCGCAATAAAAGGCAATGCCAAACCATCTAAGTCGTTCGCCACTGTGAGTGAAGCCACGCTGTGGAAATGGATACGATCAGTTGGATTCCAACCGAATCTACCTTCAAGTCCATATAACAGGGCATCTTTTTGAAGGTAATAAAACCTCCATTCCCCACTATCGTCATTTGGACTAGTGTGAATAAAATCATTATAAAATTGATAATAAGCACCAACCTGAAGATTAAACACCTTACTATTATAACCAATGTTGACTTCACCGTTAAGGAGCGTTTCAGGTGTTAAATTGGAATCTCCAACCTCAAATCTTCCTGCACCGATATGCGTCCCATATGCAAATCTCTCCTCGAGTTGTGGGCCCCTCGTTCCATAAGAAATTCGAGATTGAATGTCCAAATTTTTATTGAGTGAATGCACCCAATTTAGAAGAAATGACGCCCCTGAAAAGCCACCAATCTCTCCTCTCAAACCTGCAGATGTCTTATTTTTTCCTTTGGTATTACTGATATGGGCAAACAAAGCAGACTGAAACTGATTTTTATTTGGATATATGGTCTCCTCAGCATCCGCTCTATTCTGCAAAGATCTAAATTGTTGTTGAGCCCCAAGAGTTAATAAACCATTATCAGATACAGCTTTTTGTATTGAAGTTGTTTGCGTAGCACTGATTAAATTAAATCCTATATGAGGACCTTCTTCCTCATGACCCGGCTCATCTCCTGGCTCGTCTTCATCTTCATGATGCTCTTCAAACTCTGCACGAGAAGCCGACTGAAAACCAGTAATATTTCTTAAAACCCAATTACCGAACTTTCTATCTGATTCCCATGAAATATTTGCATTTCTGACCTGCTGATCACCGTGCTCTTCCTCTTCATGACCCGGCTCGTCGCCTGGCTCATCATCATGATCATGACCACCTTCAGGCATTCCTAGAGTTCTAGCGACAAGAGAAGTTTTGAGTTTATGATTTGACTCCCCTGATTTAAACTCAGAAAGAACTCTAACTGATGCGGTACGACTGTGAGATCCATGAACAGTATCTCCATCTCCATCGATATATTCTGGATTTGCTCCAAAATACGCACCAGCATAATAAATTCCTTTTCCTGACCCTACATAATCATATTGACCACTCAACGGGGATCCGTTTGTACCTCCAAATAATTTGAAGGCGTTTGAGTTACCAGACTCTAAAGGTCTTAGATCCGAAAAATAAAGGACCCCTCCCATCGCATCTGTACCCAAGGCTAAGCTATTTGGGCCTGGAAGAATTTCTACATGATCAATTCCGAGAAGAGGAAAATCAAGACCATGATCAGCGCCCCCTTGCAAATTATCATACCTCCAGCCTTGATAAGCTGTCACAGTACGATATCCACCGAGACCACGGATAACAGGTTTCATTGTATGATCCCCAATACTCATTAACTGAAGACTAGGGGATTGACGGGTCATATTAATCAAAGCAGAAGGGCCCTGGTCCGAAAGCGTCTTGGTTGGAACTGCAAGAATATTTGTGCTAAAAAAATTAGGGTTGTGTGAAATTCCTTCAACGGTAGCTTCACCCAGCTCTATAAAATATGTTTTTGATGAGTCTACCTGAGCCAATACAGATATTGGAAGTAACATCATCCAAATGAAATGTTTCATCTTTAAAAAATTTGAAATAATAGTTATTAAATAATTAAATTCTGACTTTCACAAAGTATTCTTATTGAAAATTGAATACTCCGGCTACTGAAGCTTTATTTAAAAAAAAACTTCAATTCCAGGGAAAGAAATATTAAGAAAACTTATATAATAACAGGGGGACCTCTCAAATAGTAATGAGTATTTCGACTCTTGAAATGGTCGCTATTGGATACTTCAAATACTCTTTCCTCAAAAACTATTAGTGGCAGCTCTAAAAAATGATTTTTCCAATCCGAGAGCAACAAACTCGCATCTATCCAAGAACATGATTCTTTCGCCTCATGAAAATGAATATCGAAATCGTCACAAGCTATATTTTCTTCATGGTGATGGTGAAGAAGATGAATAGACGGTTCTACAATTCTTAGGAGAAATGTAGAAAAAGCAACAACAAAGAATAAGTGTCTAAACAATTTTTTTGCTTTATTAGGCAATAAATATAATCCACAGCAAATTTAGGTATGATACTTGATTAAACACTCGAGTATTAAAAAATAAATATTTTTATCTTGAAAAAGTTAGCATCCATTCTCATTTTAGGTTTAACAGTTGCCTCATGCACCAGCAATTTGAATAACTTGAACGAAGAGGCCTTTCATGGACGATGGTCATCTCATGTTAAATACAATGAGACAATTTCTACTGATGTTGATTTTTCTGTTGATTCAATTACGGATTTAATCTTCTTAGAAGAAATGACCCTAGTTCGATATGAACTGAATGAGAAGAATGAAAGAATGCCCTCAACAGACTTTGCGGATAGAAGCACACCAGACAGAGACGTTATCCGCCAAAAGGTTATCGAACTCCTAGAAACTAATAGTACTTCCGTTGGACAATGGGTAAATCTTTCTGAGACTTATGAATTTAAATCGGAAAATACTAATCATGTGGTGATTTTCGAACAATCAAATTCAGGATTTGATTATCGCCTATTAGATGTAACAATAAATTCGGGGCTAGAATCTGAACAAATCGGTAAGAAACTTCAATATTATGCTCCAACGGGATGGACAGATTTTCAAGACAACCCATTCTTATTAATTAAATCTGTCAGAAAAAGCAACCGCATAGAAATGGAATCTGAAACTGCAAAGAGATATGATTTCAGGATGAATCCTGGACTGGGGTCAACTGGTCCTTTTAATATATCCGGTATAAAAACTGAAAGTACACTCTGTACCATTGAGCTTAGAGCTCTCTGAGGCTTTGATCCTTAACCCCCCTACCCCATTTTCCTTTCAGAAATTATAGACCTGTAAATCTTGTAGATTTTAGGAAATGTAAGTTTGAAGGATATGCCATTTACAATTAAAATTGCCACCAGGTTAACTGCAGCAATTAAGATCATAATTGAAAATTGTGTTGAACGGACCAGCAATAGATAGCTTGAAAGATATATCACACTACCAATAATCACTTTAGTTAGAGTGATTTTTGATTCAATTCTTAAAGTTTTTGGTATCTCAGGAGTCTGATGTTCAGGTCCAAGGAATAGTAATTGTAACCCTCGTATAATCCCAAAATTTTTAAAATTATTTATCAATTTTTTAAAAAAGAATAATTGAATATTTAAAAAATCTTTATGAGGTATTGGGGCGGTCAAGCCATATTTAGGTTTTTCATCAAGGGGAGCGTATGTTTTAAATATTTTATCCCAAATTATGAATACACCGCCATAGTTGCGATCTAAATATTTAGAATTACTCCCATGGTGAACCTTGTGATGGTCTGGCATCACAAATATTTTTTCCAAAATAGGAATTGAGGATATAAATTCCGTGTGAAGATAAAATTGATAAAATGCGTTTAAATAGATAGAAATAATAACGAATTCTATTGGAAAACCAAGTAGAATAAGGCTTGAATACATTGTCGTTCTTACGATAAATCCTAAAGGACTAAGTGCAAAGTTTACACTCAAGTTGTACTCATTACTTTGATGATGTATCAAGTGCATTCCCCACACTAGTGATATTCGGTGGCATGTTACATGAAACACATACCATATAAAGTCTATTGCTATGAAGGTTAAGACAAAAGTCCATGCGTTGGAGGCGAATTCATCGATAATCGAATAATTCAAAGTTCCATTAAGGAGTATAAGGCCTTTTTCGGTAAGGTATAGACCGACCAATCGATCAAAAAAACCTAAAGACATATTTAAAGCTGTTTGATCCAAAGTAATCTTAGCTTTTTTCTTGAATAAGAAATAAAACTCTAAAACAAAAAAGAATAAACCAATAGGGACAATTATGAATAATAAACCAAGAGTCATGAACTAAATTCTAGATAATGGATTAAGAATATCAATTTTATGAAATTTTTACACCAAATAGAAATTAAAATCTACTAAAGGAATCAAATGTTTTAATAAAAATTAATAAGCCTAGATATAAAGTCAATAAATTAATATTTGAATTATTCATTATTCCGCGAATAATCAGAATAAGAGACTGTCAAAAATTAATTAAATATTTTTTTGATTCTTTGATTTGAAACGAATAGCAGGGCTTATGCTCTTATGTTTAGTTACTCTTCCTTTGACTCTTTCTCTCCACATCTTAAAAGAAGACTCTTTCATATTCTCTCTCATTATTTTTCTCACATCATTCTCCTTAAGACCGAATTGAAACTCAATTGCCTCAAATGGAGTTCTATCCTCCCAAGCCATTTCTATAATTCTATCAATTTGAACTATTGTAAACTTCACCTCTAAACAAATTTATTATCTGCAGTTATAATATCTTAGTACTAAGATAAATCCTAGATAACTGATATGAAAAATCTATTCCTTGCTTTTCTGATAATTCTCACATCTTGCGACAAAAGCACTCCTCCTGAAAGTGAACCTATTAATAAGATTATGTCGCTTGGGGCTTCTCGAGTTGAGGGAAATAAACCAAATTTCACTGGCCCTTTGTTAGCTGATGAATTTGTAAGTTTTAGATATGATCTATGGAAAAACATAGTTCAAGACGGATGGCAATTTGATTTTATTGGATCTGAATTTGATTACAGCGATTATCCTGATTTTAATAATCTATCTTTTGATGGCGACCATCAAGGAAATAGTGGGTTCACAGCAGAAGACATTGCCATAGGTATCGAAAGCTGGCTTGAAGAAACAGGAGCTTCAGATGTTGTATTATTTAGCTCCCCAGGGGGTAATGACGCTCTACTAAACATGCCCTACAATGCCATAATTGAAGATATTAAATATATCATTGATGCATTGCAAGCATCAAATCCAGAGGTAACGATCTTATTAGAACAGATGGCTCCTGCACATTCAGACGACATGACAACAGAGCTTACCACCTACATTAATGATCTTCATCAAGATATATTGTTAATTGCTTCAAACAAAACAACTTCAACATCCCAAGTAATAGCGATAGATATGTTTACCGGTTTTAGTGATGCCATGCTTGCAGATGACGTACATTACAATGGACTAGGGGCAAAGTTTATTGCAGATCGGTATTACTCTGTCCTAATCAATTTTCTAGAAGGATAGCTATAAATTAAATCCCATCACAACCTGAGCTTAAAGAAGTCTACGCGCAAGAACAATCTGAACCACAAGAACAACTTGAGCCGCAATTACATTTATCACAGTTACAATCCATTTTTCTAATGTAAGCATTTAAATTTTATTAATTGAGCCTAAATCAATAATAATAAAATCTTAATCGCTTATAATTCAACATTTTATAATTAGAGTGATATCATAATTATGATGAGATTTAAAAGCATTAAATTCGCCTAATAAATAATATTACTCTTGAAATATCTATATCATTTTATAAATCCCATGAACTGGTGGAGAGCCTCCCAATTCAAAAAATCAAATGATAAATATGATAAATCCAGTTATGATCTAGAGTTAAACCTTTACTCAAAACTTTTAAAAAACGATATGCTTCATTATGGGTATTTCCAAAACCCTGATATAAAACCTGAAGACATATCGATAAAACAAATTGAAGATGCTCAGGTTTTATATTCTCAACAAATAATAAACCAAATAAAGCGAAAAAATGAATCCATTCTTGATGTTGGTTGCGGAATGGGAGGTCTTGCAAAAATCATCAATGAAAAAAACCTTAATGTCGAGGTTCTAACTCCAAATAAAAATCAAATTGACCATATTCAATCCAAGTACCCTGAATTAAAATTCTACCATTCAAAGTTTGAAGACATGAATACGAGTGAGTCTTACGGAACGGTAATTCATTCAGAATCTCTTCAGTATATAGATCTCGACGAAGCTTTTAAAATGGTTGAAATCATTATTAATTCCGGAGGTCAATGGATTATCACGGACTACTTTAGAATAAATTCATCGGGAATCAATAAAAGTGGTCATAAGTTGCATGATTTTCTGAAGAAAGTGGAAGAATATGGATGGAAGATCACCTTTCAGCAAGACATAACAGGTAATGTGATGCCAACGTTAAAGTTCATAAACATGTACGCTGAGAGATTTTTATTTCCCTTAAAGCATTTTGCCTTTGAAAAACTACGGTTTAAGAATGCAAAGCTATTTTTCATGACAAAGTTAATTAGAGATTCAATGGAAAGAAAAATTCACAAAGAAATGGCTTCAGTTGACATCAAGCAGTTTCAAAATGAAAAGAAGTATCTACTTTTTGTCTTGGAAAAAAAATCTAATTAATTCACAGCTCATCTCAATATTTACACCAATCAAAATCCGCATAGGAATTATATTCTCCCCCATTACTAAAAGCATACAGCCCCAAGTAAGCTCCCGTGTATCCGTGACTTAAAAGAATGTCATTTCCAACTTTGTGAAAATCCTGAAATGTCTTACCATTATCAGATGAATATTGAAATATATAATCATCACCAATCGAATTCAACTTCAATATTACTTCCCCATTAAAATCATTTAGAAAGTTTCTAATTATGGACCATTCAAAGATATAAGATTAAAAAAATGACTAAATTCAATAGTTAATCGATTTTTACTCAACTAGAGCTAAATTTGGTTTCCAATAAAAATCTTTAGTCCATGCAGTTTAAGAACAGCTCTTTTCCCAATCTGATATTTAAGAAGTCCCATGTTTTGGTTGCTTTTATTATGCTATTTTCTTTAAATAGTATAGCGCAGCAAAGATCTGTACTTGAAAAGAAAAAGGGCTTCCGTGAAATTAAACTAAGAGCAAATATTAGTGACTACAACTTTATGACTCAAGCTAGTGACGAAGGCCTTCGTTTTAGTTTGGAATTTATAGATAATGATCAAGAAAATATAATCACCGAAGAACGAAAGTTTGAAAATATAAATTTGAAATATGACGAAGTAGAGGTCTATTCAGTAAATCCTGGCACAGAGAATTATCAAGTAATTGACGGAGGAACAATTGCAAAAATTTTTGTGTCAACTATAAATTCACATATTTATAAAATAACATTATTTGCAGAATCTTCGTCTACAGTTATTCCGCGAATGTTTAAGACTGTTTTTGGTTACCCTAAATTTTCTACAAATGTTGAAAAAGGTCACTTTGATAGATATATCTGGGGAGGCAGACACACAGGACTCGTAGTTACTGCAGTACTAGACAATGAAAAAACAAAGAGAATCGGGTATCGAATAGTATACACTGATTTTAAGCTTCAAAACGAAGTGCGCAATCTTGAAAAAGTAGAGCAACAAAAAAAACTTCAAGAAATTAGAGATAGGTATTAAGTCGTGCACATCAAGCTTTATCATGTAGATTCATTTTCTGATAAACTTTTCAAAGGAAACCCTGCGTGCGTAATATCATTAGAAAAATGGCTATCTGATGATTTATTATTAAAAATAGCGAAGGAAAATGCACTCCCAGAGACTGCGTTTTTTATTCAGGATAAGGATAAATTTCAACTTAGATGGTTTACACCCGATATCGAAATGGACCTATGCGGTCACGCCACCCTGGCTGCTGCCTATTGCATAAAAGAAATTCATAAATACACCGAAAATAAAATTCTCTTTAAAACGTTAAGTGGTGAGTTAACAGTTATCAAAAAAAATGACTTTTATGAACTCAATTTACCCAGCAGAATGCCCTCAAAATCATCATTACCCAACGAAATTCAGCGTGCTTTAAACATTCAGCCCAAAGAAATCTTCAAATCCAGGGACTTATTATTGGTCTATGATTCGCAAAAAGAAATTGAAAGTATCGTTATTGATAGACAAGAGTTTGATAAAATTAATTTAGGAACTGGCGGAGTTATTGTGACTGCCAAAGGAGAAAATTGTGATTTTGTTTCACGATTTTTCACACCACAAGCAACAATTTTAGAGGATCCCGTAACAGGCTCAGCACATTGCAGTCTAACTCCATTTTGGAGCGAGCGATTGAAAAAAAATAAACTTATTGCAAAACAGCTATCATTACGATCAGGAACTCTTTATTGCAAGGATATCGGCGACAGAGTTCTAATTTCAGGAGAAGCAAGACTATTTTCAACAGGTGAAATTATTTTAGAACATCCGTATTGACGCTTCAAATAAAGCAGTTTACTTAGCTGCTAAGGGGCTTACCTTAATTCGTATAGCAATTAATTTATTTTTCTGTTCGCAGGTTTTGTTGATATGGATTGGGAAACAGTAAGGGTTGCTTAAGCGATTCATATTTTTCATGGTATAGCGACCTTAAGTGGCTTAATGATATTTTTACGGTTCATGACTGGAAAAGTAGAGGTAAAATATACTTTACGCATTTTATCGCAATAAAAAAGCCCGCTCGATTGAGCGGGCTTTTTTTATTTAGTATTTAATTGAATCAACTATTTAAATATTGAAACATGGCAGAGAAATCGCCGTAGACCATATTTATAGAAATCTTACCTTCATCATTAAAATCAAACGACTCATACAGTTTAATAGTCGCCTCTTTTGGCTCCTTTGAATCCGCTCCTTTACTTGTTAACCTCCATTCGCTGTAATGTCTAACAGACCCGTTTGGTTCTCCTGTTTCACCAAATACTCCAGGAAGAAGAACTGGCTCACTTATCATCTCAGCATTGTAATTGGCCCAGAAGTCAGTGCGTGCGTCGATGAAATCGTTAAGAGAAATAGTATCATCTTTTGCTAAGAAAGCAGTATTCAGTCGATAAAAATCTTTGGCAAACATTGAATAATCAGCAGTTTCAGTTTGTAATGCATCAAGATACCTTCTAACTGTTTCACAATTATTATTGAATTTGTCCTCTAGAATCATTGATGCATGAGCATGGCCATCATCATGAGAAGACTCATTCTGGCATGAAATACCAAATAAGCAAATAGCCGATATGGCTAGGATAGTTTTTTTCATAGTTACTCGGGTTTTATTAGACCACAATAGTAAAAATAATCTTTTAGATAAGGGCATTTAAAATTTTTCTTTAATATAAATCAATAAACTTATTTTTCATTAACCCCTGTTTTACGGGTTTATAATTTTTCATCCAGATATATTTTTTAATCTTTATGATCAAATTTTTAAATTAATAAAATGAAAAACTTAATAATTATAATGGCTCTAGCTCCCCTTGCAGCATTGGCCCAAACAAAAAGCGGTACTGTTTACTCAAGTCATCCAGCTTTAGACGCAGTAGAGGCAATGAATAGAGCATTTGTGAATGGAGACTCTAAAACATATGCAACCTACTTTTCACCAGATGTAAAAATTTATTCCATTGGAGAAACTGAACCAACAGATTTAAAGCGTGATTTAGAGATTACAGAATGGTGGAATAAGAATTTCAATATAACGATCTCAAGATCTGAAGGAGTGAATCCTGATGTAATCAAATACAAGGGAGATAAAAAAGGTGTTTGGGTCATGGACTGGACAGAATTTTTGGCGATCAATAAGACCTCAGGAGATACAGTAAAAACATGGTTTCACGATGAATATTTTGTGAATAATGAAAATAAAATCACAAGATGGTTTCAGTACTTTGACGGAGATGACTTAAGTGCCCAAGTTCAGAATTCATTTGGTGCACACAGAAATGGAAGAGTCTATGATGAACACCCCTTAATCGACAAAGTTGAGTCATTGACTAAAGCGTATGAAACTGGAGACGTTGACAAAATGGCTTCTTATTTCTCAAAAGATGCTAAATTTTATCGTAAAGGAGGAGGAGACTTTGAACCATATGATGAAGTATCTCTAGAGGAGCGTGTTACAATATGGAAAAAAGAGATAACGGCGAATCCTAAGAGAATTATGGAAGAGTATGGCTACCCTGATGCTATCCGATACGAGAAAGGAGATGGAGGATGGGAAGTCCTTTCATGGTGGTATCATGTAGGCATTAATAAAGAAGGCAAAGAGGATCGCACCTTTATCCACTTAAGTCATAGTTTTAACGATGAGGGGAAAATATCCAGAGAAGTTCTTTGGGTAGAGTAGTAACTCTAACAAATAGGAAAAAGCCCGCATTTGTGAGGCTTTTTTCATTTCCGATTGTTTCTTCCTCCACTAACATTTTTCTTGGATTTGAAAACTTTGGACTTCGATTTAACACTATCAGATCTGTAACCCATATGTGATTTACTTTTTTTGCTGATATACTTATTTTTAGATTCTAAGGTTTTGCCGCTGTTGCTCTGATCTTTGGTTTTTCTTTGTCCACTTTTAGTTTTTTCAGCTTCAGAATCGGAATTTTCTGTAGCAGAATAAATAAAGTCAATCTCCGCACTTGTGGCACTTCTCCACTCTCCTACTTTTAGCCCAACATTAGAGATTCCCATTATTTTAATACGCTCTAACTTTTTCACCTCGTAACCAACATATTCGCACATTCTTCGAATTTGCCTATTTAATCCTTGAATCAAGTGAATTCTAAAAACAAATGGACCTTCCTTTTCAATCTTACACTTTTTTGTAGTTGTTCCAAGCATTGGGATACCATTTCGCATCTGTTCCAAAGAAGAATCAATGATCGGCTTATCTACCGTGACCAAATATTCTTTTTGATGCTTATTCCCAGATCTTAAGATTTTATTTACAATGTCACCATCATTGGTTAAAAATATCAGACCTTGAGAATCCTTATCAAGGCGCCCCACAGGAAAAATTCTTTCGGGATAATTTACAAAGTCAACAATATTTTCTTTGACACCTTTCTCCGTAGTACTTGTAATGCCTACCGGTTTGTTTAAGAGAATAAAAATTGGTTGAATATCAACTTCAGCATCTAGAGAAAAGCCGTTTACCATTACCTCATTTCCGGAATAAACAAGGTCTCCTACCCGCGCCTTTCTTCCATTTAATTTGACCTGACCCTTTTCGATATAAGTGTCGGCTTGCCTTCGACTACAATAACCAGCTTGGCTGATAAATTTATTTAATCTGGTCCCCTTTAAGTTAGGCATGTCACAAATATAAGCTTGGTTCATTGGGGTTTTGAACCACCCTATGTTTCTATCAAAAAAAAAGGCACTCATTTCAGTAAGCGCCTTTATCCGTTGAAACATTCAACCCCAACTCAATTCACAATAGGACGAACCTTTTTCTGAATAATATTAAATCCTGTACTAATTCCTATTCTCCATGAGTTCCCTTTAGCAGGAGGAATAGCAAAAAAGTTAAGCGGAAAATTCATCTTTCCAGATTTAAAGGTTTTACCTACGGCAAGCATAAGACCAGAAGATAACTTAAAGTCACCTCGGCTATCAATTCTTTCAATTATAGTTTGATCATTTGAATTATTTGATAGTATGAAGTCATTGTTAGAATCAATATAGCCTTTAGCTAAGGTTGTTCCAGTAATATTTGGACCAATCGCAAATTCCCAACCACTTCTTGAGTTACGCATTCCCATTAATGCGCTTACACTAGGAACAATTCTACCGTATTCTATTCCTGCAACCATAGGTATAGCCTCAATTAACGCTTGAAAGTCTCCACTATTGATAAAGACTTGCTCAAACTGAAAACCAAAAGAAAACATACTTGGGGCCCAATAATCAAAGCCTCCAGGATCACTAGACAACAAAATCTTAGCATTTTTACCAGTAATAACGGTGTAACCTAGCCTAGGCCCTGTGTTGTTAATAGCCTTTGTATCCGGGTTATTTAACATGCTTTCATATTCCTCACTGACCGTTAGTTTTCTCATGGTCTCCTCATCATTTGGAATATTGAATAGAGTATTTATTGTTAATTCAGTCATAGCCATTGACTGTTCAGGAATATCTAGGAAGAGGTTCGAAGCTGAACTTGAAAAACGACCTGTTTTCACATCAAATAGTCGGAAGGTATACGATACCAAAAGACCAAGCTGATCCAGGCTTCCAGTAAGGATAAAATCGCAATCCAACCTCTTTCCGATGTCAGCTAGACATATTTTTGAAAAACAACCTTTTAAATTAACAGAATCTCTTTGACTTATGTATTCGATATCATATTTATCAACTACTTCATATGTGTTGATCCGAATTAAATCAACTATTGCCTTTTGAATAATTTGATTGGCATCTACCAAATCATAATTACGCGTATCGAAATCCAATACCGCTACACTGACTTCCTGAGCTTTTGAATTCAATGCGATAAGGCAAAAAATTACTGAGTATAATATCCCTTTCATCTTAAAAAAAATTTATAATTAAAGTATGCATCAAAAGTCAAGCTACTATTTAGACTTGACTAATTGATTTTTCTTAAAAGCTAACTTTATTTTACGGATTAGGACTAAATAACTTTAAAACCTGATAAAAAACTGCATTTATTTATATAAATATTAAATCTATGGTATTAGAAAACAAGACTTTAATATCAAATATTTAACATTTTATTAAAAATATGGTAACATTCATCGTCTACGTTTGCCTTGTTAATTAATCTAATCCGCATCAAACATAGAATCATGACAGATAAACTTAAACGATACGCTATTCTTTCAATCGTTAGTCTAGCTTTGGCTTCTTGCGACACATCAACTGTAGACCCTGTTGATCCAACAGATCCAAATCAAGTTGATGGGTTGAAAGTTATATCATCTAATATCACTTCCAATACGACTTGGTACTCAGATACTATTTATCAATTGGGCTCAAGAGTTTCCGTTACCTCTGGAGTTACCTTAATAATTGAAGCAGGCACTGTGATTAAAGGTGAGGCAGGATCTGGCTCCAATGCTACGGCCCTAGTTATTTCAAGAGGCGCTAAGATTATGGCTAGAGGCACCGTCTCGGCACCCATCGTTTTCACCTCCGTAGCTGACGAATTGTCTCCTGAAAATATAGCATCTGGTAATTTTGCAAGTCCAAATCTTGAGCCTACTGTCAATGGACTTTGGGGCGGTCTTATCATTTTAGGCAATGCCAAAATATCTGCTTCTAATACCACTGGTGACGTATCTGAAGTTCAAATTGAAGGGATTCCTACATCTGATTCAAATGGACTCTATGGAGGCACTGACGATATGGATAACTCTGGAGAGATAAAATATGTATCAATTCGTCATGGTGGAGCAAATATTGGATCTGGGAATGAGATTAACGGGCTAACCATGGGAGGAGTTGGATCAGGTACATTAATTCAAAATGTAGAGGTTGTTGCAAATCAAGATGACGGATTCGAGTGTTTTGGAGGAACAGTAAACCTTAATAATATTGTTTCATGGAATGTCGGAGACGATGGATTTGACACCGATCAGTCATGGGCAGGAACCTTAGATAACTTTATAATTATAAGCCCTGACGGACATTGTTTTGAGTTAGACGGGCCGGAAGGAAACTATAAAGCCAGTCATACAATAAAAAATGGGCATGTCATAGCAAATGGAGATAATCAATCCGGAGATTTAATTAATATAGACGATAATTCCAGAGTCTCTTTACAAGATATTTATTTTATGGATGTTCTACCAGGACAACAAATCAACAGAGTAACGGCTTCTGATGTATCCTATTCTGGTATTGTTCTAGATGTTGACACTGTAGACAAATATGTAAATGGAACAGTTCCAGCAGGAATTACTGCAGGACAAACTCCAAAAGCAGACATAAATGTATTCTCATGGACATGGGCGCAAAGTGCTGGTGTAATTAAATAATTAGAGCTTTCTGGCAATGTTAAAATTATGTTATTAAAAAGTTAAATCAATGCCCACGCTCTTGTGTGGGCATTTTTTATGAGACTTTTGTCTAACTAAATTGATTTTATAATGAGAGCTTTATGTTTGTTTATTTTATTTTCGACTTCACTTCATCATTTGAATGCACAGAATGGCATGATAAGTGGCACAGTCATAGATAGAGAAACTGGAGAAACTATTATTGGAGCAACTGTCCAATGCCAAACATGTAACTCAAATACCGCTACCGATCTTGATGGGAACTTTACATTATCAGCTAAAGCTGGTGATCATACTGTAGAAGTTAGTTATTTCTCATACAAGACATTAAGACTTTCAAACGTCAAAGTCTCATTGGATGAAGTACACTTAACTGGTAAACTTTATTTAATTGGTGAAGATAATTTGAAATTAGATGAAGTTATAATTTACGCTGAAGTCTCAAAAAATACGGAGACAGCACTTCTAACTTTAAAGAAGAAGTCTACTCAAATAATTGATGGTATTTCAGCATCTAAAATATCTCAGATCGGTGATGGCACTGCTGTTGAAGCAGCAAAAAGAATCACAGGGGTCTCCATAGAGGGTGGTAAATATATTTATATTCGAGGTCTAGGAGATCGCTATTCTAAAACAACTTTGAACGGTATGGATATACCGGGTTTGGACCCCGATAAAAACACTATTCAAATGGATATTTTTCCGACCGATTTAATTAGCAATATTGTCGTTAGTAAATCATTTTTGGCAAATGAACCTGCAGATTTCACAGGGGGATTATTAAATGTAGAAACCAAGGCATTTCCTGACAAGAAATTATTCAAACTAAGTATGTCAAGCAGCTACAACCCTTCCATGAACTTAAATTCTGAATTTATAAGCTATAGTGGTGGATCAACAGATTTCTTGGGATTTGACGACGGAACAAGGAGACTACCCGATCTTGCAAGAAGTAACAACATACCTACTCCTATCTCGGGTGCATCTGAGGCACAAGTTAATTCATTTGTTAAAAGTTTTAATCCAAATCTTGGGACTATAAAGCAACTAAGTCTTTTAGATTTAGGCGTAGGCATTTCAATTGGAGATCAATGGCAATGGAAAAAGAGAACAAATTCCAATGGCGAGATTCCTAAATTAGGCTACATTTTTTCAATGTCATACAAATCCAGTTATAACTATTATGATGATGTGTTTTACGGAGAATATCAGCGCTACAGAAATGCTGACTCACTTAATCTGCGATACGCAAACAAACAGCAAGGAGCTCTAGGTGAACATAATGTCTTACTAGGAACACTAGCAGGCATTGCCTACAAGACAAACCACAGTAAAATTCGTGTAACATTAATGCACTTGCAAAATGGAATAAGTCGTGCTGGTAATTTTAACATTGACAATAACGGAGAAGCCGTTGGTCAATCTGGATATATTGCAGCCTCAGACAATTTAGAATATAACCAGCGATCATTGACAAATCTATTAATAAATGGCAACTTCGTTAAACCAGAAAAAAATATTAAAATAGATTGGAGAATCGCCCCTACTCTATCGCTTTCCAATGATCCAGACATAAGAAAAACTGCTTTTACCTTTGAGGGTGATACTGCATTCAGTGCTGGCGCTGGCGGTAACCCCTCAAGAATTTGGAGATCATTACAAGAAGTCAATATCCCTTCTCGATTAGACATTATAAAAAAACTAACCTTTTTCAATGAACCTTCTAAATTAAAGTATGGATTAAGTAACACCTTCAAAGAAAGATCTTATGAAATTTTATTCTTCGACATGCAGTTTTTCGGATCCCAGAATTGGGAAAGTGCAGACCCTCAAAAGATCCTTAATCTTGACCAAATATATCCCAATTCCCCAAACCGGATTTATTATCAATCAGGAAACAATTCCCCAAACCCCAATAAGTACAGATCAAACAGCAATACAGCGGCTACTTATGTTTCCAGTGAATTTGAATTAAACATAAGATTAAAAGGGATAGTGGGCATTCGCGCGGAACACTTTATTCAAAGACATACAGGACGAGATCAAGCATTTGCTAGTGGAGATATAAATGGGAAAAACTTGCAAAATGAAATAGTCCTTCACGCTTTGGACTTTTTTCCGTCTGTTAATTTCATCTATTCATTAAATGAAAATCAGAACTTGAGATTTTCAGGAACAAGAACGATTGCCCGACCATCGTTTAAAGAACTATCTTTTGCTCAAATCGCTGACCCCATAACAAATAGAATTTTCAATGGTAGTTTTTTTAATTATACAGCATGGAGCGGAAATCTGGTTGAGACATATGTTAATAATTTTGATTTTAGATGGGAGAAGTACTTGAAACGAGGACAACTGTTTTCAATAAGTGGTTTTTTCAAAGACTTCTCTAACCCTATAGAAATGGTTAGAATTGCAGAACAACAAACAAGTACTGAATTTCAACCAAGAAATGTAGGCAAAGGGAAAATGATTGGAGCAGAAATAGAGTGGAACGCAAGCTTAAACTCTATATCTAATTACTTTGAAAATATTTTCTTTAATGGAAATATAACCTTAATTAATTCCTCATTGAAAATGAGTGCTGTAGAATACAATTCAAGAAAAGATTATGAAAGGGCTGGTGAAACCATAAAAGAAACTAGGCAAATGGCGGGTCAATCTCCTTTTGTTATTAACTCCGGACTCTCATATTATGGAGCTAATAATAAATCCAATTTTGGAATATATTATAATGTCAAGGGACCAACATTAAACATAGTTGGATTAGGGCTATTTCCCGACATATATACAATGCCATTTCACTCACTAAACGCAAGTTTGTCATCTCCGTTTGGAGAGAAGAAACGAAATGAAATTAAAATACGTGTTAGCAATCTATTAAATGATGATGCTTTGCATACATTCAAATCTTTTCAAGCGAATGATGAAGTTTTTAGCAAATACCTTCCCGGATTCAGCATTAGCATTGGTCTGACTTTTAATCTTTAAACAAAAAGAGGCTTATCTGACATCATTGATATAACTTTTTTACCGATCGAGTCTAATTTCGAATGATCTTCAGATGAAGAAATCACTTCGTCCAAATAACCTACAATTATCTCCATATCCTTTTCAACAAGACCTCTACTTGTTACAGCGGGGGTTCCAAGGCGAATACCACTTGTAACAAATGGTGATTTATCATCAAAAGGAACCATATTCTTATTTGCTGTTATGTGGGCCTTGACTAAAGCTGACTCGGCTAGTTTTCCCGTCACATTTTTATTTCTTAAATCTATAAGCATCAGATGATTGTCGGTGCCTCCTGAAATTATCTCATACCCCCTATCCACCAATGCCTTTGCCATAGCCTGTGCATTATTCTTAACTTGGACCATATAATTAAAGTACTCATCGGTTAACGCCTCTCCGAAAGCGACAGCTTTACCTGCAACAACATGCTCTAAAGGACCTCCTTGAATTCCCGGGAAAACAGACATATCAAGTATATGAGACATTTTTCTTACAATTCCTTTCGGGGTTTTTAAGCCCCATGGGTTATCAAAATCCTTTCCCATCATTATAATCCCGCCTCTTGGGCCACGCAATGTCTTGTGTGTTGTGCTAGTGATTATGTGGCAGTGAGGCATAGGGTCATTTAAGATACCCTTAGCAATTAGGCCAGAAGGATGGGATATATCAGCAAGCAATAATGCTCCTACACCATCAGCTATTTCACGAAATTTTGCATAATCTATATCTCTGGAATAAGCGGAGGCTCCACATATAATCAACTTTGGCTTTTCTATGTCAGCTTTTTCTTTAATCTTTTCGTAATTAATTAGCCCTGAATCTCTATCAACCCCATAAAAAACAGCTTTATATGTTTTTCCCGAAAAATTCACGGGAGATCCATGAGTTAGATGACCCCCATGACTTAAGTCAAATCCCATGATAGTATCTCCAGGGTTTAAACATGCCAAATAAACAGCAGCATTCGCTTGAGAACCGCTATGAGGTTGAACATTTACATACTCAGCATCGAAAAGGTCAGATGCCCTATTGCGAGCTAAGTTTTCTATTTCATCCACAACCTCACATCCACCGTAATACCTTTTACCAGGATAGCCTTCCGCATATTTGTTTGTCAAAATTGACCCCACAGCTTCCATGACTTGAGGACTAACGTAATTTTCAGAGGCAATTAGTTCTATACCTTGAGTCTGGCGCTTACGCTCCTCTGAAATGAGATTAAAAATTGTTGAATCGTGTTCCATAATATTGGCTGTAACTTGCGTCTAAAATTAAGGCAAATGACCCATGTGATTGATTCAAAGACCGAGAGTTTTTTACCAGTTTCTCAACAATCAGATTTTCCTATTCAAAACATCCCTTTTGGTGTTGGTAGATGGATTGATGGGAAGGTGGTGTGTTTAACTAGAATAGGCGGCACAGTTATTAACCTCTCAATACTGGAGAAAAACAATCTATTCTCGGACTGCGATCTTAACGAAAACACATTTGGAAAATCCAGTTTGAATGATTTTCTGACTCAGAATAAAAGCACCTGGCGATCCGTCCGCGCTGCGATTTGTAATCTTTACACAAAGGGAAACAGTAAGTATGAGAAAAATTCAAAACTTAGAAATCTAGCAGAATGGAATGCCTCCGAAATACTAATGTCTCTGCCTGTAGAAATCGGTGATTACACGGACTTTTATGCTTCAAAAGAACATGCGACTAATGTTGGGTCAATGTTTCGAGATCCCAAAAATGCCTTACTTCCAAATTGGTCTCACCTACCGGTAGGATATCATGGAAGGAGTTCAACAATATTTTCAACACCTAAAGAAATTAATAGACCAAATGGTCAGACAAAAAAACCGAGTGAAGATTTTCCTGTTTTCGGACCTTCTCAAAAGATTGATTTTGAATTAGAGGTTGGGTTTGTGACAGGAAATGGTCCAAGAAACGGCGATTCTATATCCGTAGAATTAGCAGAAGATTCTATTTTTGGATTGGTTCTTCTTAACGATTGGTCTGCAAGAGATATTCAGCAATGGGAATATGTTCCACTTGGTCCATTTCTAGCAAAAAACTTTGCCTCTTGTATATCACCATGGATAATTACTTTGGATGCCTTTGAGCCTTTTAGATCCGATAGACCAATACAGAACAACCCAGAACCTCTTCCTTATCTTCAGCAACCGCTAAATAGAGCTAATTTCAATATTGAACTTCAAGTAGGGATAAGACCAGAGGGATCAGAAGAAACTATTATTTGTGAAAGTAATTTTAAACATATGTATTGGTCAATAGCACAGCAACTAGCGCATCATAGTATAAATGGATGTATTATTAATGCAGGAGACTTAATGGGTTCAGGGACAATATCGGGACCATCAAAAGGTTCATATGGGTCTATGCTTGAAATATCTTGGAACGGAAAGCACCCTATCAAATTGCCCAATGGTAAGACTCGCTCTTTTATAGAAGATAATGATACGATTATCCTGAGAGGATCTGCAATAAAAGATGATTTAAAAATAGGTTTTGGAGAGTGTGTGTCTAAAATTATTCCATCTAAACCATGGAAAAGGAAGTAGTTGACTATCAGAAAATTATTAGGTCTAAGTACCGAAAACTGCTCAGGCTAGCTGAAAAGCGTGGTGGAGACAAAGAAGATTTGTCCCTTATCAGGAAAGCATATAAAGTATCTGCAGACGCACATAAAGGAGTTTTTAGAAAGTCTGGAGAACCATATATAACTCACCCTTTAGAGGTGGCATTAATTGTATCAGAAGAAATAGGTTTAGGTCCAAAATCAATTGCAGCAGCATTATTGCATGATGTTGTTGAGGATTCTGAGTATACAAATGACCAAATCTCCCATATGTTCGGAGAATCAATAGCATATATAGTTAGTGGCTTGACTAAGATTCAAGGAATATTTGACAATCAATCATCCTCTATGCAGGTTGAGAATTTCAGAAAGCTTCTATTAAGCATAAGTGATGATGTTAGAGTCATACTTATTAAAATGGCAGACAGATTGCATAATATGAGAACCCTTGAAGATGTGCATTATGCCAAACAGTTAAAAACAGCAAGTGAGACTCTATATATATTTGCTCCCCTAGCACACAGGATGGGTCTTTACTATATCAAGAGTGAGTTTGAAGACTTGGGCCTCAAGTATACCGAGCAAGATGTTTATAAAGAAATTGCAGAAAAACTTGATGACTTTGAGCAGAATGATTCAGATTATCTAAAACGTTTTAGCTCAGACATCTATAGTCTTTTAAGCTCTGAGGCTTTTGATTTTTCTATTAAAACCAGGACAAAAGGGATATTCTCGATACGAAGAAAAATGATTAATCAAGGTATTTCATTTGAAGAAGTATATGATAAATATGCACTGCGAATACTTTTAGATGCCGGCCCCAAAAGAGAAAAGGGAGAAATTTGGAGAGCTTATTCGATAATAACAAGTGTTTTTAAAGCAAACCCGAGAAGATTAAGAGATTGGATCACCTCCCCAAAGGCAAATGGTTATGAATCTCTTCATATAACTGTTATGGGGCCCGAAGGGCATTGGATAGAAATTCAAATTCGATCAAATAGAATGGATTTAGAAGCTGAACGAGGATATGCCGCTCACTGGCGTTACAAGGAAGACGATTCTGGAAATACTGCTCTAGACGAATGGCTAAGTACGATTCGTGAAAATATTGAAAATCAAGAAGGTAATGCCCTTGACTTTGTCGATAAGTTCAAGCTTCAACTCTTTTCCGAAGAGATATTCGCCTTCACTCCACAAGGCAAAATGCTAACCCTACCAAAACACTCAACTCCAATCGACTTTGCTTTTGAAATTCATACAGATCTTGGAATGAAAATTCTAGGAGCAAAAGCGAATGGGAAATTAGTTCCATTGTCTTATGAACTTCAAAGTGGAGATCAAATTCAAATTCTCAGCAGCGACTCTCAAACTCCCAATGAGCAATGGATAAATTGGGCAGTTACACCAAAAGCTAGGACAACAATCCGTCATTTTATTAAAAATGAAGAAAAAAAGTCCGTTGACAGAGGGGAAAGACTTCTAAGGCGAGTGATGAAAAAAGCCAAATTTGACTGGAATCAAAGCCGAGTTCAAAGAATGCTTAATCATTTTGGAATTAACGCTCCAAGCGATCTTTACTCGAGGTTTGGATCCGGGAAATATCACGGCGAACATATAAGGAATTTTATTCAAGAAGAAAGCGGAAGCTTTTATCAATATTTAAGAAAAAGGTTTAAACCTAAAGCTTCAAAGCTTCGGGATGTAAGCATTGATTCAGGAAGAATTGTATTTGGACCGGATTCCGTCATTCTCGACCATGACATGTCCGAGTGCTGCCGTCCAATACAAAATGATCCAATATTCGGATTCATTGAAGATGATGGGATTAAAGTACACCGAACAGATTGCCCAGAAGCTATTAATCTGCAAGGACGGTTTGCAGAAAAAGTTATAGTTGCACAATGGGCAAAAAATGCTTCTGGCGACTTCAATGCCACTCTGAAATTTTCAGGTGTCGATTCAAGTGGTTTGCTTTTAAAGGTGTCCCAAGTTATTTCAAATGAAATGAATATGGACATCATAAGCTTGCATATAAATGGGTCAGAAGGAGTTTTTAGTGGCACTATTTCTGTAAGTGTATCAGACCGGAGACAATTAAGTCAATTAGCAACAAATCTAAGATCCATAAAGGGTATTGACATAGTAGAGCGAGAAGTCAACAAAGTTAAATAGAGGCTAAGGCAACCCAATATATTTATGAGTTTGTAATGACAACCTCCATTTAGGTTTTTTTTCTAAAAATTGAATTATGGCTGGTAGAATATGTTCTCTTTTACTCCATTCAGGTTGTAGAAAAACTTGGCACTTCTCTCCAACCATTTCGGCATGTTTTTCAGCCCATTTTAAATCATCTAAATTGTAGACTATCATTTTAAGCTCGTCAGCTCTTTGGTACCATTCTTTAAGAGGTGGTTTATTCTTTTTAGGAGACAAACAAACCCAATCCCAATTACCAGAATATTTATATGCCCCTGACGTCTCTAAATGGACTCTTTTTTCCATTTGATTAAGAGACTGAGTTATAGTTGTCATATCCCACATTAAAGGTTCACCACCAGTAATTACGACCGTTCTATCATTAGAATCTATTTGTTTTAAAATATCTGGAATAGCAGTGAGCGGATGCTTTTTAGGATCCCATGACTCTTTCACATCGCACCAATGACAACCTACGTCGCAACCTCCAATCCTCAAAAAATATGATGGGAGTCCAGTATGGGCACCTTCACCCTGAATTGTACGAAAGGCTTCCATAAGCGGAAGAGCCTCACTTTTAATCTCTCCCATCCGCAGCTAAAAGAGTATTCATTAATAAACCAACCCTAGTCATTAAGCCCACCCCGCCTGGAACAGGGCTAATAGCAGAAACAATATCCTTGACCGAATCAAAGTCAACATCACCATGAAGTTTTCCGGACACTCTATTTATCCCAACATCAATAACTACTGCTCCGTCCTTAATGAAATTTTTATTAATAAAAGAAGGCTTTCCAATTGCTGCAATTAAAATATCAGCATTTTTAGTTACTTCTTCAAGATTTTTAGTTCTTGAATGAGTTAAAGTGACAGTAGCGTTGCCAAATTCTATATTTGAACTTAATAATATAGACATTGGAGAGCCGACAATATGACTACGTCCAATAACAACAGCATTCTTACCCGTTGTCTCAATACCGTAGAACTGCAGCAAGAGCAATATTCCGTATGGCGTAGCAGGAAGATATGTTTTAAGACCCAGAGCCATACGACCTACATTTTCAGGATGAAAGCCATCAACATCTTTCATTGGGTCAATGGCCAAAAGAATTTCTTTTTCATTTATCCCATTAGGCAAAGGAAGTTGAACTATATATCCATGAATTTCAGAATTCGAATTAAGCATCTGGATATTTTGAATCAACTCTTCTTGCAGAACATCATCTTTTAGATGAATAAGAGTCGATTTGAAGCCAACTTCTTTACAATCTCTCACCTTACCTCTTACATATGCGGATGATGCTGGGTCATCTCCAACAAGTATTGCCGCTAAATGAGGGGCGCTTTTACGTTCAGCTAGTCGCTTCTTGACCTTGATTTGAATCTCTTTTTTAAAAGAGACTGCAGCCTCTTTTCCACTTAAAATAATTGCCATTACCTAAGGTTATTTTTCATCATATTCATCATTTTACTTTGTCCACCTTTCCCTTGCATAACTTTCATCATTTTACTCATATCATTAAACTGCTTAACTAGTTTGTTAACATCAGCAACGGTTCTACCACTGCCCTTTGCAATTCTGGCACGCCTCGTGCCGTTCAAAACAGATGGATTAGACCTTTCCGATGGGGTCATTGACTTTATCATTGCCTCTATGTGTTTGAATGCATCATCAGGAATATCAATATTTTTCATAGCTTTCCCAACGCCAGGAATCATACCCATCAAATCTTTAACAGAGCCCATTTTTTTTATTTGACCAATCTGCTTAAGGAAATCGTCAAACCCAAATGAGTTACTAGCTATTTTTTTGGAGAGCTTTCTTGACTCATCTTGATCAAAAGATTCTTGTGCACGCTCAACAAGGGAAATGACATCACCCATTCCGAGTATCCTATCTGCCATTCTACTTGGGTGAAAAACATCAATTGCCTCCATCTTTTCACCTGTACCAATAAACTTTATTGGCACTTTCACAACAGAACGAATTGATAGAGCTGCACCTCCTCTTGTGTCACCGTCAAGTTTGGTAAGAACTACTCCAGTATAATTTAGGGCCTCATGAAAAGTTTTTGCTGTAGTCACTGCGTCCTGACCCGTCATTGAATCCACAACAAAAAGAGTTTCTTGAGGTTTCAGAGCATTGTGAATAGAGGAAATCTCTTGCATCAAAGCATTATCAATAGCTAAACGCCCAGCCGTATCTACTAATAAATAATCATAACCCTCATCCTTTGCGACTTTTTGAGCCATAGATGCTATTGTAATTGGGTTTTTCTCTTCAGGTAACGAAAAGACCGTCAATCCAATTTGTTTACCTAGTGTGTTTAATTGTTCTATAGCGGCAGGCCTGTATACATCGCAAGCGGCAAGAAGAACCTTTTTCCCCTTTTTTTGATGCAGCAGAAAACCTAATTTCGCAGTAAAGGTGGTCTTTCCAGATCCCTGAAGCCCTGCCATTAAAATTGTGTTCAGTCCATTATCTGAAGAAATATCATGGGAAGTTTCTCCCATTAATATTGACATTTCATCTCTAACGATTTTGATCATCACTTGACCGGGCTCGACAGCCTTGATAACATCTTGACCTAAAGCGCGAGCTTTTATTGTATCTGTAAAATCTTTAGCGATCTTGTAATTCACATCAGCGTCAACAAGAGCCCTTCGAATATCTTTAATCGCTTCAGCAATGTTAATATCCGTAATTCTACCCCGACCGCTAAGGCGATGAATCGCCTTATCAATTTTTTCACTTAAACTATCAAACATTTCTTGACTGATTTATCTAACAAAGTTAATAGATACAAATCTGACCATTTTATAAATAATCAATTTTATACAGATGATATTCACAAGAATAATTTAAATTAATAATCCTTCAATAAAATTGTATTTTCGACTCCATCATCACACCTAAACCAAATAATAGAAAATAAATCATGTACAACTCTCAAATAATAGGTCTTGGACACTATCTACCCCAAAATTCTGTTAGCAATGATGACTTAAGCAAAATCATGGATACAAGTGACGAGTGGATTCAAGAAAGGACTGGTATATTAAGTCGACGATGGGTTGATTCTGAAAATAAAATGAGCTCTTCCGAAATGGGATATAAAGCATCACTGATGGCCATTAAAAATGCAGGAATAGATAAAAATGAGATTGATCACATCCTCTTTGCAACCATTTCACCCGATTACTATTTTCCTGGCAATGGAGTTCTTGTTCAAGATTTACTGGGAGTTGGAACAATAGGAGCTACAGACATCCGAAATGCATGCAGCGGTTTTATTTATGCTCTAAGTATTGCAAATGCATACATTCAAACTGGTCTTTACAAAAACATTTTAGTTATTGGTTCAGAATTGCAGAGTCCTGTTCTTGACAAGACTACAAATGGCAGAGACTTGAGTGTTATTTTTGGAGATGGTGCTGGTGCAGCTGTGATTTCAAGATCTGATAATCAAAGCAAAATTTACAGTACACATTTGCATAGTGAGGGTAAGAATTCTTTAGAGCTTTCAATGAAAGGTCCTTCTGTGATTCATGGCATGACTGAACTCAAAACAAATACCGCAAATCCTCAACTTTTTTCTCCGTATATGAACGGTCAAATGGTTTTCAAAAATGCTATAGTCAGATTTGAGGAAGTAATTAAAGAAGCTTTAAATAAAAACGAATTCACAATTGAAGACGTTAATTGCCTCATTCCTCATCAAGCAAACCTCAGAATATCTCAATTTATTCAGAAAAAACTTGGACTTAAAAACGAGCAAGTATTTAACAACATTCAAAAATATGGTAATACCACTGGTGCTTCAATACCCATTGCATTTAGTGAAGCTGTTGAACAAAAGCGCATTAAAAGAGGAGACCTGGTTTGCTTGGCAGCATTTGGATCGGGATTCACCTGGGGGTCAGCTCTTTTGAGATATTAAATATTTATATTTAATATGTTAAGTAGTTCCGCAATAGAGTCAAATCTCAATGGCTCATCTATAACATTTCCTAGCATAAGTATTCCAAAAGGAGAATTACTGCTATTAAAAGGTTATTCTGGTTCAGGGAAATCAACTTTTCTTCACTCAATAGCGGGGCTAGTACCCTTATTAAAAGGGCACATAAGAATAAAAGGGCACGGTGAAATTAGTGAGAATATTGTCCCTAAAAACTGGCGAAACAATGCAATAACAATTATTCCACAAAGACCATTATTCTGGCAATCTTTAACGGTAATTGAGAACATTAAACTTTGCGAATGGTCAAAAGGAATCGAATCAGGACACAGTGAATATATTTTAGAAAAATTAGGGATTATTGATTTATCTAAAAGGGCGGTAAATAAACTAAGTTTGGGACAGCAGCAAAGACTCAGCGCAGCAAGAGCTTTAATGTCAAAAGCTCCCGTTGTATTAGCTGATGAACCGACGGCAGCGTTGGATGAACAGAACACCCATATCATGATGGATTTACTCAAAGAACATCAGTCTAAAACTGGATGTTCAATTTTAGTTTCAAGCCATGACAATCGTCTCGACTCAATAGCCGACCAAATGGTAAAATTGCAATGAAATCTTTTTATTTTGCATGGAAAGCCATATGGAAAAGACGGAGTAGCACTGTTTTTATATCTTTAATTTGGGCCACAGGGCTGTTGGGTTTCGCAACTATTCAAAGGTTGAATAATGGTGTTTCAAATACTCTTCGACTTCAATTGGAGAATACAGATCTTCTTCTCTCCGCAAAGGGCTCACCTACTAAATCAATTCTTGCTAATGTCTTTCATCTAAATAATCCAAATGGGAATATATTAAAATCAGAGGCGGAGAAAGTTATTGCCAATTATAATTTGAAAAATGTCAGACGTATAGCTTATGGAGATAATTATAAGGGATTCAGAATCTTAGGATGCGACAGTGCAACATGGAATCATATAAACTATTTGGAGATAAAGGGGAATCTCCCTAAGGAAGATAACGAAGTAATAATAGGCCGCAATGTTGCACAAAAAACAAAACTTAAAATCGGAGATGAGTTTCATGGCACCCATGGAATAATGGGACATGATCACAACCACAAAACCACATCTTACAAAGTTTCAGGCATCATCTATTCTATCACACCATCTTGGAACCGTCTAATAATTGGTAGCATAAGCTCCGTTTGGAAAGCTCATAGTCATTCCGACTCAAGCTACACTGCTGTTTTAGCTCGAATAGATAATCCACTAGAAAAACTCTTAATTCCCAAAAGAATTCAAAAGAATTCCTCAATAATGTCCATATCTCCGGCTTTCGAGATTAACAACGTCTTAAGCTGGATGAACCAAAGCACTAAGGTATTTAGTAGCATTTCATTTTTATTTCTAATAACTGCCGCTTTAATAATGTTTTTTCTGCTGCAGTCTCATATTAAAGAGCGACTAAGTGACTATGCATTACTTAGAGCATTTGGAGCATCATGGTTGAAAATCGCAAAAGTTGTTCTGTGGCAGAATATTATTTTAGGAGGCTTCGCTATTCTATTAACCTACATTGGACTTGCTGCTATTTGGTTTGGTCAACACAACTCAATCGCATTGAGTGAAATCCTTCAAAAAGAAGTTTATTGGAACCTTTCAAATGATATAAAATGGATATTTGGATGCATTGCCTTGTCAATTTTAACTTCTATTGGACCATGGATATGGTTACAAAGAATACCTTTGCATCGTGCGCTGGTTGATTCTTAAATCTGTATTTCTTTTCTTGATCGTGATTTTAACATGCTCATTTACAATCGCATTGCCAATAAAAGTATCATGGAAAATGTTGTCAAGCACGACTTTTTTGGAGTATTATGAGGAATCTAAAGGTATTTGGACTCTTGAAGGGATATTTTCAAATCCTATTGACGAACTAAATGGCATGCAAGTTTCAATTACAGGATATGTTTTACCATTAGATATAAAGGAAAGTAGTTATGTGCTTTCGGCATATCCCTATAGTTCATGTTACTTTTGTGGTGGTGCTGGACCTGAAAGTATAGTTGGATTAAAAATAACTGATTTAAAAAAAATCATCAAAACAGACGCTGTAAAAACCTTTTCCGGAACCCTAAAGCTTGAAAAACGTCCAAAAAATGGATTTTATTTTACTTTAAACAACGCAAGATTAGAAAAATAAGATGAAATTAATCCTTCCTAAGGTTATAATAACCGACCCAAGATCTCCACATAATGGGGAGCAAAAAGATATTATGATAAAAGATGGTCAAATAACTGCCATAGCTGATAATATTGAGAAAATTGAGGGATATGCAATGCTTGAGTCATTCCGTGGTAGATGGATTAGCCCAGGATGGGTTGACACGCGGAGCAGATGCGGAGAACCTGGCTTTGAGCAACGTGAAACTTATCTTAGTCTTTCTTTTGCGGCATCTAACGGTGGGTATACAAATGTTGCGGTTCTGCCCTCAACTAATCCGACAAGAGACTCTAGACCACATATTGAATCTCTTATTCAATCCACAGAAAATCTTGACGTTAATTTTTTACCCCTTGGATCCATTAGTAATAATCTAAAAGGTGAAAAATTGAGTGAGATTTTTGATATGCAAATAGCTGGAGCCGTTGGATTTTCCGATGACAAGAATCAAATCAAAAATCCTAATCTCTTGCAACTTGCTTTGCAATACTCATCTGACCTAAATACCAGCATCCAAACATTTTGCCATGAAACTGAACTATCTCCCGAGGGGCAAATACATGAGGGAGACATAAGTGCTAATAATGGCCTTTGCCCAATTCCTGCTTTATCAGAAATTCTAAGAATTAAACGAGACATTAGCATTCATGAATATACTGGAGGAAAACTACACATAACAAGCGTGAGTACTGCAGAAGGAGTTGATTTAATTCGCGAAGCAAAAAAGACTCAACAAGGATTAACTGCTGATGTATCAGTCGCTAACTTGATTGGAACCGAAAATGATTTAGAAGACTTTGATTCTACTTATAAAACATTGCCACCACTGAGGTCTGAATCAGATAAAGAAGCTCTCTGGAGAGCTCTATTAGACGGGACAATAGATATTATTGCAAGCGATCATAATCCAATGGACATAGAATCAAAAGATTGTGAATTTGGAAGAGCTAAGTTTGGAGCTGCAACGATAGAACACTCCTTTGCCTGGTATCGTGCTGTAAACCCTAGCCAAGAAGCATTGAACAAATGGATAGAGGCCGTATCGCATAACCCCAGAGAGCTTTATAACCTAGGACAATGCGTGATAAAAGTTGGATGTCCTTCCGATTTTACAATTTTTGCTAATGATGGAAGTGTTGTTAAAAAGAAATCAAAAGGAATTAATGTTCCCAAATGGCCACAAAATGGAAGAGCTGTAGGAACAATTTTAAATGAGAATATTATTGAATTGTAATTTTTAAGCCATCGTAAGCCAAATAATACCCTTCAGGCAATGAACTATTAACGTCTTTATCTAATCCCAGTTGATGGCTAGCATGGGTTAAATACACTTCCGGAACATTCATGGATTTGGCAAAAGAAACAGCTTCATCTAAAGAAAAATGTGAAACATGTTTTGACTTTCTCAATGCATTAAGGACAAGTACTTTTGATCCTAATATTTTCTTAGATTCCAGGTGAGAGATCCCTGAGATATCCGTAAGGTAGACAAAATCTCGAATTCTAAATCCCATTACTGGCCATGTTCCATGCTCGGCTAAAATTGGAGTCCATATCTCCTCTCCAATTTTAAAATTCTCATTTGGATTAATATCTATTATTTCAAAACATGGGGAACCAGGGTATTTCTCTGCTGAGAAAGCATAAGAAAACTGCTCTTTTAGACGATCCGCAACTCTTTTAGTGCAATAAATGGGCATATCCAATTTGGTCTTAAAATTAAACGGACGGACATCATCCAATCCAGCAATATGATCCATATGTTCGTGAGTCAAGACCACAGCGTCAAGTTGTTGGCATTTAGATCTAAGCATTTGCTGACGAAAATCCGGACCACAATCAATAACCACAGAGCAATTTCCACTTTTTATTAAAACAGAACTTCTAAGACGTTTATTTTTTACCATCGTTGATTGGCAAACCTCACAACCGCAGCCTATTACAGGAACCCCTTGAGAGGTTCCTGTACCCAAAAAGTCAATTTTTAGAGAATTCATGCTACAAATTTAAACTACCTTTACCCAATGGAAGACCTGGTATTGTCTGCTGCGCAGAAATCTCTCCGAGTAAATCTAAATTCCGATATCTATGGTTCATTCGCAGAAATAGGAGCGGGTCAAGAAACTGTTCGACAATTTTTTCGAGCAGGAGGTGCATCAGGAACAATAGCTAAGGCAATGAGTGCTTACGATAAAGACTTCTCTGACGCCATCTATGGTTTAGAGAATGATGGTCGCTATGTTACTGAAAGTAGACTTCGTAAAATGATCCACCATGAGTATAAACTTCTAGAAGATAGACTTCACAGGGAAAAATACCCAAAGAAAAGATACTTTGCGTTTGCAAATACAGTGGCGACAATAAATTTCACTAAAACGTTTAAGGGCCATGGATGGATTGGCATTCGTTATCAAACTTCAGCAGAAAAACTCCCAAATGAAGTAATTCTTCACGTTAGACTTCATGAAAGCGACCCTAAACACCAGCAAGAAACTATCGGGAATATTGGGGTCAACTTGATTTACGGGGCCAATTTCCTTTTTGAGGATCCTAAGGAATTGCTCCAGAGTCTTTATGACGGCATTGATAAAACTGCTGTTGAAATTGACTTGATAAATTTTTCAGGGCCAGATTTTATTCAAGTTGATAATCGCGTTATGTCCCTGCAGTTGATTAAAAACGGCTTCACAGATGCTGTAATTTTTGGACCTGAAGGACAGAACTTATTGCCAGCAGAATTACTCTATAAAAAAAATGTTTTGGCTATGCGTGGCAGTTTTCGACCTGTGACAAAAGTCAATATGGATATGATTAAGAAAGGATATAGACAGTTCATAAAATCTAAAAGAGTAGAAAAGGAAAAGCTTGTCGTTCTTTTTGAAATCACCCTAAATAACCTCTTGGCAGATGGTGGATTAGATGAACAGGACTTCTTGGATCGAGCTGAAATACTTTGTAGTATCGGTCAAACTGTTCTTATTTCAAATTATCAGGAGTATTATAAGCTAGTTGATTATTTTTCAGGTTTCACTAAGAAACGTATTGGATTAATTATGGGAATACCTAGTTTACAAGAAATATTTGAAGAAAAATATTACAGAGACCTAAATGGAGGAATATTAGAAGCGTTTGGAAAAATATTTTCAAAAGACCTGGTTATTTACGCCTACCCGTTTAAAGATAAAGGAATGAAAGAGCCAGCTACGATAAAAGATGTTGCTATGCATCCCAGATTCAGACCTGTTTTTGATTACCTTTTTTACAACAGAAGAATGCGAGATATCGAAGACTACGACCCGGAAATATTAGGCATTTGGAGCAGGAAAATATTAAGTAAAATACGTAATGGACAAGGTGACTGGGAGAAATCTTTACCTACATATGTAGATACAATTATTAAAAAGAAGGGTCTTTTTGGTTATAATTCAAAATCTTAAATTTTAGATAGACCCTCTTTATAAACTCTTAATGCCCTTTCTCTAGCCCATTTATGATCTACAATAGGTTTCGGATAGTTTGGAGAATATAGCTCCGGCACCCATTTCTCTACATAAGCTTTACCCTTATCAAACTTTTCAAATTGACTAGTAGGGTTAAAAATTCTAAAGTAAGGAGCCGCATCACAACCACTACCACTCGCCCACTGCCAACCCCCAACATTACTGGCAAGATCAAAGTCCAAAAGTTTCCTAGCAAAATAGGCTTCTCCCAATCTCCAATCATGAAGAAGGTGTTTGGTTAAAAAGCTTGCTACGACCATTCGAACCCTATTATGCATAAAACCGGTATTATTTAACTCTCTCATTCCGGCATCTACCATTGGGTATCCAGTATTACCATTACACCAGGCTTCAAATTGCTCCTTATCAAAAACCCAGTTTATTTTATCATATGCTGGTTTTATTGCTTTATCAATTGAATGTGGATTATGAAAAAGAACCATCTGATAAAAATCCCTCCATATCAATTCCGATACAAAAACTTTATTGTTATCAAGGGCCAATTTAAGGAGTGACCGAATCGATATCGTTCCAAATCTGAGATGAATCCCCAAATGAGAAGTTCCATTTTTAATTGCCGGAAAATTTCGAGACTTTTCATAATTTTTAATTACTCCTACATCCGGTAAACGACTGGGCACAGGAAGGTCTGACTCATTAAAACCCATCGTTTTTAAAGAGGGAAAAGGGTAATTATTGATCCCGAGAGTATGCCAGGAAATGTTTTCAATGGAACCATTTTTAAAACTGTAATTCGATTCTCTTAATTGATCTAACCATTTTCGGGCGTAAGGAGAGTAAACAGAATAAGGTGTTCCATCATTTTTTACTATTTCATTTCCTTCGAATATTACGTGATCTTTTGCATCGAAAAAACTTTTTCCGCAGTCAATATATAGTTGTGCAATTTCTTTATCTCTTTTTATTGAATATGGCTCATAATCACGATTCAAGTATAGACCGTCAATATCTGAGTGATTTTTAAGTAAGGCCTTATTTATTGATATTGGATCCCCATAGAAAACCCATAATGATGAACCATTATTTCGAAGCTCAGCATCGATTTTCTTTAACTCATTATAAATAAATGTGACCCTGGCGTCAATTTCATCTTCAAGTCTATCAAGTATATTTTTATCAAAAATAAAAATACATTGTACATCACTACCAGAAGATTGCGCCAATTTTAGCGCACTATTGTCTTTGAGCCGTAAATCACGCCGAAACCAATGCAATACCATAAAAATCAGTTTATTTATAAATACTTAGCGAGTTATCTAATAAAAATATCTAAACACCGTATTCTACAAAATTTCTTGGCGTTTCGTACAATTTTATTTTTAAGGATAATTCAGAATTAAAACATGGCCTTAACCAATCATATATAACCTTAGAGATATTTTCCGCACTGGGGTTCAAATTTTTAAATATGGGTACGTCTAGATTTAAGTTTTTATGATCTAATCTACTTTCTACATTTAATTTGATAATATCCGACAGCTCTTTCATATCAAAGACGTATCCCGTGGTTGGATCAATTTCACCGGTTAAACTGACGATTAATTCATAATTGTGCCCATGAAAATTAGAATTATTACATGGCCCAAAATATTCTTTATTTTTTGCGTCACTCCAATCCGTTACATTGAGACGATGTGCCGCATTAAAATGAGCATGGCGACTAACTTTAGCTTTCATAATGAAAAATAATTTATGTATTCGTTTAATATGATTTTAAACCATTCGGTATAACGTTCAGGAAATTTATCTATATCCAAGGACAGCTCATTGAGTGTAACCCAACGCACTGCTTCAACTTCTTCTTTATCGAAAGAAAAGTTATAATCATCTATAAACCCTGATAAAACATGATCTAATTCATGTTCAATTAGCCCGTTATTAAATTCTGCCCTGTATGTGAAAGAAAATGATTTCTCTAACTTGAGATCAAGGTCCATTGGAATTCCTAATTCCTCTCCTAATCTTCTATTAGCTGCTTCAACTAGCCCTTCTCCCTTTCTTGGATGTGAGCAACATGAATTTGTCCATAAAAGAGGGCTGTGGTATTTCGAAAATGACCTACGTTGAAGAAGGGTCTCACCGCGAGAATTAAATAGAAAAACTGAAAAAGCGCGATGAAGTACACCCTTTTGATGAGCTTCCATCTTTTCCATTTCTCCTATATCTTGATCCTCTGAGTTAACCAAGACAACATAATCTTTCATCCTATAGTAAATTAAGAATATGTCTCACATAACTACTTAAGAAAAGTCTATACTTTTTACTGTTCTTAATTCTAATCCTAGTTTTAAAAATAGAGCCCGAAGCCGTGCCCATAATCTTTTTAAATAATGAATAATAATACATATAGGCAATATATACTCCAAACCGTGTGCCTTTTGGTAATTTCAAAATACCCTCATATCCATTTCTAAAATCTACGGCAATATCTTTTTCAATCGATCTTTTTGCATCATCATTGAAGTCTGAAAAATTAATACTTGGAAAATAAGTTCGTCCTAAGAGATTATAATCAGCACTTATATCTCTTAAAAAGTTAATCTTTTGAAAGGCGGCCCCTAATTTCATGGCATATGGAGTTAAATCTTTATACTTGGATTCATCTCCATCAACAAATATCTTCAAGCACATTAACCCAACAACTTCCGCACTGCCAAGAATATATTTTTCGTAGTCTTCCTGCTCGTAATGTCTATCCTCTAAATCCATCTCCATTGAAGTTAGAAAGGTCTCAATCAAGGACTCATCAATTTTATATTGATTTACAGTCTGTTGAAAACTATGTAAAACAGGATTTACACTAATCCCCTCCTTAATTGAGAGACGTGTTTCTTTCCAAAACCGCTTTAACAACGTTTTCTTGTCAAAGCCATGAAAAGAGTCGACTATTTCATCTGCAAGCCTAACAAAACCATATATATTGTAAATAGAAGCTCTATACTTTTTATCTAAACCAAGAATGCCCAAGGAAAACGAAGTGCTATAAGCCCTAGTTATTAGCCTTGATATTCCAAAAGATGTTTTATGGTATAACTCAATCATACAAATTACTTATCCTTCAAAGGAAAATCTTTTTCAATCTTATGAGCAACAACTTCACCGCTAATAATACACGGAGGAACACCTGGGCCAGGAACTGTTAGTTGACCCGTGAAATAAAAATTATCAAGTTTCCCTTTCAGACTGGGCTTAAAGATAGCGGTTTGATCGAGAGTGTTTGCTAATCCATATGCGTTACCCTTGAAGGAATTGTAATCTTTCACAAAATCACGATAAGCATAGTCTTTTTTCATCACTATATGATTTCTTATATCCATTCCGGTATGAGTTAACAAGCGCTCGGAAACTAAGTTAAAATAATGATCTAAAACTTCATTGGTATCCTCCATCCCTGGAGGTGTAGGAATTAATATAAAGAGACTTTCTTGCCCCTCAGGCGCTGCACCCTTATCGGTCTTAGAAGAAGCCGATACATAAAACAAAGGCTTCTCGGGCCAACGAAGGTCAGTGTAGAGGGCATCAGCGTGATCATCAAAAGAGGCATCAAAAAAAAGTGAATGATGTTCAATTCCAGGAATAGGTTTATCCAAACCAATGTAATATAAAATGCTAGAAGGAGCCATTTTTCGTTTCTCCCAATACTTTTTCGAGTATCGTCTATATTTTTGATCTAAAAGGTTCTGTTCAACATGGGCATAATCAGCAGAGGCTACAACAACATCACATTCATGTGTTTGAGATTGTGTAATAACTCCAGAAACAGAATTGTGTTTATATTCAAAACCCTTAATCTCAGAATCAAAAATAAAATTCACTCCTTTTTCCTGAGCAAGTTTGTAAAAGCCCTCTACGACTGAAAACATTCCACCTTTTGGGTACCATGTCCCAAGAGACATATCAGCATAATTCATTAATGAATAAAGTGCGGGGGTATTACTAGGAGTCGCTCCAAGAAATAAAACAGGAAATTCCAATAGAGCTTGAAGTTGAGGGTTAGAAACTACCTTTTTAATACTCGATCGGATATTAGTTAATAATTCCAATTGAAACAAGCCTTTTAAAATTCCCATGTCGGCAAATTCAAGAACAGAGAGAGATGGCTTTCGAACAAAATTATCAATACCAACTTTATATTTAAATGAGGCATCTTTTAAAAACTTCCTTAATTTTATAGCAGAACCAGGTTCTAATCGTTCAAAGAGAGCCTCAATTCCGCTCATGTCGGAAGGCAAGTCCATCACTCCATCAGCAAAAAAAACGCTGTAAGATGGGTCTAATCTAAGAAGATCGTAATAGTCACTTGGGGTTTTTCCAAAATCCGAGAAATATTTTTCAAAAACATCAGGCATCCAGTACCAGGAAGGACCCATGTCAAAAGTAAAACCTGAATCATTGAGCTGTCTTGCTCTACCCCCAGGACCAGAATTTTTTTCAATTACATCCACTTGGTACCCTTTTGAGGCCAAATAAGTTGCTGTACTAAGACCAGAAAATCCTGCACCAATAACGACGGCTTTCATAAATGTTGTGAAATAAAATTAACTAATGGGATTCCTTCAATCTCTGAACCATTTTTTTCCGGGCAAGGAAGATACGGCTTTTGACAGTCCCTAATGGAATGTTCATCTTCTCTGCTATTTCGTCGTATTTGTAACCATTAAAATGCATCATGAAAGCCTCAAGATAGGATTTTTCAATGGTTTCTATATTTTCTAGAATGGTATTCAAGTTCAGTGAAGAGTCTGCCTCAGTTTCCGGATCAGAAGTAATTGAACCAAGTATGAATTGATTCTCGGTATCGTCTGTGTAGGTATTTTGGCTTCTCTTTTTTCTGTAATTATTGATGAAGGTGTTCCTTAAAATTGTGTAAAGCCAACCCCTCAGGTTAGTGCCTTCTTTAAATTTACTTTCGTTTTTTAAGGCTTTGAGAAATGTTTCTTGTATTAAATCCTCAGCATCTTCTGAATGATGCGTCAATTTCAGGGCCAATGACCTCAAGAAAGACTGGTGTTGATGAATTTGAAAACCAAAAGTATCGGAGAGAAGCATAGTTTCTTTGTTTAACATATTCCACGTAAAGGTAAACAAAATCCTATTTGAACAATGAATATGTTCAATTATTTTGGCTAAACATCAAACAGCTGAAGGTTAAATACCTGATTAACAGATGATTTTCGATTGTAAATCTTTACTCAGCGAACGAACATCTTCTGATATATGGATTTGTGAAACATTAATGCGAGGTGCCCAATCATGAGTTCCAATCCCAGTTACAAATAAAGGTGTACCATCAAGCTCGTTTGATAGCTCACGCCAATAAAGATCTCTATTGTCATGATCCGGGCTTGTTGTCCAAATTGAAACAACTCCTTTCCATTTCTTCTTATCACGGAAAAGAGGTTTTATGAAGTCCAATGGAACTGACTGCCCCAGATATACTACTGCCTCTCCCTGCATTTTGAGGATAAAATGGATGTAGAGAAGACCTATCTCATGCATCTCTCTTTCGGGCAGGTAAACTATAAACCCAGGATTACTTTTAGATGCTATTTTTGCTGGAAGCCTATCAAGAGCGGAATAAATTTTTTGTTTTATGAGATTACTTGAAAAATGTTCGTGAGCAACTCCTATAGCATCAGTTTGCCATAAAACGCCGAGCTGATATATAAATCCACCTACTAGTTTTGAAAACGTTTCTTTCTCCCCTATTTTTTTTATACTATCATCTAAAATACCAGTAAATAAAGGCTCATCTAGATCTATTGTTGCTCTAATTAATCTTGAAATTTGAGAGGGGAAGTGACTTGCCGTCATAGCTAAGTCTTGAACACAGTCATTCATTGCTTCACCTGTGAGTTTGGCTACTTTGCTGATACGCCAACCTTTGTTCACTAACACCGATATGTTGAGCAATTTTTTTAAATCATCATCAGAATATCGACGAATATTGGTTTTACTTCTCTTTGGAAGGATAATGGAATAACGCTGCTCCCAGATCCTTAAGGTGTGAGCCTTAATACCAGTTAAATGTTCCAGATCTTTGATACTGTAACTTGTTTTCACAATTCAATTAACGTTAATAATAAAAATTTGTTCAGTCTCTAACGTGCTACATTTGCATCCAAATTTAATTTATGGTGAAAATATTCGAAGAAATTCTACGTAGACGCACATTTGGAATAGTATCCCACCCGGATGCGGGAAAAACAACATTAACGGAAAAACTCCTTCTTTTTGGCGGTGCAATTCAAGAAGCTGGAGCTGTAAAGAGTAATAAAATAAAAAAAACTGCTACATCGGATTTTATGGAAATCGAGAAGCAAAGGGGTATTTCTGTAGCAACTTCTGTAATGGCGTTTGAATATTTGGACAGACACATTAATATTTTAGATACCCCTGGCCACCAAGATTTTGCTGAAGACACCTTCCGCACACTCACCGCTGTAGATTCAGCTATCGTAGTTGTGGATGTTGCCAAAGGTGTAGAAACTCAAACTGAAAAGCTTGTAAATGTTTGCAGGATGAGAAAGACTCCAATAATGGTATTCATTAATAAACTTGATAGAGAAGGACGAGATGGATTTGATTTATTAGATGAGATCGAAGCAAAATTGGGATTGAAGCTATGTCCCTTGTCATGGCCAGTTGGAATGGGGGCAGAATTTCAGGGAGTATATAACATTTGGAACTCTAGCCTACTTCTTTATGAAGGCAGCAATAAACAAAAAATTGAAAAATCATTTTCCATAAATGACTTAGGTAGTTCAGATTTAGAAAATCGAATTGGAGAGAATGCAGCAAATACCCTTCGAGATGAAATCGAACTCATTAGAGGTGTATATCCAAAATTTGACAAAAAGGCATATCTAGAAGGTGATTTATGTCCTGTTTTCTTTGGTTCTGCTCTCAATAATTTTGGGGTAAAAGAACTTTTAGATTGCTTCGTTGAAATCGCCCCTTCCCCTCAACCCAAAATGTCTATTGAACGATTGGTCGATCCAACCGAAAATATATTTAGTGGATTTGTTTTTAAAATACATGCTAATATTGACCCGAATCACAGATCCAGAATTGCTTTTGTAAAAATTGTATCGGGGGAATTTCAAAGAAATAAAAACTATTTTCATGTTCGAGAGAAAAGACAACTAAAATTCTCTAGCCCCTTGACATTTTTAGCTAGCAAAAGAGCTATTGTAGAATCTGCATTTCCAGGCGACATTATAGGACTCCCAGACACAGGCAACTTCAGAATAGGTGATAGCCTTACCTCAGGGGAAGAACTTAATTTTAAAGGCATCCCTAGTTTCTCTCCTGAGCATTTTCGTTTCATCAATAATGCAGATCCTTTAAAATCAAAACAATTAAGCAAGGGGATTGACCAATTAATGGATGAAGGTGTTGCCCAACTTTTTACTCTTAAATCCAATGGTAGAAAAATCATAGGAACCGTTGGAGCTCTTCAATATGAGGTTATTCAGTATAGATTAGAACATGAATATGGAGCCAAGTGCAGTTATGAGAATTACAGCGCACATAAAGCGTTGTGGATTGAATCAAAGAATGAAAAACAACTTGAAGAATTTTTAAAATTCAAATCACGATATACAGCAGAAGATAAATTTGGTAGAATAGTCTTCTTTGCGGACTCTTCTTTTGGGCTACAAATGTCCATTGAAAAATTTGACAAACTTGTTTTTCACGAAAAATCTGAATATTAAAATCACTCTCCATCCATAAATTGATCTAGAACATCTTGACTAACTCCAGTCATGCTAAACCCACCATCATGAAAAAGGTTTTGCATAGTTACCCGCCTAGTTAAATCGGAGAATAATGTAACGCAATAATTTGCACAATCCTCGGCGGTGGCATTACCTAGTGGGCTCATTTTTTCAGCAAAATTTAAAAACCCCATAAAACCTTTCACACCACTACCTGCAGTGGTAATAGTTGGAGATTGAGATATTGTATTGACTCGAACATTTTTCTTTAAACCATAATGATAGCCGAAACTTCTTGCTATAGACTCTAAATAAGATTTATTTTCAGCCATATCATTGTAGTCTGGAAATGTTCTTTGTGCAGCCATGTAAGTTAATCCCAAAACAGAACCCCATTCATTTATAGCATCCATTTTATAGGCGGTTTGAAGAAGTTTGTGAAAACTAACCGCAGAAACATCCCAACCTTTATTCAAGAAATCATAATTTAAGTCAGTGTAAGGCCTGTTCTTCCTGACATTAACAGACATTCCAATGCTGTGTAGAATAAAATCAACTTTTCCATTAAAATGATCTAAGGATTTCTCAAGTAAATTTTGAAGATCTTCTAAACTTGTAGCATCGGCACCTATTACCGGAGCATCAATCGCTTCTGCTAATGAATTGATTTCTCCGAGACGCATCGCCATTGGAGCATTAGTTAAAACTATTTTAGCCCCTGCTGCATGGCAATGCTCTGCAACTTTCCAAGCAATAGACTCGCTATTGAGAGCTCCGAAAATTATTCCATTTTTCCCTTCTAATAAAGTCTTCATATATTTTTTTTCTAGTTACAAATCTCGGTTAATTTTTCAAAAGAAACCTAGCTTGAGCCAATGCTGCTTCTGACATACTCTTTCCAGCCAAAAGTCTTGCTACCTCCTCTACTCGACTTTCACCCTCCAAGGAAATTAAACCGGTTCTTGAATTACCTCTATCTAAGTACTTATCGACCTTCCAATGATTACTCCCTGCTGCTGCAACTTGAGGAAGGTGGGTAATAGCTATGACTTGAGAGTACTTTCCCATACTAGTGAACATTTCCGCCACTTTAGCCGCTGTACTTCCAGAGACACCGCTATCAATTTCATCAAAAAGTATAGTTTCGAGACCTTTACCTCGAACGAATAAACTCTTTAAAGCAAGCATTAGTCTATTTCTTTCACCACCACTAGCCACTTTCTCAACATGTTGCATTTGTTGATCAGCATTTGCAGAAAATAATAGAGAATATTTAAAGGTTCCATATATCGCGGGATCGTCTAAAGGTTCACTAATGATTGAGAACAATGTTTTATCCATATTTAAATCACCCAAGGCCTCTTTAACTTTTCTTTCAATTTCTGAAAATAAATCTGATCTTTTTAAATGAAGTTCACTTCCTGCCTGAATCAATTTGGTCTTCATTGAGTCAATTCTCTCACTTAATTTTATTTTTAAAGAACTCTGAAGTTCATACAACTCAAGTTTTTCAGTCCATTGATCTCGCATTTTTAGTAATTCCCCGAGGGAGCCTGCTCGATGTTTTCTTAACAATTCTTCGATTAAGCTTAATCTCGCCTCAACAGTGGATAATCTTTCTGGGTTTGATTCTATTCTCTCAGATAAGCTCTCTAATTCTTGCATAACTGACTGGAACAAATCTTGAACTGCTCCGGATTCTTCGCGCAAAGAATTAAAAAATTTAGATCTTTGCTTTAACCGTTCAAACATTGTGACCCATTGAGACAAATCATCATTTAACCCGGGATTATTATCTGTTTTTTGTCTGATTTCATTAATCATAACATTAATATCTTCAGAGCCAGACAATACATTTAACTCTTCACGCAACTCCTCTTCCTCATTTAGGTAAAAGTTTGCCGAATGAACTTCATCCAAGACGTAGGAAGTATAACTTGCGTCAAAATTATTACCTAATTTTTCTTTAAGTTCAATTAAATCTGAATTCGATTTTTTAAATTCTTTCAGTGCTGAATTAAATGAATCACGAGAAGCTTCGAGACCACCATAGCTATCAAAGAAATCAGCGATAAATTTAGGATCCTTAAAAAATGTAGTATCCCTCTGGCTATGAATATTTATTAACTCCTCAGAAAGCCTTTTCAAATCTTCTAATTTTACAGGGCTATCATTAATAAAAGCTCTTGATTTTCCATTTTGAGATATTTCTCTGCGAAGCGTGCTTTCTTCCATAAAATCCCAATCTTCTTGACTAAAACGATCCTTCCATTTTTTAGGGTCCAATTGAAATTGCGCCTCAACAACACATTTTTTTCCATCAAGAGCTAACTTCTTTAAATCGACCCTGCCACCTAGAGCTAATTGCAACGCGCCTAACAATATTGATTTACCGGCACCTGTTTCACCAGTAACAACTGTCAATCCAGGCTTAATTGTCTGGTTTAGGCTTTCTATTAAGGCGAAATTTTGGATGTACAGACTACTTAGCATAATGGGTAAAAATTACTTTAAAGTCATTTAGCGACCCATATTTAAATAGTTATTTGAATTAGAGGGATCCATAGCCTGAAGGTCCTTTATTAATTCTTCAGACTGATAATTTGGACCACCACTGTAAACTTGGCGAATCTCATTGGATTTTGTATCAAAAAACCACTGTAACAAGAAACTATTAGGTTGCTTATCATGTATTAGTTTTAGTCGCTGTATGGTTGAGCGCATCAATTCTTTAGCAGCAATTTGCTGAGCTGGATCGAACAGCTTATCAACTCCCAGTCTATGATAATCGTACCAAATGGATATAAAATCAGAATTAGCAGGGTTAATTATATCTTCAATTATCCAATGACGGTTAAGATTGTTTTTGAATCTATCCCATCCACCACCGGCTCCTGCTGATGCTGCATTGGCTGCAATAACTTGAGCTTGAGAAAAATAACTATTTTGTTTTGGACTAAAAGAGGAAGCGTCTAATCCTAACGCGACGTAACAATAGAAAGAAACAATCGATGTCAGATTGCTTGAATACCTACCAATATTGAACTCTAAGACAGTATTTGATCTATAATTAAAAGTTAAGTCTGCATCTTGAATCAGAAGCGTAGGCGATTGATAGTCAGACATATATACTGGGCGTGCAAATTGGAGCTGCAAATTCCCAGACATGTTAGCAGAACTTGGATCATAATTAGTTATTGTAAATACCATAGAACCTCTTATTTTTTCAGTTTCTTCATAAGAAATTTGGGTCCATGCCTGCTGATTAATGAAATTTCTTAAAGCCGTCTCTAAGTCACTAAATATTTGTCGATCATTAGTTTGTACACTAGGAGCTTGAACCTTAACGTCAACCATAAATTCCTGAGCAACCAGGTTGCCGAGAAAAAAAATCGTAAGAAATAATGAATATAAAATTTTCATATTTTGGAATGCTTTTTTATCCAATTTAAAAGCTCTACTGCCATTAACTCTTTTGATAACAGCGGCCAGTTTTCATTTCCATCTTTCGAAACTAAGGATATGATATTAGTCTCTGAATTCATTCCTGCTTTTTTCTGGTTAGCATAATTTAAAACGATAGCGTCAGCTTTTTTTAATTTTAGCTTACGAAATGCCTCTTCTTCTCCATTGATCGTCTCCAATGCAAAGCCTAAAACATATTGACCCTCCATCTTATTTTCTCCAACTTCTGCCAATATATCTGGATTTAACTCATATTTAATAGAATCTAATCCCATATCTCTCTTTTTCATTTTCTGTTTGAAACTATTCTTTGGACGATAATCTGAAACCGCCGCCGCACCAATGTATATATCTGACTCTGACCAAATACTCATCACTTGATCCCGCATCTCTAATGCCGTTAAGACAGGCTTATAAGTGACATTTTCCATACCCGCTAAATGATAATGGGAAGGGCCATGAACCCAAGTGACAATTGCACCCCGATCAACCAGAGCCTTTATTAATGCGACACCTGTTTGCCCAGAAGAGTTATTACTTAAAAATCTCACAGGATCAATTGCTTCTCGAGTTGGACCGGAAGTTAAAACAACTTTTTTCTGATACCAGAATTCATCTTTTAGTAAATAGGAGCGAATAGCGAAATACATATTATCCGGCTCAGCCATTCTTCCAGGCCCAACTAAACCGCTTGCTAAGTCCCCAAATGGAGAAGGAAGAACAGTTTGCCCCCATTTATTTAATAGGTTTAAGTTACCCTGATTAGCTTGGTTTTCAAACATATCGAGATCCATTGCTGGAGCCCAGAATATTGGAGACTTTGAAGACAAAAGAGTAGCAAGTAATAAATTATCACAAATACCGTTCACATATTTACCAATGGTGTTGGATGTAGCAGGAGCTACCAAAATAATATCCGCCCATTCTGCCAATTTAACATGATTATTCCATGATAACTTACCTGAAACATTGGTCACGAAATCCATCTCCACAGGATTCTCTGAGAGGGTAGCAAGCACAAGTGGGCTTACGAATTCTTTAGCACTGTGAGTAACGACAACACGGACGTTAGCTTCAGACTTTCGCAATTGTCTTACAAGAAATGGAATTTTATAAGCAGCAATACCGCCTGCAACTCCTAAAAGTACACGCTTACCCCTTAGGGTGCTCATGCATCAGTATTATCTTGCTCAGGATAACGATTGTATATTTTACCGTCTAACCATTCGTGAACCGCCATTGCATGGGGCTTTGGGATCGCCTCGTACTGTTTAGAAAATTCTATTTGCTCCCGGTTCTCAAAAACCTCTTCCAATGAATCTGTAACAGAACGAAAATCTTCTAATTTTTCATTAATCTCAGCACGAATTCCTTCATTGATCTGCTCAGCTCTGCGAGAAACTATAGAAATTGACTCGTATATATTATTTGTATCACGGTCCAACTCATTAAAATCTAAAGTCTGCGTAGTCTTACTTGCGAGTAAATGATTCTTATCCATGGTCATTCATAATTTGAAATGCGAAATTACGATTCTTTTTCTAAAAATGATTGTCAGTTTTGAGAAATGTCCTTTTTCGTAAATGCCTGTGTTTTTTTATAAGCAGATTCAACTTCTTTTGTCAAGATACTTTCCGGAAAAGCATCACTAAATTCCAGATATGCTGTTGCAGCTTCTTTATAACGTTCCCTTTTAAGATTTTCAATAGAATTCTTTGCCAATTCATATGCTGACTTAAATCTAAGCACCATAGCTTCTTCTCTAAAAGGAGAGTCGGGATATTCACTTAACATTACGTTAAAGGATGTTACTGCACTTGAGAATTGCGCACGATGAAAATAACCCTTTGCGATATCAAATGATTTCTTTTCCAATCTTTCGCGCAAATCATCGATTAAATCATTGCACTCATAGGCTCTTTTTGCCTCTGGATGAGAATTTATAAATAATTGCAATTCATCTATGGCCTTATAAATATATGCTGGATCAAGACTGGAACTCGGGGATTCAAGATAGTAGCAGTAGGCCGCAAGATAAGCGGACTCTTCAGAAAAAGGATGACTTTGAAACGTTGTTGAAAATCTTTTAAAATGGTATCCTGCTAAAATATAATCTTTTTGCCCGTACAGTGTCAGCGCATAATATTTATAAACTTCTTGAGCACGATTTGTCCCTCTAAACGAGGACATGAGCTCATCTAAAAGTGGAAATGCCTTATTGAATTGATCTTCTTCAAAATAAAGAATTGCCTTCTCAAATTTAAATGAAGCATCGTTACTCTTTAAAACTTTTTGATAATCACCACATGAAACGATCAAAAAGATGGAAAAAAAAGTCAGAAACCTATAAAAAACCATAGATACAAAGGTAGCTTATGAAACGATACTTTTTAGTTGCTATTTTCCCTTATTTCATCGACCTCTTTTGCGATTAAGCTTTTTAGCTCGTCACTAATTTTCCATAAAGGCAAACGCAATTTATCAGAAGTTATACCCATATAGTTCAAAGCCCATTTTACTCCTCCAGGGTTCCCTTCTTGAAAAATAAGTTTCGTGTAATTAAATAGCTGAAAATGAATGTACTTAGCGACTGACAGCTCACCATTTAATAAATGATTTACCATTCTACTAAATTTTCTCGGAAAACTTTGTCCAGAAACTGATATCACTCCCGTAGCTCCAAGTAAAATCATCGAAAAAGTCAAATTATCATCACCGGATAAAACGTCAAATCCGTCAGGGGCATCCTTAATGATTTGCATTGCTTGCTCCAAATCACCGCTAGCTTCCTTAATTGCTACTATATTTTGAAATTTATTGGCAAGGCTTAACGTAGTAGAAGCAGACATGTTGGATCCCGTGCGACCAGGAACATTGTAAAGAACTATAGGAAGATTTGTAGAATTTGATATTTCTTTAAAATGCTGGTAAATCCCTTCCTGAGTGGGCTTGTTATAATAGGGAGAAACGCACAAAACACCATCTATACCATTGGGTATAGCATTAAGATTTGAGCAAATTAATCGTGTATCATTACCTCCTAAACCCATTAAAATTGGTAGTCGATTATCATTAACCTTAACAATATGACTTACCACAGCATTCCTCTCTGAATCAACGAGTGTTGGAGATTCTGATGTCGTGCCCAAAACAACTAAAAAATCAACACCACCATTAATACAATGATCCAATAATTTTGAAAGAGACTCAAAATCAACATCACCATTATTTTTAAACGGAGTGATTAAAGCGACTCCTGTTCCTTTAAATATATTTTTCATAAACTAGGATTAATTTTCTTTAACCATTTTTTTAATTCCCTAAAATACACAGGGTAATCTTTACTTTCAGACCGCATACAAAAATCATAAAAATCTTCCTCGCCTTCTGCTACTACCCGTATTCCTGCGGAAGTTTTTGAAGCGAGCTCATCTAAAGGAATTCTTGCCTCTCTGTGTAAGGTGACAACTACATCAAATTCTGTCTGTATAAACTCCAAAGCGTTACCAGATACGGGAGCACCTTGCCATGTAAAATCATCAATAAAAATTAGCTGACGGCCATTATACAGTACGTTTTTAGGGCGCATTTGCCCGGTCCAACCGCACAATGTAACTGATTTGTGTTCTTGCTTAAGAGCTTGAACAATTTCACGTAAAACTTCCAAATCCACGCGACCATGACTTGCATTAAACAGTATTCCAATTCGCTTTGCATCGTCCCAACCTTTCCAGGGTGTATTGACAACTTTATTCTTACAGGCACGCCCCCAACGTTTCTCGCGCCATACTTTACCTATTTTGAAGAGCCAATCCATTTGAGAAATTCCATTTCTGTTAAGTGCTTTACTCCATGAAGATCAGCTTTTTTTATTTTACTTGGACCAACTCCTTTACCCATTAATAAATAATCAGTTTTTGAGCTTACCGAGCTCACTATTTTCCCTCCGTTATCCTCTACAGACCTTTTTATCTCATCACGAGAGAAAAATTCAAAAACACCTGAGATAACAAATGAGAAACCTACTAGTATATTTCCTGAGTCAACCTCTAGGTCACTTTCAAAGTTTAAACCAATCGCTTTGAGTTTTTCAATTTCGATTAAATATGATTCATTTGAGAAATATAAACGCAATGACGAAGCAATCATTGGGCCAATATCTTCAACATCTAATAGCTCTGTCTCAGATGCATTAATTATCGCATCCATATTACCAAAATGCCTTGATAATTTCTTGGCGACTGTCGAACCTACATGTCTAATTCCAATAGAAAATAAAACTCGCTCAAAAGAGACCGATTTACTTTGTTCAATACCTGCCAAAACATTCTGAACCGATTTATCTCTGAATTTATCAAGCTTAAACCAATCATCTTCATCAAGATCATAAAGACCTGACGGCTTGTAAATGAGCCCCATCTCGACTAACTGATCTACTGTTTCAGTTCCTAAGCCATCTATATTCATGGCTTTTCTATGAATAAAATGGTGGAGGCGAGCTTTTATTTGCGGCTTACAAGAATCTACATTCAAACAATAGTGTTGAGCATCTCCTTCCTTACGAACAAGCAAAGAATTGCAATCAGGGCAATTGAGAACAAATTCTACTGGGTCAGAACCAATGGATCTTTTTGAAATTTCCACTTCTAATATTTTGGGGATGATTTCCCCTCCTTTCTCAATCCAAACGGAATCACCTTCATACAAATTTAACTTTGCAATTTGGTCAGCATTGTGAATTGAAGCTCGACGAATAACCGTTCCAGAAATCCAAACAGGATCTAAAATTGCAACTGGAGTTATTGCACCTGTTCTGCCAATTTGATATTTAACATCAAGAAGCCTAGTGAGTGCCTTTTCAGAATTAAATTTATATGCAATTGCCCAACGTGGAGATTTGGCAGTAAAGCCTATTTTCTCCTGAATCAAAATACTGTCAACTTTAATTACAGCTCCGTCTATAGCAAAAGGTAGGCTGTGCCTTTGACTGTCCCAGAAGTTCAGATATTCAAAAATATCATCAATTGACTTGCAAGACCGAACCCAACCAATTTCTTCGTTGGGCACAGGAAAGCCCCATTCCCTCAGTAGGTTGAGACTTTTTAAGTGAGTTTTAAACTCAAACTCGTCGGAATAAACTGAATACATCAAAGCACTCAATCTTCTATTTGCTACTTCCGATGAATCCTGTAATTTAAGCGTACCACTTGCTGCATTGCGGGGGTTCGCGAATTTAGTACCATCATTGTCAAACCGTTTTTTATTTAATTCCTCAAAGGAATCAGAAGTGAAGTAAATTTCACCTCGAACTTCTAACTCATTTGGTGCTAAATCGGGCAATACCAATGGTATGTTTTTTATCGTTCTAACATTAACAGATACATCATCTCCGTTTAAACCATCACCTCTTGTCACTGCTCTTAGCAATTTACGATTCTCATACCAAAGAGAAATCGCAACTCCATCATACTTAAGTTCAATAGATAAATCTAATTCCTCCTCACAAACACTTTGACAACGTTTTATAAATGAAGCAATATCATCTCGGTTATATGAATTCGATAAACTGAGCATAGGGCGCTTATGAAGCACAGCCTCAAAAGATTTCACCACATGTCCACCAACTCTCTGGGTAGGGCTATTAGGATCAAATGCATCAGGATGCTTCTGCTCAAGTTCACTTAATTCAAGAAGTAATTTGTCGAACTCAAAGTCAGAAATAATAGGCTCATCCGAAACATAATAACGAAAATTGTAATCATGTAAACTTTTTCGCAATGCCTTAATCCTATCTAAACTCATTTATTCAAATTTAAGAGAGTATTAATGACGAATGGCTTTAATAAAACGATGTTTTCCACAATCGTCATCAATAATCCTTATCTCGCTCCATTCATTTTGCTTTTCAAGATGTATTTTGATCTCGGAACAAAAATAATAATGAGCCTCAAGGAAAAGAAAACCGCCTTTTTTTAGTCCTCTTAGAGACCATTGAATAATTTTTTGATAAAAAACAATAGGGTTGTCATCAGGAACATACAAGGCCATTTCAGGTTCAAATCCTAAGGACTTATCTAAAATTTCAGAAACCGGTATGTAAGGAGGATTTGAAATCCAAATATCATCTTTACTTATGCTCACCCAATCAGGAATTGGACCTAATAGATTTGAATTATGCCATTCTATTTGAACATTATTAGTCTCCGCATTTTCCTTGGCCAAATCCAATGCATCAGTGCTTATATCAAAGGCTATTAACTGAGTATTTGGGGCTTTTAGCTTTGTAGCTATGGCAATGCATCCAGAACCTGTGCATGCATCTACAATTCTATCTGAAGGATTCACTTCATTTAACATGGCTTGCAGCAGCTCTTCGGTTTCCGGCCTGGGAATCAAAGCACGTTTATCAACTTTCCATTTTACATCTGCCCAAATAATTTCACCCAATACGTATGCAATCGGCATAGATGCTTCTAATTTCCTTAAGTCCTCAAAAAAAATAAGCTTTTCCTCTTCAGATAGGTTTTGATTAAAACGAAGCTCCCAAGATATCCTACCACCTTGCCTTGAGCGCAACCACTCAGACCATATAGCCCTTGACTCTGATCGGCTTTTATAAACTTGAAACATTGATTCAAGAAAAGTAACTTGAGCGGTAGCACATTTCATAGCATAAAGGTAGTATGTACATTTGTCTGATGAATGACAATATTGCGATGAATCGATGTATTTCAATAGCAGCAAATTCTGGAGGATGGAATCATCCAAATCCAAGAGTAGGATCAATAATTGTTCATAATAACAGAATAATCGGAGAAGGGTTTCATTATAAATATGGCTCAGATCATGCAGAAGTAATGGCTTTCAAGTCAATAAAAAAAATTGATGAGGGTCTTGTTAAAAATTCAACATTATATGTAAACCTTGAACCTTGTAGTCATTTTGGTAAAACACCGCCATGCGCAGATCTAATCATAAAAAAAGGAATTAAGAAAGTGATTATTGGATCAAGAGATCCAAATCCAAAAGTTTCGGGGTCTGGAATTAGAAAACTAAAATTAGCTGGCGTGCACGTTACCGTTGGAGTTAATGAAATGGAATGTCAAGAATTAAATAAACGATTTTTCAAATCCATTATTCACGGGCTTCCATACATTGTCTTAAAATGGGCAGAATCTTCAGATAAATTCATAGATGGATTAAGAGACTCAAAAAACATTAAACCGTATAAAATTAGTTCTCCCTCAGTTCAGCCAATAGTCCACTCTTGGAGAAGTCAAGAAGAAGCAATACTCGTTGGGATAAAAACATTCATAAAAGATGAGCCAAAACTAAATGTTCGATTTTCATCAGGGCCAAATCCAAAGAAAATTCTTTGGATACCCACCAAAAAAATAACAGATAAAATAATCATAAAAAAGGCAATCAATGATAACTGGATAATATGGAGAACTAATTCTGAAAAATCCGCAGAGCAGAGCCTCATAGAACATCTCCAAACTTGTGAGTTTAGAAGCATTTTAATCGAAGGAGGAGCCGATACAATTAATCGTTTTTTTGAATTATCTATCTGGAATGAGTGCAGAATAATTAGAAATAAAATAACTTTAAAAAATGGAGTTAAAGCTCCTTTTTTACCTAAAAATACGATATTGAAAAAATCATATTGTATTGACAATGATGAAGTTTTCACGTACTTAAGAAAATAATGCGATTATTAAATAAAATATCTTTTTTTACTTTTTTTCTTCTAATATTTTATATTTCATCCAATAGTATAAAAAGCCAGAGCCTACCGGTAAAGTTTGCATGGATTCAAAGCCCTTTGAAGAGTCATGAAACAAATGATTGGAAGACATGGTTAAACGAGAAATCAAATGTTGATGAACCATTTGAATGGCAATCACTGCAAACGATTAAATCTGCAGGAGGAGAACATGTAAAATTTGGATTGTATTTACATGGATTACCCATAGTTGGAGCACAAGCAAATATCCACATCAAAAATAATGGAGCAGGTTTAGCAGCATCCTTTGCTTCAATTCCAGATTTAAGAACTCAAAGCCCATCAGCGAAGGCTTCATGTTGGTTTTTTTTAGAAAATAGATTTGTTCAAAGCACAGTCCGAGATGAAAAAAGCAGAAATAATTTTGGACCATCAAAGATTCGAATATGGGAAGACCTTAACGGTAATACTATTCACCAACAAAGTCTCTTAGTTTATTATTCCGATACGATTGGATTGGTAAGTATTTTTAATCCAGATCCATTAACTAAAGCTCAAGTAAATTATGGTGGATCGCATAAAGATCTTAATGATCAAAATCTTAATGTATTACAACCCCTTCAGGATACAGCGGAATTATTGTTAAATTATTCTTCTGGAGTCTTTACGCTTAGTAATTTCGCGGCGAATATATCCGAATTCGATTCTCCAAGTAACGTTGTTCCTACCTCAAATAATGGAGAATTCATATCTTCAAGAAGTGATCCGGAATTTGAGATGACCAATGCCCTATTTCACATAACAAAAATGAAATATCGAATTGACAGCCTAGGATTTAGTCATCTAGTTAATTATTCCATCCCTGTGGATGTAAATGCAATGAATGGTTCTGACAATTCAGCTTTTGATCCAAGTACATCTCCACCATCTCTTCTTTTCGGGGAAGGCGGAGTAGATGATGCGGAAGATGCTGATGTCATAATTCATGAATATTCCCATGCGATTTCACATAGCGCCTCACCAAATAGTCTATTTGGGATAGAAAGACAATGCCTAGATGAAGCATTGGGTGATTATTTTGCTTCAAGCTATTCACGAAATATAAATTATTTTAATTGGGAAAACGTATTTTCCTGGGATGGTCATAATGAATTCTGGAGTGGTCGATCTGCTGTAAATTCTCAAATGAAAATGTATCCTAATATATCTTTTTCAGGAATCTATGAGCATACTGACTTATTTGTAGATCCCCTGATGCAGCTATGGATTAAATATGGTTCAGAGACTGTTGACAAACTCATTCTTGAGTCAATTCACAACTGGACATCTGGCATGACATTTCCAGTAGCTGCAAATTGGGTATTAGCAGCGGATTCAGCTCTCTTTTCAGGAGCGCACTCAAATGACATTCATTTAGAATTTGCCAAATGGCAAATCCTTACCCCCCAGGCTAGCAACCCAAGTAATACAGGAGAAAAAATAAATTTTGATTTTTTCACCTCAGGAGTTTGGACTGTCCCTGAAATTATTCAAGGTGAAAAAGCTGAAATATCTAATGGAAATGGTAAAATTATGTGGTCGGGACCTTTACCCAAATTATTGAACTTAACATATTGGAATTCAGGAGTTTATTACCTAAAAACATCATCGAAATTCTCAAAGTTGATGCTTTATAAAAAATAAGATTTTAGAGCATTTAATATTTCTTTGGGCATCGCTTGAGGTCTTCCCGTAGCAACGGATGCGGAAACTAAAATAACTTCTGCTATTGTAGCTAAATCTCCATTCTCATTAAAAATTTTATAACTAAAAGGTATTCTTGTTCCTTCAGGTAATTTTGATATTCTAGTTTCAACTGTTATTTGTTCATCGTATCGAATCGGAATTTTATATTTTATTTCTAAGGACGAAACTGGCAACATGACACCCTTTTCTTCAAGGTCTCGATATCTAATTCCAAGTTCTCTAAGTGCCTCTACTCTGCCCATTTCTAGAAAGGCAGGATAATTACCATAGTAACAATATCCCATCTGATCAGTTTCCGCGTATCTGACTCTAATTTTACATGTTGAAACAACCATTTAAATTTGAATTACATTGTTCATTATGAATTACTTAAATATATTTTTATTGAGCTTCAAGAGCATAGCAAAAATTAAACATGAGTAAAAAAAACTTTAAAATCAATAGTCAAACAATTTTTTTTCAACGGATTTTATTGACACTTTCGCTTACCGATATGATAGTTCATGTGAGACACTTTTGTCTCAATTTTGACACATATCATTTAATAGATAAAAGTAAAGAATTTTAAAGACACATGGAGCACACTGTAGATGCAATTTGGCGAAACTGTTTGATTTATGTTCAAGACAATATAAGCCCGCAAGCTTATAAGACATGGTTTTTACCAATTCGTCCAATAAAGCTTCAGGGTAAAGTTATAACACTCCAAGTCCCAAGTAAATTTGTATATGAATGGCTAGAAGCTCATTATATCAAGCTGCTAAAGTCTGCAATAACCAAAGAACTAGGGTCAGATGCTCGACTCGTGTATTCAATAGTCATGGATCAAGATACTGCTCATTTAGAGGTAAATAAAGTAGACATACCCTCTTCAAATAGACTTCCAATTGAAAATCAAAAAGTTTCCTTACCTGCCAAAATTGGAGGTGACGAAGGAATTAAAAATCCTTTTGTCATCCCGGGATTAAAAAAAGTGAACATAGAAAGCCAACTTAATCTTAACTATACTTTTGAGAACTTTATTGAAGGTGACTGCAATAGACTCGCAAGGTCAGCTGGATACGCTGTTGCTCAAAAACCTGGAGGGACTTCATTCAATCCTTTACTTATCTATGGTGGAGTTGGTCTAGGAAAGACTCATCTTGCTCATTCAATAGGAATAGAAATTAAAGATAGGTTTCCAGACAAAACTGTGCTTTATGTATCTGCCGAAAGATTCACTCAGCAGTTTATTGATTCTATTCGTAATAATTCTAAAAATGATTTTGTTCATTTCTATCAATTAATTGATGTTTTAATAATGGATGATGTCCAGTCATTTAGTGGAAAGGAAAAAACTCAAGATGTTTTCTTTGAAATTTTCAATCACTTGCACCAACAGGGCAAACAAGTAATCCTCACTTCAGATAGAGCTCCAGTTGACTTGCAAGGCATGGAGCAGCGTCTGTTGTCTAGATTTAAATGGGGTCTTTCTGCTGATTTACAAAAACCGGACTTAGAAACCCGAATAGCGATCTTACGTCAAAAATTATATTCAGACGGAATCGAAATGCCAGATGATGTTGTTGAATATCTTGCATATAGCATCACAACCAATGTTAGGGAGCTAGAAGGTGCCTTAATTTCTCTTCTCGCTCAATCTTCATTGAATAGAAAAAAAATCACTGTTGAGCTCGCGAAACAAATGATCGACAAGTTTGTCAAAAACACAACCAGAGAAATTAGTGTTGACTTCATTCAAAAAGTAGTTTGTGATTATTTTGACATGCCAGTGGAACTTCTTAAGAGCAAAACACGAAAAAGAGAAATTGTCCAAGCAAGGCAACTTACCATGTTTTTTGCAAAAAAAATGACGAAAAACAGTCTAGCTGCAATAGGTGCGCAGTGTGGAAATAAAGATCACGCAACCGTCTTACATGCGTGTAGAACGGTAAGCAACTTGGCAGAAACAGACAAAAGGTTCAGAGTATTTGTTGATGATTTGAAGAAAAAGTTGACATTGGTGGGATGACACCAAAATCTATTCTCTTTGTATGTTTAGGGAATATTTGTCGTTCCCCTGTTGCCCAAGGAGTATTTCAAAGTTTATTACATGACAGAATTGGATCTGATTTATCCAAAAAATGGTTTCTGGATTCCGCAGGAACATCTGACTACCATACCCAGGAAGCCCCGGATATAAGGGCACAGCAATCGACACTTATTCATAACATTGATATTTCACATCAAAGATCCAGGCAATTTAAATTAGATGACTTTAATAAGTTTGATCAAATATTTGTGATGGATGCGTCCAACTATACAAACATTTTAAAATTATCCAAAAACCCAATTCACAAAAATAAAATCCACTTGTTCCTGGACTCTACTTACCCAAACGAAAACCGTCAAGTTCCTGATCCTTATTTTGGAGGAAATGATGGTTTTGAAAATGTATTCCAAATGTTAAAAAAAGCATCATTAGACTGGTTAAATAAATGGACATCGGTAAAAGATTCTATAAAATGAGTTTTGGCACGCTGCATTTATTCCCGGTTCCAATTTCTGACTTTAACCACAAAAGCACTATTCCCCTCGGTTTAATTGACTGTGCCGATAATATTAAAGACTGGATAGTTGAGACTCCAAAAATTGCTAGAAAAAAAATAAAAATTATCTCACCAAACATACCCATTTCAGAGCATCGTTTATTTCCATTGGATAAATTTCGTAAAGAAAATAATGACTCTCGACTCCTTGAACCTTGCTTAAATGGTCTCAACATGGGATTAATATCTGACGCTGGAGCCCCAGCAATTGCCGACCCAGGGAGCATAATAATTGAGACGGCTCACAGATTAGGAATACAAGTTAAACCTTGGGTAGGTCCATCTTCAATATTTCTAGGTCTGATGGCTAGTGGCTTTAATGGTCAAAATTTTAGCTTTATTGGATATTTGCCTCATGACAAATCAGACAGAAAGAAACTTCTTTTAAGATCAGAAAAAGATGTTAGAAATGGCATTACGCAAATTTTCATAGAAACCCCTTACCGAAATACAAAACTCATTGAGGAACTCTGCGGACTAATGGGGCCTGATATATTTTTGTGCGCAGCAGCAAACCTGAATAGTGAAACAGAATTTATACTCAGTAAGCCAATAGCGGAATGGAGAAAAATCAAAAAATTTGAGAATTTTCATAAAGCACCTACCATTTTTCTTTTGGGAAGGTCGAATAAATTAACTTGATATTCTTCTCATCAATCAATAGATCATAGGAAAAAGAGGTATCGTACATTCGTATAGTGAAAACTATCGTTGCACTTTCAACACCAAGCGGGTCAGGAGCTATAGGAATAATTCGTATTTCAGGAAACGATTGTCTTTCTATCGCATCCATTCATTTTCCAAAAATTAAATCCTGGACCCCTCGAAAGGCCATTCTTTCCAAATTTTATGAAAAAAATGGGGATATTCTCGACGAGGTTTTATTGGTCTATTTCCCTGGCCCAAATTCATACACAGGTGAAGATGTTATCGAAATCAGTTTTCATGGATCATCATACATATTGCAATCTGCATTGAAAGAACTTATTCAAAGCGGTGCAGACATTGCTAAAGCGGGAGAGTTTACGCAAAGAGCATTTTTAAATAGTAAATTAGATTTAGTTCAAGCAGAGGCCGTAGGTGATTTAATTGCCTCCGAATCTCGATCTGCTCATGACCTTGCAATGCGACAGATGAAAGGAAGTGTTTCAATAAGGCTTCAAGAGCTTAGGCAGCAGCTAATTGATTTCGCAGCACTTATCGAATTGGAATTAGACTTTGTAGAGGAAGATGTTGAATTCGCTCAAAGATCAGCATTGTATAAATTATTCCGCGATCTCAAAACTGAGATTGAGAAAATGTTAAATACTTTCACATTAGGTAACGCTATTAAAAATGGCATTCCTTTAATTTTAGCTGGTGCACCTAATGCTGGGAAATCAACTTTACTTAATCGTTTCTTAGGAGAGGATAGAGCAATCGTAACAGAAGTTGCTGGAACCACCCGTGATAGTATTGAAGAAAAGTTCCGACTAGGAGATCACCTGTTCCGAATAGTTGATACTGCAGGACTTAGGATAAGTAAAGATGAAGTGGAGAGGTTAGGGATAGAGAGATCTTGGAAATTAATGTCAGAAGGTCAAATAATATTATTTCTTATTGACCCCACCTGCTGCTCCCTGGAGGAAGCGAAAATACTAGAAGAAGAAATAGTTAATCGCTCTCCAAATGCTGATATTTTAAAAATTCTCACGAAATCAGATTTATGGGGTGATGTAGATTATCTCAAACATTTTCCAAACACACTTCATACTGGACTCAATGTTGATTTGAAAAACATACAAACGAAATTATCATCTTTTATAGATGATGATCAATGGAATGGAAGTTCTGATGTTCTGATTGCAAATATTAGACATGCAGAAGCTTTAAACTCCTCACTAACAAGTCTTAAAAAAGCTGAAGATGGACTTAACAATGGAGTAAGTGGGGAATTTATAGCTTATGAATTAAAAGACGCCTTGTATAGCCTAGGAAGTATAACAGGAGAAGTGGTTGCTGATGACCTATTGTCAAGTGTTTTCGGAAGGTTTTGCATTGGGAAATAAACAAGATAGTGATGAAAATGAAAATAAATAAATTTTCGAAACTTCTTAGGATTTTCATTGTTCTTTCAACATTAACCTCAAACAGACTAATTTGTCAAGTCAGCATTCATGTTCTTGGTATAGCGCAAGATGCGGGAAGACCGCAAGCAGGTTGCATAAAGGCATGTTGTGTGGATGCTTATGGTGATCATCTCCCTAGCTCGTTGCGAACGAGTCTAGGTATCACTCTTCCAGATAGCAATGCTATCCTTGTAGAAGCAACGCCCGACTTAACAGCTCAATGGAGTCACCTGAGTAAATTAAATAATAACATTTCTCCGAACACCATTTTAGTGACTCATGCCCATATTGGCCATTATACGGGACTAATAAATCTTGGAAGAGAAGCGATGAACACAAATAATATTGATGTTTTTAGTGGCCCAAGGTTTACAAATTTTTTAAAAAACAACGGGCCATGGAGTCAACTTGTAGAATTCAATAATATTCATTTAAGAGAATTTAATGAAAAACAGTCAATACATTTTTCTGAATTAAAGATTAGAGCACTTAAAGTCCCTCACCGTGATGAATATTCCGAAACATATGGATACCTTTTCGAAGGCAAAACAAAAACACTACTTTTTATTCCGGATATTGACAAATGGGCAAAGTGGAAAATAGACATAGACAGTCTAATAAAAACAGTCAATTATGCCCTTTTAGACGGAACTTTCTATGGTCAATCTGAACTACCAAATAGAAATTTGTCTGAAATTCCTCATCCATTTGTTTCTGAAAGTATCAAACAATGGGAAAACTGGGAAGCAAAGGAAAAAGCGAAAGTCTTTTTTATCCACTTTAATCATAGCAACAGGTTATTTGACAGCCGAAGCAAGGAGTATTTATATGTTTATGAAAAAGGATTCAATATTGCCGCAACTGGTATGCGTTTTGAACTATGAATACTAATTTATCCATGAAAAAAATATTTTTTACATTATCGTTGGGACTTCTAAGTTTCTTTGCATTTTCGTCGCCGCCCCACCCGTATCATGTATCGTCTGCTAAATTATCTCTCTCGATAAAAACTAGTGAATGGAAGCTAAGTAAAAAAGTCTTTACTGAAGACCTAGAACTCGCCCTCTCCGCGATCAATGATACTAGTGTTAGACTAGATTTAATGAATGAGAAAAATCATACATTATTAGAAGAATATGTGAATTCCAAAATTCAAATTTTTAAGATCAGTGGAAAACCTGTCGATTATGAAATTCTCGGATATACTTACAGTCCAGAATCGATTAACATTGAAATAAGATTCAAATGTGGTAGGAGGTTTGAAATACATGACGAGTTCCTTTTTGATCTATTTAAAGATCACAAAAACATCTATGCTATCCGGAAAGACCCACAAAAAGGATTCAATCAGCACGAAGTAACAACAGCCAACTCCACTATATTTACAGTTCTTTAAAAACGCTACAAAAAGTCTCTATTATGACCAAGAAAATATTCGCGATTTGCTTCTTGATCGTCAGCTCTACTCTACTGGCGCAAAGTGTTCCGCTTGAGCGTATTAACACAAGTAAATTCAAACAACTATCTCATGAGCTTCCTACTCCAAACGAATACCGTACTGCAAGTGGGGCTCCCGGACATGCATATTACCAAAATCAGGCAAATTATGATATGACCCTATCCTTGGATGAAGCACAACACAGGATAAACGGAGATGAATGGATAACGTACATAAACAATAGCCCCGATGATTTAAAATATTTATGGGTTCAGTTGGATCAAAATAAGAGAAAGCCTGGATCTATGACAGATCTCATGTCAAAAAGCTCTTTACCGAGTTCTATAACTCCAGCTGAAGTATCAAAAAAATACATTGACCAATTTGATGGAGGATTTAAGATCACAAAAGTTAAAGACCAATCAGGAAGAGATTTAGAGCACACGATTGTGAATACCATGATGCGCATTGATCTAAGTTCTGTTTTAAAAGCAGGAAATTCGATGAAATTTAATATTGTTTGGAATTATACCATCAACGATCGAATGAAAGATGGTGGAAGAAGTGGTTATGAGTACTTTGAAGAAGAAGACAATACATTATATACTATTGCACAGTTTTTTCCAAGAATGGCTGTATACGGGGATGACGTTGGATGGCAACATAAGCAATTCTTGGGTCAAGGAGAGTTTACCCTGCCGTTTGGTAATTATCGAGTCTCTATTGATGTACCCGAAGACCACATCGTTGCAGCAACAGGTGAACTAGTCAATGAATCTTCAGTACTCTCTTCCGTTCAAAGACAACGCTTAGCGAAAGCGAGAAAAAGCTATTCGGAACCCGTTATGATAGTGACGCAAGAAGAGGCTGAGATCGCAGAACGTCCTGAATCAAAGAGAATACATAACGGTCGTAAAACATGGGTTTTTAATGCAAAAAAAGTTCGTGACTTTGCTTTTGCCACATCCAGGAAATTCATTTGGGATGTTATGGCTGTGAAAATCGGTAACAAAACAGTCACTGCAGAATCTTTCTATCCAAAAGAAGGAAACCCGCTTTGGGAGCAATATAGCACTAGAGTGGTTGCTCATAGTCTGATATCCTATTCAAAACATACTATTGATTATACTTATCCAAGAGCGATTTCCGTTCACACAAATCGAATCGGAATGGAGTATCCGATGATATGCTTTAATGGAGGCAGACCTGATAAAGATGGAACATATAGTGAAGCGACTAAATATGCTATGATTGGAGTAATAATACATGAAGTAGGTCATAACTTCTTTCCCATGATCATTAACTCTGATGAACGTCAATGGACATGGATGGATGAAGGTTTGAACACTTTTGTTCAATATTTATGCGAACAAGAATGGGACATTTACTACCCTTCTCGCAGAGGTCCTGCATATAAAATTGTTGACTACATGCGATCCCCGGCATTAAATATTGTACCGATCATGACAAATTCTGAGAGCATACTTCAATTTGGGAACAATGCATATAGCAAACCAGCAGCAGCTTTAAATATTTTAAGAGAAACTGTTTTAGGCAGAGAGCTCTTCGACTTTGCTTTTAAAACCTACTGCGAGCGTTGGGCATTTAAACATCCTGCCCCAGCAGACCTATTCCGAACACTAGAAGATGCTTCAGGAGTTGACCTAGATTGGTTCTGGAGAGGATGGTTTTATAGCACAGAATATGTGGACTTAGATTTAACGAAAGTTCGAATTGCACAGGTTCCCACAACAGAATCTAAGGAGCTAGAGAATCAACGCAGAAAAACAGGTGAAAATGATAAAAGAAGACATATCGGGAGAATAAGAAATCAAAAAGAGCTTCCCCCGACTGTTGTGGATAGAGTGCCAGAAACAAATGACTTTTATAATAGCTACGACAGGTATAAATTAAAACCTAGTGAACAAGAGAAATTATCAAGACTCAAAAATGAAACAGACGGGTATTTACATGAATTTACAATAAGCAATCTTGGAGGACTTATAAGTCCCATCGTATTAGGCTTCACTTTTGAAGATGGAACAAGAAAGATTCATCGATATCCTGCAGAAATATGGATTCAAAATGAAAAAGAATTTACAAAAACCGTCTATTTTTCTAAAAAAGCAGTAAAAATAGAAATAGACCCATTCCTGGAGCTTGCCGATTGCGATACATACAACAATTTATGGCCCCGGCAGGTTGAAATGCAGCTTGAGGCTTTATCTCAAAAAAGTAAATGGGGAAGATATTCCAGCAATCCTATGAGAAACGCACAATCAACTAATTCAGACTAATTCCATGTTTAAACAAATTTTTATAAATTCTATTTGCATTTTTGTGGTCTTATCCACAGGTTGTCAAAACTCTGGTGATTCTTCCACTCAAATTGTAGTTTCCAATAGTAATACCGAGATTAAAACCTCATACAGCAATGACATTCTAGGGCAGTATCTGAGAATTAAAGATGCACTGATAACAAGTGACATGAGTAAGACAAATATTGCCGCAGAGGGGCTTAAAAATGTTTTAGACAATGAAATTCAAAAAGAGGGAACTATAAATTTAAGAATCGGAGGATTAAAAAAAATTACCCTAAATATTATTGATGCAAAGGATATTCAAATGAAAAGAAAATCATTTTTTGAGTTGTCTCAACTCATCTATGAAGCTTTACAAAACGAGAGCATTCTTTCAAATAAAGATACCAGTATCTACATTCAATATTGCCCAATGGCATTCAATAACTCTGGTGGGATTTGGCTGTCCTTAGAACATGATATTTCAAATCCATTTTTTGGAGATATGATGCTGACTTGTGGAGTTGTTCGGGATACGATATAATTGTTTTAAAGAATTGCTGATAACTTTCTGACTTAAAAATTAAAACAGACACACAATGCGTACTGGGTTTTTTAATTTTACTTTATGACTAAAGTGATTGCAATTGCGAACCAAAAAGGCGGTGTGGGCAAGACCACTACTGCTGTAAATCTTGCGTCCTCTCTTGTGTTCTTAGAAAAACGAGTTTTACTAATAGATGCAGACCCGCAAGCCAATGCAACTTCTGCTCTTGGTATTAATTTAGAAGATTCCAAATACGGCCTGTATCATGTGCTAATTGGAAAAGCGTCAGCTGAGGAATCTACGCACAAATCAAATCAAGATAACCTTTGGATCATACCGTCACAAGTTGATTTAGTAGGAGCAGAAATTGAACTGGTAGATCAGGAAAAAAGAGAGTTTAAATTAAAACTTGCCTTACAGAAAATTCAAAATAAATACGATTATATAATTATTGATTGTGCTCCTTCATTGGGTTTGATAAGCCTAAATGCTCTTACTGCCTCTACGAATGTTTTGATACCCATTCAATGTGAATATTTTGCCCTTGAAGGGCTGGGTAAACTTCTAAATACTATCCGTAGTGTGCAAGATTTACAAAATCCTGACTTAGAGATTGAAGGAATGCTTTTGACAATGTATGACTCTAGATTGCGATTAAGCAATCAAATAGTTGAAGAGGTTCGGCAACATTTCCAAAAGCTTGTTTTTGATACCATCATATCAAGAAATGTAAAACTTAGCGAGGCCCCTTCCTTTGGCGAGCCCATTCTCATTTATGATGCAAATTCCAAAGGTGCTGACAACTATCTAAATCTTGCTAGAGAAATATTAACAAGGAATGTTAAAGAATTCAGTCTCAACTAATTTAAAACTATGAGAAAATCATTCAAGACAGTTATTCTTATTCTTTTCAACCTCTCGGCTTTTGCTCAAAACCAACCACTTAACGTAGATGGGATTGTTGCCGCTATTGGAGATCAAATAATTCTTCAGTCCGATATAATCTTCCAAAAGCAAGCCTTATCTCAGGAGGGCAGAGTTTTATCAGATTGCGATATGTTGAAAGAAATTAGTCTAGAAAAGCTTTTGATACATCACGCTGCTATTGATTCCGTTGAAGTGACAAATGAAGAGATTGACGAAAGTATAGATAGAAGAATCCAACAACTTGTTGCTCAAATTGGGTCTGAACGTAAGATGGAGGAATACTATAAAAAATCAATACTATTGATAAAAGAAGAAATGCGACCACTTATGAAAAATCAAATGATTTCTCAGCGTATGCAAATGACAGTAGCAGAAAATATTCAAATAAGCCCAATTGAAGTTGAAGAGATGATCCAGGAAATGCCAGTCGATTCCCTACCATTAATAGGTACCGAAGTTGAATTGGCCCAAATCATAATTGAGCCAGAGGTTAGCAAAGAATCTATAACAGAAACTATTGAACGGTTAAATACTTTGCGCGAAAGAATCTTGAACGGTTCTTCTTTTTCAAGCATGGCTATTTTATACTCTGAAGACCCGGGAAGCAATCGCAATGGTGGAGAATATAAAGGTTTGAAGCGCGGTCAATTTGTTAAAGAATTTGAAGCCGTCGCATTTAACCTAAGACCGGGAGAAGTTTCGAAACCATTTAAAACTGACTACGGATACCATATCGTGCAGCTTCAAATTAAACGTGGAGAAGAATTAGATCTAAGACATATTCTTATTAAACCTAAAGTTGAACAAGAAGATTTAGACATAGCAAAAAAAATACTAGACTCACTGAGGGTCGATATAATCGGTGGAAAAATATCTTTTGAAGAAGTAGCGAAAAAATATTCTTCAGATGACGAATCCAAACTAAATGGTGGAGTGATGATGAACCCTATGACTACAGATACTCGTTGGAATCTGGAGGACTTAGATCGTAGTATTTTTTATGCCATCGAAAAGATTGAAGTTGGTGAAATTTCATCTGCAGCATTAGTCAGAGAGCAAGATGGAAAAGAAATATTTAGAATTTTACAATTGCGCCAGCGAATAGCTCCGCATCGCGCAAATCTTAACCAAGATTTCTCTTTGCTTAAAAATTATGTTGAAAATCAAAAACGACAAGAAAAACTGTTGGATTGGGTGTCTCGAAAAAAGAACTCTACCTATATTTTTGTTGCTCCAAAGTATAGAGATTGCCAAATTCTTTAAAGGTTTAATAGTAATCTAAACAAGTTCGTATGCGATACGTACTAATTACCGTGCTTTTGATAATCTCCCGTTGTCTTTTTAGTCAGGGTGTCTTAATAAATCATATTGATCCGTTTATTGGCACTGGGGGTCATGGTCACACTCACCCTTCAGCAACAGCTCCATTTGGCATGGTTCAACTTGGACCAGACACAAGAAGAGACGGTTGGGACGGATGTGGTGGATACCACTATACCGATACTGCTCTTTATGGATTTAGTCACACACATTTAAGTGGGACAGGCGTTAGTGACTATGCGGATATTTTAATTCGTCCGATGACAAACCAACAGGATTTGAGAGAAACTATTGGATTCAACAAGACGAGTGAAGTTGCACAAGCAGGATATTACAGTGTCAAGACAGAAGATGAAATCCTATGTGAAATGACTGCATCCGAGCGTGTCGGAGTTCACAGGTATACTTTTCCAAAGTCAGATGGCCATTTATGGTTTTATCTGGATTTAGGATATCGGGACCAGACTTTAAAAGAAGCAGCTATACTAAATATAGAAAACAATATCAATAATGAAAAAACCTTAGATATAACCCGAATATCAAGTAGTTGGGCAACAGAGCAGCATCTTTATGCCCAATTGAAATGCTTGAGCCCATTTTGGGGATTAGAAAAAATAAAATCTCTAGAAAACGGAGCGTATATCATCGAATTTAAATGGATTGATGAATCTACGGACATAAATAAAGTCGAAGATATTAGCATCGAGTTTGCCGTCGGCCTTAGCGGTGTGAGTAACAAGGGAGCTAGAAAAAACATTTCAGAATGGATTGGGAATCTTCAGAACATGGATATGAACTCTAGATTCGATCAAGTCAAAAATAAAGTTCAAAATAGTTGGCAGAATGAATTGAACAAGGCTCAAGTATATGGAGGAACTCAAAAACAAAAACGTATTTACGCATCTGCTTTGTACCACGCATTTATTGTTCCTAATATTTGGAGTGATGTTGATGGAAAATTTCGAGGAATTGACAATCAGATTTACCAGGACACGTTGAATGTCCATTATACTGTGTTTTCCCTATGGGACACCTATCGAACGGCACATCCAATGTACCTTTTAACCCAACCAGATCGAGCAAAAGATTTTATGGTTACCATGTTAGACCATTTTGATCAATCTGGGAGGCTACCGGTATGGGAGCTTGCTGGTAATGAAACAAATTGTATGATTGGATATCATAGCGTGAGTGTGTTAGCAGATGCTATAGCCAAAGGCTTACCTATCGATTCATCAAGAGCATTAAATGCAATGATAAAAACTGCTGAGTCAAGCACCTATGGACTTCCTATTTATATGGAAAATGGGTTTCTGAGTGTTCAAGACGAATCAGAGAGTGTTTCTAAGACCTTGGAATACTCATATGACGATGCTTGTATTTCATGGACAGCTGGACGACTAGGGAAGGATTCCATAGCTTCTCATTTTTGGAAACGCTCACAAGGGTGGATATCTTTATTTGATCCAAAGACAGGACTATTTCGACCAAGAGACAACGGATCGTTTCTTAAACGTTTTGATCCCAGAGAAGTAAACAACAATTTCACAGAAGCAAATGCTTGGCAATATAGTTTTTCACCGGTTCATGATTTGCTACAATGGAATAAAATGCTCAATAAAAACAATTTTCAACTAGAAGGACAGCTCGATGAATTGTTTTCTCAAAGTAGTGTTATTGTAGGAAGACATCAACCTGATGTCACAGGTCTTTTAGGTCAATATGCCCACGGAAATGAGCCCAGTCATCATATTGCATCACTTTATGCATGCACCAATAGTCCAGAAAAAGGACATCAAAAGATCAATGAAATCCTGAAGACAATGTATTCTGACAAGCCAAACGGGTATGAGGGAAATGAAGATTGTGGACAAATGAGTGCTTGGTATGTTATGAATTCTTGGGGCATTTACCCGATGGTACCGGGTGAAGCACAATATACTCTATCTGCGCCTTTGTGGGATAAAGTTGAATTAACAGAAATAGAAACAAATCTATTCAAAAGCAACAACAATGATTCTGCAATTTATCTTCATGGATATAGTCTAGATCTAGCCGATGAGATTCAGCAAAAGTCTTATTTGTCACATAAAGAATTAGAGCAAAGCGATAATATTGAATTTATTGTTGCAGAAAAACCAACTTCCTCTGTATTGAAACATTACGTGAACACACCCTTTAAAGTACATTCCGACTTAAGGCTCAACCCTGCTCCTATTATTAACGCTCAAAGAGGTTTTGCTAAAAATTCTAAAGTGGTAATTGAAAATTCCAATGGATTTGAAGAACTCAAAATAAATAAATCGCAAACCATTATCCGTGGTGGAGAAAATGACAATTCACATCGCTCGGTTGCATACACAACAAAAAAACCCAATAATTGGACTTCTCAAGTTATTGAGGGCGACATTAGTGTCCAATATAATCCAGGAGAAAATTCATTGGTTGATGGGATATTTGGTTATAAAGATTATCACAAAGGAGAATGGTTGGGAATTCAAGGACAGGATTTAATCATAAAACTAAAGCCGAATAAAAGAATAAAAAACAATTATAATATTCAGTTTGAATTTTCTTTTTTAAAGGATATTAGAGCTTGGATAGCGCTTCCTAAAGAAATTCAAATTTGGACTGTGGATATAAATGGAACCAGGTCGCTTGCTAAAAAAAAGAGGTTTAAAAATGTTCTCAATCAAGAACCTACTTATAAAAAGACATGGGCAACAGAATTAAGCAAAAAAAATAGGACTTCTGGAGTCGAGAAAGAAGAAAAAATTGCGTTTGTTGAAGTTCACTTTTTAAATGCGGGAAAATTAGAGGAATGGCATCCGGGCTATGGAGGGAATAGCTATATTTTTATTGATGAAATATCTATATCTGAAAAATGAAAATTCTTAAAATATCCTGTAGAAAAATTTTCTTTTTCATGTTCCTTTCAGGTTACAGTATTGGGACCATTGTGGGGCAAGCAATACCCAATCCGCCGAGACAGATTGCTTATGATAATCAAACAGTCAGTAGTATTTATATCTCAATACCGCCTGACAGTTTATCAGCGATTTTTAATGATGTAACAAGCGATAAAGAATATAAATCACAGTTCATCTTTGATTACCAGGGATCGAAGGACACATTGGAAGACGTTGGTTTTCGCCTAAGGGGAAACACATCACGTTACTCAGCTAAAAAATCTTACAAAATAAGTTTTAATACATACAATAGCGGCAGAAGGTGGAATGGCGTCAAAGGCTTAAATATAAATGGTGAACACAATGACCCGAGCGTATCGAGAGCCAGAATATGTTGGGGCCTTCTTGAAGATTTAGGTTTAGCAAGCGCAAACACCAATCATGTTAAATTATTCATTAACAATATTTACTACGGGGTTTATGCGAACGTAGAGCATATAAATGATGATTTTGTCTTAAAGAGATTTGGTAATGATTCAGGCAATCTTTACAAATGCCTTTGGCCCGCGACTTTGGAGTATATAAGCAATGATCCCAATGATTATAAATTCACATCTGGGGGAAGAAGAGCCTATGATTTAAAAAACAATAACATGTCAGATGACTACAGTGATCTTTCAAACTTTATCGCCGTATTAAACAACACATCAATTGTTAATCTTCCCTGTGCATTAGAATCAATTTTTGATGTGAATGAGTACCTGTATTATTTGGCTTTTGAAATTGCTATCGGTCATTGGGACAACCATGCTTACAATAAAAATAATTTCTACCTGTATCAAAACCCCGAAGATGGACTCATTCACTACATCCCTTTTGATCTAGACAATACATTAGGTATTGATTGGGTTGGCAAGGACTGGGCTAGTCGAAATATAAATAATTGGGGAAATGCTGCAAACTACAATGCTCTTTATCAAAGACTACTCAGCATTCCTGAATACCAATATAAAATGCAACTTTTGCTTAAAGTCATTTTACAACATATAACAACCAATAATTTCATTAACAAGGGATTAAGAATAAGAAGTCAAGTTTCAAATCATATAAATGATGATGTATTCTATACGTACGATTACGGATATGACTCCGTTGATTTCTGGCAATCATGGACTTCAGGCGCAGGAGGACATGTAGACCATGGCATCAACCCATATATTTCAAGTCGCAATACCTTTGCCTTAAATCAATTTCTTTCAGGCAATAGCAAACCTGTTTTGATTGGAGGACTTCTCTCAGGAAAAAGCAACAAGGGGCCTCTTCAAGCGACAGTTTATGCAATTGACGAATCCCCTTCACTGCAGGTTAGTGTAAACTATCGAGAAATTGGCAATAGCAGTTGGACTTCTGCTATATTACTGGACAATGGCCTTGGGGAAGACAAAATAGCTGGCGATGGAAACTATTCAGGAAATATTCAACCCTCGAACACAAGTAGTGGAATTGAATACTATTGGACAGCTTCAGATATAACAGGCCAGTCTTCGAACTACCCGTGTTCATTTTATACACATCTACTCCACTCTCAAGCACCAATACTAATAAACGAATTGATGCCAAAAAATAATTATGTTCTAGATCAGAATGGCGATGACAGTGATTGGATTGAGCTATACAATCCAACTGGAACAAATGTAGACTTGACAAATATTTATATTAGTGATAAGGCTTCTAATCCTGGTTTATTTCACCTGAAAGACCTAACAGTACCAGGCAATGGATATTTAATGCTTTGGGCCAGCGGTGACACCAGTCAGTATGATAATCATCTGCCGTTTAAACTCTCAGGAAATGGTGAAACCTTAAAGCTTTATTATAAGAAATCAAACGGTTCTTTTACCACTATTGATGGGATTAAATTTCCAGCAGTTGAAACAGACCAGTCCCATGGGAGAAAGTATGACGGCAGCGCTCAGTGGGTTACTTTTAAAGACTACCCAACTCCAAAGTCAACCAATTCAGGTGTGTTAAAACTAGAATCAGAATTGCCCCAAAACAATCCCTTCCCATATCCCAATCCTCACTCTAATTATATTTACTTCAACAATATCTGGGATCATAAAGCAGAGATCTATTTACACAATCAATTGGGTCAACTGATCTATGAAGGAGAAATTGAGGGAAACCAAGAGCTCAAAATAAATAATAGTGGCCCAAGCGGCATCTACATATTGTCCGCTAAGTTTAAAAACAATACACTTCGCTATAAGTTAAATAAAATATGATTTACGCAGTAAGATTATTTCTTATTACAACACTTGCTTTAGGGTCTGTTCCCCTTGAGGCTCAATGGAAGTCGAAGGAAGTTAAAAGCTGGCAGAAAGAAATGAATACCTCTTTTAAATCAGAATCTGAGTCTCCTTTAAAAGTAAAAGACAGAATAAAATTTAAAAGACTGCCATTTTTTAAAATTAATAAAAGACTTGCTCTCAATGTTACATGGAAGCGCTGTTCCGATAGTTCATGGTTTGAAATGACAACTACAACGGATCGTAAGCCCATTTACAGAAAATACGCAACGCTATTTTTCTCAATAGGAGATGATGATATAGAACTAATAGCATTTCAACCCAAAAGCTTATTCCATAAAAAAAGTTGGGAGAATTATCTTTTTGTTCCGTTCGGAGATAAGTCAAATGGAAACCGAACATATGGAGGTGGTCGATACGTAGAAATTCGTTTGGATTTAAATAAAAAATTAGTCTTACTTGACTTTAATAAATCATACAACCCATATTGTGCATATTCTGAACGATATTCGTGCCCTCAAATTCCTATTGAAAATATTTTAGATAATAAAATTAATGCTGGTGTTAAATACTCAGCAAATAAATATCATCATTAAATGACTCGATCAAAAAAAATGGATTTTTTAAAAAAAATATCCGAAAAAATTCTTACCGCAGGATTGAGAGTTTCATCTTATGATTTTGAAAAGCCCTGGGGTGGGTTTTTTGTAATTGATGAAAATCAGGCCCAAATGTTTTCAGATATATATTTTAATGGATTGGATGTATCTGAACTGAAAATTACCGGAAAATTATCTCCGAAAATTCTAGTAGTTAAACCCGAAGCCAGGCTGTCATGGCAGTACCACCATCGCCGGTCTGAAACTTGGAAAATAATAGAGGGGCCCGTGGGAATTGTTCGAAGTGAAACTGACATAGAAAGTGAGGCCAAAGAATTTAAAAGTGGAGAAACCATCACGTTAAAAAAAGAAGAACGTCATAGACTAGTAGGATTAAACAATTGGTCTGTGGTCGCAGAATTCTGGCAGCATACCAATGAAGATAATCCATCCGATGAGCAAGATATCGTCAGAGTTCAAGACGATTACAGCCGTTAGCTTTTTTTTAAAACCGGCAATAGCAAAAAGATTATTTATGTTTTGAGCGAATCTCTAAGACCTTTTGGTACCTCAGTGAGACTGACCATGCCGCATATTTAGAAATACGATAGCCAACATAACCGTCCAAAAAGCCTCCACTTAAAATAAAATGCTTGATGAAACGATATGCTGGTTTTACTAAAGTGTGAAAGACTGTAACTTCCCCCATCCTTTTATGATAGTCATTGGCCTGCCAATCTGCATAACGAATGAGCTTATTCTCCCATGCCGGGATTCCTTTGAACGTATCGTGATTCATCCTACTGCTTAGTGTTGACAATTTTCCTTTTGTAACTATCTCTGAGTGAACACTTTGAGATTCATAAGCACATTCATCTCGTTTAAAAAGACGAATAACTTTATCCCCCTGCCAGCCTGAAAAACGAACTCGCTTTCCTAAGAAATGATTTGATCGATATATCCAAAAGCCTGACTCAATCGGTTCAGTTTTCTGCGAAATTATTAAGGATATTTCATCGTGAAGCTCATTTGTTAACCACTCGTCAGCATCTAAAAGAAGGATCCAAGAATTTAAAGCCTGAGGAATGGCCCAATTTTTTTGAGACGCGGAATTTTCATACTCCCTTTGGATAATCTTAGCGTCAAAACTTTTTGCTATTTCCAGCGTTCCGTCAGTTGAGAAGGAATCAACAACTAAAATCTCATCTACTAAATCGATTGCTGACTCAAGACATCTTGTAAGGACTTCTTCCTCATTGAATGTTGGAACGATCAAAGTAAGTTTCACAGGACAAAAATACAGCTATAAATAGCATAAATTTGCAGCTATGAAAACAATACTTATTACGGGAGGTGCTGGATTTATTGGATCACATGTTGTCCGATTGTTCTTAAAAAAATATCCAAATGATAGAATCGTCAATGTTGATTGCTTAACATACGCCGGGAATTTAGAGAACTTAAGTGACATTGATCATCTGCCCAATTATATATTTGAGAAGATTGATATCAGAGATTCCGTATCATTGAGTCAAACCTTTGAAAAATACAATCCTCACACCGTAATACACCTAGCTGCAGAGAGCCACGTAGATCGGTCCATATTAAATCCAATGGAATTTGTTGAAACAAACGTTGTTGGTACTGTTAATTTACTCAATAGCGCAAAAAATAACTGGAAGGATTCTTTTGAAGGAAAACTGTTTTATCATGTAAGCACAGATGAAGTGTTTGGAGCATTAGGGGCTAAAGGATTGTTCACAGAAGAGACTCCATACAGCCCAAATAGCCCTTACAGCGCATCCAAAGCATCAAGTGACCATTTTGTGAGGGCATATCACGAGACATATGGAATGCCGATAGTCATCTCGAACTGTTCAAATAATTATGGTCCGAATCAATTCCCTGAAAAACTTATTCCCTTAATGATAAGCAACATTATAAATGGAAAAACTCTTCCTGTTTACGGTGATGGAAAGTATACCAGAGATTGGCTTTATGTTGAAGATCATGCATCAGCTATTGAAACAGTCTACAGAAAAGGAATTATTGGAGAGACCTATTGCATTGGCGGATGGAATGAATTGCAAAATATTGATCTAATAAATCAACTGTGCGATCTGATGGACAATAAGCTAAAATTAGAATTAGGGACATCTAGAAAACTTGTTGAATTTGTAAAAGATCGACCTGGTCATGATAAAAGATACGCCATAGACGCCAGAAAAATGGAAAATGACCTAGAATGGAAGCCCAGGGAAAGTTTTGAATCCGGTATTAAAAAGACAATTGATTGGTACCTAGAAAATGAAATTTGGTTGAAAAATGTCACAAGTGGAACTTATCAAGACTATTACTCTAGCCAATACAAAAAACAAGGTTGAACTTATTATTTCATAAGAGAGCTAGATCTTACCAGGCCAACAATCTTCCCGTCTTCTTTGACGAGCAGCGTGCTGATTTTTTTACCAACGAAAAGTGACTCCATCTGAGCATATGTAGCGCTAATATGAATTGAAAAAGGATCTTTGGTCATGATATCAACAGCCTTTTTAGAGAACGAGTCCCTGCCCCATTCTTCTAAAAACCTACGCAAATCTCCATCTGTGATGATTCCCTGGTGTCCATCTTCATCAATGAGGACTAAACCTTGCCCACCAGTGGACATAGAGCTAACTACTTTATCGAATGACAATTCACTTTTTATAACCAAGGAATCGGTTTGAATCAAATAATCTTTAGCCTTGGTTAAAAGTCTCTGACCAAGAAATCCTCCAGGATGCAATCTTGCAAAATCATTCTTTTGAAAATTTTTTGCTGTCATAATTGCAACCGTTAGACAATCACCTAGCACAAGACTCAATGTTGAGCTTGAAGTTGGTGCAAGGTTTATAGCGCATGCCTCTTTAAGAACAGAAGCATCCAATATCCAGTCCGAATTATTAGCTAAAGTTGAGTTCGTATTTCCCACAATTGAAACAATTTTATTTCCATTTGATTTGATAAATGGCAATAACCTCAATATTTCTTCTGTTTCTCCTGAATTGGAGAGAAGCAAAATACAGTCTTCTTTTGCTATCATCCCAAGGTCCCCGTGATACGCCTCTGCTGGATGCAGAAAAAAAGAGAAAGTTCCTGTTGAGGCGAGTGATGCGGAAATTTTACCTCCCACATGGCCGGACTTCCCCATTCCAACAACAACAACCCGGCAATTCGTATGACTTAAATGATCAACCAATAGATTAAAGCTGTTATTTGATTTTAATTGAACTAGGCCACGGTTTAATTGGCCTAATTCAATGTCAAAAACATCAATTGCTGCCTTTAAATGATTCATCAATATTTATTTTTTCTTTGGACAATATATATTCGCAAACTTCTCTAAAACAGCCATATCCACCTGCGAGTCTTGTTACGTGATCAACAATTTTCAAAACAGAGCTGGCCGCATCATTGGGAGCAAAAGAGACACCGGCAGCTTTTAAACATTCGATATCATTAAGATCGTCCCCAACATATGCAATTTGATCCCAGCTCAATTTAGTTTCTTTTTGAATATTATTTAAAACTGATAATTTATCTTTCACATTCAGGTAAACATAGTCAAATCCAACATCTCGCAAACGTTTTTCAGTGTAATTAGATCCTCTCCCGCTAATTGCAGCTAAAGTAACACCACTAGATTTGATAATTTTTGAGCCTAGACCATCTTTTACATTAAATGTTACCTGTTCGCCACCGGGGCCCATGTATATTTTTCCATCTGTTAAAACGCCATCAACGTCGGTAACTAAAAGCTTAATCATAAAATACTCTTTATAATTTTCTCTACATCTTCAAGCTTAACCATATTGGGTCCATCGCTCAGAGCCTTTTCTGGATCGGGGTGAATCTCAAGAAAATACCCATCTACGTCAAAAGCCTTAGCTGCCTTAGCCATGTAAGGAACAAAATCCCTATTGCCTCCACTACTCGCTCCCTGACCACCGGGCTTTTGAACGGAATGGGTGCAATCCATGATAACTTGATCACAAAACTTCCGCATCTCTAAAATATTGGTGAAGTCAACAACAAGATTATTGTAACCAAATGTATTTCCGCGCTCCATTAGACCGTATGATTTTGCTCCATATTCGTCAAGCTTCTTAGCAACATTCTCCATGTCTTTTCCGCTTAAAAACTGGCCTTTTTTAACATTGACATGCCTACCTGTTTCACTTGCTGCTTTCAAAATATCTGATTGCCGACATAAAAAAGCAGGGATCTGAATAATATCTATAACTTCTTTTACCCTGCCTGCCTGAAATGATTCGTGAATATCAGTAGTGACTTTAAGATTGTATTTGGACTTAATGTCTGCCATCCAAAGCAGTCCAGTTTCCATTCCAGGCCCTCTAAAGGAATCACTGCTCGTTCTATTCGCCTTGTCAAAAGAGCTTTTAAAAACAAAATTAAAATCATGGTAGGACTCCTTCATTTGATGTACGAATGAGGCTACTTCATCCAATAAAGAAGCTGACTCCATAACACAGGGCCCTAAAATAATTGTCTTTTTCATGGTCACTAATGTAAGTATTACCTGTACTTGCAATATTAAAAATGCAATATTAATCAATCAAATGATCCAAAGTTGATTAAAGAATATAATCTTAATTCAGTTTTGACATAACAGGCATGGGTATATTTGCATCATATTTTAAAAATACATCATGAAAATAACAGTAGTTGGAACAGGTTATGTAGGACTAGTTACGGGGGCTTGTTTATCTGAGGTTGGCATTAATGTTAACTGCGTAGATATCGATCAAAAAAAAGTTGATGATTTAAACAATGGTATTCTTCCTATCTATGAACCTGGCCTAAAAGACATTGTAGATAGAAATTCAAAGGCAAATAGATTAAAATTTTCAACGTCTTTAAAAGATTCTATCGTCGATAGTGAAGTTATTTTTATCGCAGTAGGCACACCCCCAGGGGAAGATGGAAGCGCTGATCTAAAGTATGTTCTTTCGGTAGCGACCGAAATAGGAAAGCACGCGAAAAATTATACGGTAGTTGTCACCAAATCGACTGTCCCGGTTGGCACGGCAAAAAAAGTCAGTAAGGCCCTCAAAACTGAGCTAGATATTAGATCCAGTAATATAATTGTTGACGTTGCATCCAATCCAGAGTTTTTAAAGGAGGGAGCGGCTATTGATGATTTTATGAAGCCGGATAGAATAGTCTGCGGAGTCGATTCAGAAAAAGCTAAGGACGTCTTGTCAAGACTATACAAGCCATTCACACTTAATGGTCACCCTACTCTATTTATGGACATCCCCTCTGCCGAGATGACCAAATATGCAGCAAATGCTATGCTTGCGACAAAAATATCATTCATGAATGATATTGCCAATCTGTGCGAGATTATGGGGGCAGATGTAAATAATGTTCGCAAAGGAATTGGCAGCGACTCTCGAATAGGAAATAGCTTTATATATCCTGGTATAGGTTATGGTGGATCGTGTTTTCCAAAAGACGTTAAAGCTATTATCAAAACTGGAGAGGAAAACGGTTATGATCTACGTGTGCTTAAATCTGTAGAGGATGTAAACAATGATCAGAAACATGTTTTAGTAAAAAAAATAAAGAGTGAATTTGGAAATAACCTTAATGGTAAGCATTTCGCTCTTTGGGGTTTGAGTTTTAAACCTGATACTGACGACATGCGCGAGGCTCCTTCAATCGTGATTGCTAAAGAACTTATAGCCCTGGGAGCGACAGTCTCAGCATATGACCCGGTAGCCGGCGCTGAAGCAAAAAAACATTTAGGGAATAGCATTATGTATTCGGACAATTCATACTCTGCGCTCAAAGGTGCGGATGCCCTATTATTAGTAACCGAATGGAAGGAATTCCGTTTCCCAGAATGGAATCGAATTAAGGACTTGCTTAAAACACCAATAATATTTGATGGGCGTAATATTTACAGCTCCTCAGAATTGCGAGCTGCAGGATTTGTATATCACGGAATAGGAACCAAATAGAAAGTATATGCCACGAATTTTAATTACCGGTGCAGCCGGGTTCCTTGGATCACATTTGTGTGACAGATATACTGGCGAAGGTTATGATGTTATCGGAATGGATAATTTGATCACAGGTGATCTGAATAACATTTCGCATCTCCAAGAGTCAACAAATTTCACTTTCATAAATCACGATGTCACAGAGCACATTGATATAGATGTCGAATTGGATTATATCCTGCACTTCGCCAGTCCAGCATCTCCTATAGATTATCTAAAAATACCCATTCAAACTCTTAAAGTAGGGTCTCTAGGAACACACAATTGCCTTGGCCTCGCCCGAAATAAAAAGGCAAGAATACTCATCGCATCAACCTCAGAGGTCTATGGAGATCCCCAAGTACACCCACAGACAGAAGAATACTGGGGACACGTTAATCCAATCGGTCCTAGAGGAGTTTACGATGAGGCAAAAAGGTTTCAAGAAGCCATTACCATGGCATACCATACTTATCATGGTTTAGAAACACGTATTGTTCGGATATTCAATACATACGGACCAAGAATGCGTCTAAACGATGGCAGAGCACTTCCTGCTTTTATCGGCCAGGCACTAAGGGGTGAAGACCTGACTGTTTTTGGAGATGGATCTCAGACTAGAAGTTTTTGTTACGTAGATGATTTGATTGAGGGAATAAATAGATTGCTTTTAAGTGATTATTCGTATCCTGTAAATATTGGAAACCCAAATGAGATATCAATCCTTGATTTCGCCAATGAAATCTTGGATCTCACAGGAAATAAACAAAAAATAGTATTCAAAGCACTTCCAAAAGACGACCCTACGCAAAGAAAGCCGGATATATCAAAGGCAAAAGAAATACTTAATTGGGAACCCAAGGTCAATAGATCTGAAGGGTTAAAAATCACCTACGAGGCATTCAATAAATTATCTCAAAGCGACTTGAACAAGCAGGAGCACAGAGATTTTCAGAAATTCAGTAAAAAATGAAAAGAATATTAGTTACTGGTGGCCTTGGATACATTGGTTCGCACACAGTTGTCGAGCTGATTAGTCAAGGTTATCAGGTTTTAATCGCTGACAATCTGAGCAATAGCCGTGCTGAAGTTTTAGATGGAATTGAGACTATCTGTGGATCAAGACCTGAATGGGTTAACATTGATCTTTCAGACAGCGAGAAATGTAAGCTCTTTCTAAAAGATAAAAAATTAGACGGGATCATTCACTTTGCAGCCTTCAAAGCCGTTGGAGAATCTGTGAATGACCCCTTAAAATATTATCAAAACAATATATTTAGTCTGGTCAATGTTCTTGAATATTTAAAGGAGAATAGAGATTGTAATTTCATTTTTAGCTCATCTTGCTCTGTTTATGGCGAGGCTAAAAAATTACCCATAACGGAAAACGAAATCATAAAGCCAGCAGAGTCTCCCTACGGGAACACTAAACAGATCTGCGAAGAGATTATTAAAGAGAGTTCGATTGCTTACAATTTAAAAACTATTGCATTAAGATATTTCAATCCAATTGGAGCGCACCCCTCTGGCAAGATCGGAGAACTACCCATAGGCGTACCTCAGAACCTCGTTCCTTTTATCACACAAAGCGCGGCAGGAATTCGTGGAGAACTAAATGTTTTTGGTGATGATTACCCCACAGCTGACGGAACGGCAATTCGCGACTACATTCATGTAGTTGATCTGGCCCAGGCGCATATTAAAGCACTGGAGAGATTACTCAATAATGAAAATGAATCTAGCTCAGAGACATTCAATTTGGGAACAGGAAAAGGTTCTAGCGTATTAGAAGTTATCAAAGCATTTGAATTGGCAACAGGAGAAAAACTAGACTATAATGTCGTAGGGCGAAGAAAAGGGGATGTTGTTTCAGCTTTCGCAGATATTAAACTAGCGAAAGAAAAGCTAGGCTGGGAAACAAAAAAAACTATTGAAGATGCTTTGAAAGACGCATGGAGATGGCAGAAAAATCTGCTCTAATATTAATTAAACCTCCTTGATAAATAGATCCTGATCAAATCTTACTCGAGGGCCATAGACCCCGTTGTCTGCCCTTTTGCCTGCAGAGATAACCATACATATGCTCGCTCCCTTTGGTAGGTCTAATAATTCTTTTACGCGCTTGCCGTCCATTCCTTCCATCGGGCAGCTATCAAAACCATGAGCTCTAATGGCCAACATAAAGTTCTCACACGCCAGTGCAGTGGACTTCTGAGCCCATAAGCGCATTCCAGATAAAGAATATGGACCTCTTGGTGTAGGCTTGGATAACCCTCGAACCCAAACATACAGTTGCTTAAAAGGACCATAGATCCCGAAGGGGCCCATATTGTATGCCATGGGCACAATGCGAGAGTAATATTGATACGCGGCCTTTAACTTCACCTTTTTCGCCTCATCAAATTTAGCCAGCATCAAAGCATTGGTCTCTCTCCATCGGTCAGGTCTTGCTACAGCAACCACTAGCTCTGAAGCAGTCCTTGCTGCAGGCTGGCTTAGGCAATACTTAACTAATTTTTTCTTTTTTACTTCATCACGTACCCAATAAAATTCCCATGTTTGAAGATTACTCGAATTGGGAGCCAATAATGATAGCCTAAGACATTCTCTCATGACGCTCTCTGGGATTGGTGTTTCGTCGTAAACACGAACAGACCGGCGACTTTCTACTACAGCTCTAAAGGCCTCAGAGTCTACATGAATAGATTCTTCCTTGTAGCCATGCTCTGGAGCTGCTTTAAAAATTTCAACTTTCGACATATAGGATTTGAATAATAATCAATTATTTGCAAAAAGTGTTTTATTCAATGTGTACACTTTTAACCTTCTATCAAATTTAGATTTATTAATTTGAATAGGATCCTCAATTGATTTTAGTGCACTTTTAATGTTGAAATTAATTTTATAGATAACGTCTTTAATGATTCTGGTCTTGTGGGAATAATCCAAATGGGGTTTATCAATCCATTTTAGAATATCTTCAGAATAAATAGGTTCATCAGAAGTCATGAATCCATTTAATATTTTGAAACCCAAGGGATCCATTTCAATCAAATTATTTTTGAAATATAAATTGCCTTTTTTTAATACTAGTTTATTGCTTTTTAACTTTACTTTTTTGTACTGAAAAATTGAATATCCAATGAATACAGCGAGTGATAAATAAAGTAGTATCTGTGATAAATTGGATTTCGTTGAGTAAAACTTATCCTCTGAAATGAGCTCTCCAAATATTTCATCTGAATTTCTTGACACGATATTTACTTCGTTTTTTAAATTATCGCTTTTGAAAAACCCATAAAATTTATCTTCATGATAGAACATGTTCAATTCATAATGACTTGGATGGAATATTTTTCTAGTGAATGAGGTTCTATTGTATCTTTTTATGGTGTTTTTTTCTAAATCAATTACCATTAGCAAATCATCATCAGTATTAGCAATCAGCAGGTTTTTATTGAACTCTATTACCTGTTGAAATTTTAATTTTTCTGACCAATTCTCAACCTCACCTAACTTATTCCATTTACCATCAATCAAGTCAAATTTCCATACTTCATTGGAGTTGTAAGAAATCAAAGGGTTTTTATCCTTTAAAATAGATCCACCAATTACATAAAGGTCATCTCCAATAACTTTAACAATCGCATTTTGTCTTCCCTTGGGATAATTTTTAGTGTTTTCAAAAGGAACAAGCTCCCATTCCTTTGTCTCAGGTTCAAATCGAGTTATTATATGTCGACTTGACCAAAACCCATATCCACCATACTTATAAATACTTCCTTCATAAGAAAAGATAGAAGCACCAAGTTGCATTTTATGCTGGTAGGAATTATCTAACTTGATCAGACTATCTTTTTCAAAGCGAAAAATCGCACCTCCTTGAGGGTCTAAAAAATAATTTTCTCCATCACAACCAATGGTCTGATATTGCTCAAGATTCAAACCATTGCTGTTAAAATTAAAATCTTTTTTTTCAAGAGTAGTCAAGTCTATACAAGAAACTCTGTCCTCATAGACGATACAAACTTCATTATCAACCCTTGATAGTATCGTTTTAAGGACTTTATCAAGATTATTTACGGATCCTTCAGCAATTAAGTCGATCGCAGAGGTAAATAAGCAAAAAATACTAAAAAATAATAGTTGCTTCATAATACAAGTATACAAAAGTGTCTTGCAAATACGTTATTTTTGGTACCGCAACATTACAGGTTAGTATCATTTTACAATTGTAAAGTCACCTGTTGGTTTTTAGATATATGAAAAAAGTTATTTTTATTGGTTTTTCTGCAATCATAGTAATCTTTCTTAAGTATATCCTGAATATCGAGAATACTCTGCTTTTAAACTTTTTTATCACCATAAACTCAACTTTAGCCTTAACGTATTTGGCAATTAACTATGCCAAAAAGAAAGGCTTTTTAGATAAGCCATCAATTCGAAAAATTCATAAGAAACCAACCCCGAGTGTTGGAGGACTTGTTTTCGTGCCAATAGCAATCCTAAGTTGGGTTTTTAAGCTTGATGATTTCGATGAGAAAACAGTCGCATTAATAACTTCAGTGCTATTTATGTATTTTCTTGGTGCTATCGATGACAGGAGACCCATAAGCTTCAGAATAAAGCTCCCTTTGCAAGTACTCGCCAGCATTATTGTTATCCATTTTTGGAATTTTATCCCTCTAGACTTTGGAGGTGCATTTGGTATAAATAGCGTGAACAATATTTGGGGATGGATTTTGATGATAGCCTTTTTCCAGTTCACAATAAATGCGGTAAACTATATGGATGGTATAAATGGCTTGTTAGGCGGCTATTTTGTGGTGATATTTTCATTCCTGTACTTCTGGAGTGGAGCCATTGAAGAACCAACCGTAAGTTATCTATTGGCCTCATTCGTTGCAACCTTGTGTGCATTCCTATTTTTCAATTTCCGTCGCAAAGCAAAAACATTCATGGGTGACTCAGGTTCAACAGTTCTAGGGCTAATAGCAGCTACGGCAACCACAAGAATCATTCAAATTGTCCCAGAAACATCGGTATCAATCGGAAACATTGATACCATGATCCCAGCCTTCTTTATTTTTGTGGTGATCTTTTGGTACCCTGTATTTGATTCACTCCAGGTATATACCCGAAGGATTCTTAGAGGGAACAGTCCATTTATTGCAGATAGATTGCATGTGCACCATTGGCTTATGCTGAAAACCAATAAAAATCATCTTTTAAGCTCCCTGATCATTATTGGATATACGGCGGCGTTGGTATTTGGAATGTCCCTGAGCCTTTAACCCAAACTACGCCAATCGTTACCATCGGTTATCTTACTTTTGCATCAAATGATAGGAATGCAAACACTCGAAGAATCTAAAATTGCAATAATTGGTCTTGGATACGTAGGGCTTCCCCTAGCAGTGGAATTCTCGAAAAAATTTCCGACTGTAGGATATGACATTAATAAACATCGTGTTAGCTCTCTAATTAGCGGAACAGATTCTACCTTAGAGGTTGACGATGACTCATTAGCCAGCGCATTGGATTCGGGGCTTAAACTGTCTGATGATATTGAATCTATCAAATCTTCCAATGTATTCATTGTGACGGTCCCCACTCCTATTGACAAAGACAAAGCTCCTGATCTAAAACCACTTGAGAAAGCGAGCGAAATGTTGGGGGGTATTTTAAAAAAAGGAGATATTGTCATCTATGAAAGCACTACCTATCCCGGATGCACAGAAGAATTTTGTGTGCCCATTTTAGAATCCTCGAGTAAACTTATTTATAACGAAGACTTTTTTTGCGGCTACAGTCCCGAACGAATTAATCCGGGAGACAAAAAAAACACATTAACTAAAATTGTAAAGGTTACCTCAGGGTCAACTCCAAAAGTGGCTCAATTTGTCAATGAGCTATACCAAAGCATAATTGAGGCAGGAACCCATCTCGCATCATCTATGGCAGTTGCAGAAGCTTCAAAAGCTATTGAAAATGCACAGCGCGATGTGAATATCAGTTTTATAAACGAATTATCCCTAATCTTTGACCGGCTCGACATTGATACTCGAGAAGTCTTAGACGCTGCCTCCACGAAATGGAATTTTTTAAATTATACCCCGGGGTTAGTTGGAGGACACTGCATTGGAGTTGATCCCTATTATTTGGCTCACAAGGCCAAAATGGTTGGCTATGAGCCACAAGTAATTCTATCTGGAAGAAGGGTAAATGATTCGATGGGTATTCACGTAGCGAACACTTACATAAAACTTCTAGTTTCTAAAAACATTCCTGTAAAAAACAGTAAAACTTTAATTCTAGGAATAACATTTAAAGAAGATTGCCCAGACATAAGAAACACTAAAGTCATCGATGTTATCAATGAACTAAAAGAATTTCAAATTGAAGTCGACGTTTTTGATCCTAATGCAAACCGTGACGAGGTTGAAAAAGAATTAGGGATAGAACTTCTAGCTGATTTAAAAGAGACAGATGAATATGATGGAATCATTCTAGCTGTGGCGCACAAAGAATTTAAATTCTATAAACTCAAATCGTCTCCAAATCAAGTGATTTATGACCTTAAAGGACTTTACCAAAAAGAAAATGTAGATAAACGGCTGTAACTAATATCAATCGACTGCAAAGCCTATTAATAGGCGCAGATTGCTCATTATAAACAACAATGATTGATAATAAAATATTGTGGTCTTCACTATTACTATTTAACAGAAAATATTATAGACGCAGCAGTTCTAT
>CAJVWI010000007.1 GCA_913009655.1 uncultured Cryomorphaceae bacterium
ACGTTGATAGGCTATAGGTGTAAAGGCAGTAATGTCATAGCCGAGTAGTACTAATTACCCGTGGATTTTTTGTCCCGATTTTTTTATGTTGCTTCCGATATGCCAAATTACCTTGTTAAAACATGGTGGTTATTGCGTCGGGGATCACTTCTTCCCATTCCGAACAGAGTCGTTAAGCCCGATTGCGCCGATGGTACTGGTTAATTCCGGGAGAGTAGGACGCCGCCATAACTCATACGAAAACCCTCGCTGACGCGAGGGTTTTTGCGTTTTAAAAAGTTAATGTTAAAATATTTACTTATGGGTTTTGCAAATCCCTTAAATTTGGACTGATGAGTAGATGTTGCTTGAATTTTTTCGGTTTTTTATTTTGCGGTTTTCATATAGGTGCGCAAAGTATAGATTCATCTGAGTATTCTATCTATTCAGCTGACTCTAATTCTTTGTATCCATTCTACGATGTTACTGTTGATACTGTATTTGAAAATGATAGTACTAGTTTTGAGGTTTTAGAAAATTTATTTAATGGTGATTCTAGTGGTTGGAGAAAGATCGATTTTGTAGATTACAAAATCCATGGTATTGAGCCAATTTGGACAAATTTATTTACTTTAATTGGAAGTGTCGGCTCTCCGTCATATGACCCATTAATTGGTCTAGAGGCTGAAGATCACAGTTTTTCTGGATTTTTAAGTTCTCGAAACAATTCAAGTGCGTTAAATTTTCGTAGAGGTCCATTACCTATGCTCGAATGGCTCTATTCGGACGGTCATGGGCGCGGTCAGTCTTTTGGATTTAGAGCTAGTGCCAGTGTAAATACAAACGAACACTATGACGTTCGATACATAAGGACACAGACCCGGGGAACACTTGTGAATGAATCATACTTGAGGGATGATTTATTACTTAAAACTATGGTGATTCGTCCGAAAATAGGTTTGAAGTGGATAGCTTTTGTTCGGTATCAGTCTGGCGAGTCCAGTGAGACTGGTGGTCTTTTGGATAAGACTCAATTAGATTCTAATTTATTTAATTGGAATAGAGAATTAGTAACGACTCGATTTTCCAATGATGTTAATTCTTTATACAAGGCCCTGAGCTGGGAGGCTTGTATGTCAACTGTAAATTTATCGGATAGTAAATACCAATATCATTTTAGGTCTTCAGGCTTTTTTCATAACAAAATATTTGATGCACCGAGTTTAATGATTAACGATAGTTTAGAATCTCAAAAGAGCCGAACGGAATTCTCAATTTCACGCTCAGGATTGAATGAAAAGGTATATTTTTCTTTAGGCGTTCAGAACAGATTACAAAGCCGTAACTCAATTGATTCAGCTAATGGCATTATCTGGGATCCATATTTAAGCTTGCGTAATGCAGTTTTTGATTTAGAATATCGTCCCCTGTCGGCGTCATATAATTTTTCTATTGGTCCTGTTAATTTATTGAAAGAGATTCTTTTTTCCAGTATAAATGTAAAAAGAAAGCTGCCATCATTTTGGTCGGGGCAATTACAAGAGAATGTTTCTTACCAGAGTGGGGTAATATTCTTAAAGCAAAAACACACACGCCTAAGCTCTTCACTTCTCCTTTCGCAGGGGGATAATGTTTTGATTAACTCCATAAATAGTAACGACGCAGTTTGGGGATTTCGAGAGGGTTATAGTGTATTGAAATTTTCCATTATTGGCGATTTAGCGAAGTCATTCAAATATAAATTGCATTATTCTCTTGCATCACGCCTAGATTTAGGAATTGCTCCTTGGTTTGGTGAGTTATTTTACAGCAAAGAATGGAGCTTAAATCCAAACACCTCAATATTTTTTGGAATCAATGCATCTGGATGGGCGGGAAAATGGAATCGGCCTTTTTATATTCCTGAAAGAGGCACTTTTGCATTTAATAATTCTGTCATTCAGAATGACAAATTATTGAGTGGTCTAATTAGTCCTTTTGTTGGCGTAAGGTTTAAATCAGAAGCTGAGATCATACTAAATTTCCAGAATGTGAATCAAGGATGGCTGCCTAATACTGTTTTCCTTGTGGAAAATTACCCTTCACCTCCACTAGCATTAAGGGTTACAGGTCGATGGAGAATGTTTAATTAGATGTCGCTCATAATATGATACGACTCGTTTCTTGAAGCATTTATTTTACAAACAGCTAAGAATTTTAAAAAGGATCATCATTGTTGGGGTCTATGATATCGCCGAATTGATCTCCGGCAGCAGCATTCATTCTTGACTCATATACTGCTGGGTTAGAAGCCATGCCTATATTTTCAAGATCACTAAATTTTGCCATGTTTGCTTCGAATCTCAACCGCACCTTTTCTAACGACCCATTACGATGTTTTGCCACTATTAATTCACCTTGTCCGTCGCACGGTGTTCCGTCATCGTCCCATTCATGTATTTGATAGTATTCGGGTCGGTAGATAAATGAAACTATATCGGCATCTTGCTCGATTGCTCCAGATTCTCTAAGGTCTGAAAGTAAAGGTCTCTTACTTCCTCCCCTGGTTTCAACCGCTCGACTTAATTGAGATAATGCTATAACTGGAATATCAAGCTCTTTTGCAATGCTTTTTAGAGATCTAGAAATAGTAGAAATTTCTTGTTCACGATTCCCATTAGACTTTGATACTCCAGCTGTCATTAACTGTAAATAATCGATAACAATAATTTCCACTTTATGTTGGGCAACTAGTCTTCTGCACTTTGCTCTGAGATCAAAAATAGATAGACCTGGAGTGTCGTCTATATAGATTGGTGCGTCCTCTAGTTTTTTAACTTTAGAGCTAAGTTGTTGCCATTCTATTGGCTCTAAATTTCCTTTTCTTAGTTTTTCTGAGTCAATACCTGTTTCTGAGGCTATCAATCTGGTAATTAGCTGCACCGATGACATTTCAAGAGAAAATACACCGATTGGAATATTATGATCAATTGCCATATTTCGAGCCATACTTAGGGCTAAGGCAGTCTTCCCCATTCCTGGTCTGGAAGCAATTATAATTAAATCGGACTTTTGCCAACCGGCTGTAACACGATCGACAGCTTTAAAGCCTGAGGGAACACCTGACAATCCTTCTTTTTTTGAAATATCTTCAATTTTTTGAAGGGCTTGTTTCACCAGCTCAAATGAGCCCTCGTAATTTTTTTTCAAGTTTCCTTGAGAGATATTGAAAAGGTTCTGTTCAGCTACATCCAGTAATTCTAAGACATCATTTGTTTCATCATAAGCCTGCTCTATCATATTGTGGGAGATTCGTATTAACTCTCGCTGTATATGTTTTTGAACTACGATTCTGGCATGGAATTCAATATGTGCAGAAGATGAGACTCTAGTGGAAAGTCCAATTAGTTTTGCTTCGCCACCAATATTATTAAGTTCACCTTCCTTTTTTAATCGTTGAGAAACTGTAAGAATATCAATTGGGTCTGAATCTCCAAAGAGTTGAGTGATTGCTTCGAAAATTTTTTGATGGCCATCGACATAAAAACTTTCGGAAGAGAGAATATCAATTACTTTAGAAAGAGCGTCTCTGTCAATTAGTAAAGCTCCAAGAACAGCCTCTTCCAATTCTATAGCTTGTGGAGGGATTCTTCCAACTCCGGATAAAGGCAGAATATTTGTCTCGTTGGATCTGTTTGATTTAGATTTTAAAGCTTTATCCATTTTAGGTGGTTTTTCTTTTAGGATTCTTCATAAACACCCATTTGACAAAATTTCTCAACTCGACTTTTAATCAACTTATCGGTTGGTATGTTTTTTAATTCTTCATATAGGTTAGAAATTGACTCAGACAAGATATTAAACATTTCGCTTGGATTTCTATGTGCTCCTCCTGAAGGCTCATTAATAATACCATCAATTAGCCCATTAGAAAGCATGTCATTTGCTGTCAGCTTGAGAGCCTCTGCAGCTTTCTCTTTGTGGTCCCAGCTTCTCCAAAGAATTGAGGAACAGGACTCTGGGCTGATAACAGAGTACCATGTGTTCTCTAGCATTATGACTTTATCTCCGACGCCAATTCCAAGGGCACCACCAGAAGCTCCTTCTCCAATAATTATACAAATTATTGGAACTTTTAAACGAGACATTTCTAAAATATTTCGCGCTATCGCTTCTCCTTGTCCTCGTTCCTCAGCCTCAACTCCTGGAAATGCACCAGGTGTGTCAATTAAAGTCACAACGGGTCTGCCAAACTTTTCAGCTTGCTTCATAAGCCTCAATGCTTTTCTATAGCCTTCAGGATTAGGCATCCCAAAATTGCGTAGTTGTCGCATTTTGGTATTTACTCCTTTCTGCTGTCCGATAAAAAGATAGGATTCATCATTAATCATTCCCCATCCACCGACCATTGCTTTATCATCTTTAACGGTCCTATCTCCGTGCAATTCAATAAATGAATTTTTAGTCATTGCTTCCAGGTAAGCAAGTGTATGAGGACGACTGGGGTGTCGACTTAATTGAACTCGTTGCCAAGCAGTAAGTTTTTCTTTGGTTTCAGCCTGAGCAGATAATAATTTGGATTCAAGCTCTTGAAGGCTTTCTTTCATATCGACACCGCTCTCTATTTCAAGAGCTTTAGCTTTTTCTATCTGTTTATCAATTTCTTTTATTGAATCTTCAAATTCTAGGTATTCCATATTTAATAATGCAAAGTTTAAAATTAAAGCTTTCCCATTGCCTTTTGTTTAAAATGTGGAAAACTTAGAGTATAAATCTCTTATGATTTTTTCGATCTATTAAACAAATAATTTTCCCTTTTTCTTTTTCTTTTTTTTAGATATGCATCTAAACTTATTACTGCAAGAATAGTAGACGCTCCAAGGTAAAACATTGGATTCATAGTTTCGGTAGAGCCAAAAATAATTATAGCTAAGATAATTCCATAAACAGGTTCCATGGCAATTGTTAATACGACGGTAAAAGGAGATAAGTACTTCATTATTCTAACTGATTGCACAAAGGCAAAGGAAGTACAAACGCTAGCTAAAATTATCAAATATATCCAGTCATTTGGAGTAGGAGATGAAATCACTTGAATTAAGCCGCCATTAAAAGCCAGATAAACACCTAAAATAATTGACCCTATTCCCATTTCCCAAATGGAAATATCCAATGGCTTCATTTTATTTACTATTCGGCCATTTAAAACTGAAAATAAAGCACTAAGTAAAGCGCTAATTAATCCAAGAGCAATAGCTATCTCATTATCTTGAACAGACTCGATGAGGATAAGCATTCCAGTTACGATACCAAGACCCAATAGTATTTCAGATATATAAATTTTTCTCTTAAAGAAAATAGGTTCAAGAATGGAAACAAAAAAAGGCCCAGTACTCAGGCAAGCTAATGTTAAAGAGACGTTAGAGATTTTGATTGTGTGGTAGAAAGTAATCCAATGAAGAACGATAATAATTGAATTCAAAAAAAGTAAAAAGAATAATCGTTTGTTAGGAAATAAGAATGGTCTTTTTTTAAATTGAAAAAACAAGCCCATAAAAACTGTTGCCAGTGATACCCTATACCACACTATGGGAAGAGCGTCAATACTTATTAATCTGCCTAAAACTCCTGTAAATCCCCATATGAATACTATTATATGCATCCAGAAATAATGGATCGATATTGGGGAATTGTCATTTGGGGAAATTATCGACACTCGGAATTGCTATTTTGCGGCTCTGATGTATAGCACAAAGCCTAGAATTGTGAAAAGAAAATTTGGTAGCCAAATGGCCATAAAAGCGCTGAATATAGGGATGGAGACAAGTACGCCTCCTAATTGCATGAAAAAGATATAAATTACGGCAATAAGTAAACCAATTGCAATTTGTCCTCCAATACCTCCTCTTCTTTTCTCAGAGGACAAAACCACTGCTATAAAAACAAGTATAAATACGGAAAATGGATATGCTATTCTTTTATGCCATTCCATTTCATGAGAAGTTATTGCCTCGGAACCACTTATTCTCTCTTTTTTTAAATATTTCAATAATTGAGGGGAGGTCATTGTAGAAGTGCTCCTAAGATCTGGACTTATTGTAGTCGGGTCAAATGCAAAAGATGTATCTAGCCTGCGGCCACTTTCAAGTTTCATTTCTCCTGACTTCAGCCAGGTTCGCAATGTCCAATTATCAACTTGCCACTGTTTCTGTGAAGTGTCATATCGAACAAAGTCAGCCATTAGCTTCTCAATCATTCTGTCATTTTCGAATCTCTCATAACTAAAGTGATAACCACCTAATCTTTCAGGACTCCATGTTTCAATATATATATAGTGGTCAGGGAGGACTTGACGGTGGATGTTAATTGGACGTTTAATTATTTTATCTTGAACATAAGTGTCTTCAAAATGAATTCTAGCAATATTTGTTTTGGGTATGACAAAATGACTTAGTGTGGAATTGCCGATAAACAATACCAGAGCTCCCAATAGAAAAGGCTTTATGAGTCTTGGAAAAGACACGCCTCCAGTTAAAGCCGCGACTATTTCACTGTCTCTGGCCATTCGTCCAGTCACAAAAATAGTCGACAAAAAAACTATTAATGAGCTGAAAGTTGTTCCGTAAAATGCAAGGAAATTGACGTAATAATCTATGATTATTGTAGATATATCTGCATTTTTATTAATAAAATTATCCACTTTTTGACTGATGTCAAAGACAACGGCAATCATCATAACTAACCCTAAAAAAAGAAAGAAACTTCCTAGGAACCTGAAAAATATATAGCGGTCTAAGCGATTCATTTATTCTTTAACCTTAAAGTCGAGATTGTAATTTAGGAATCATACTGTTTTTCCACGAAACAAAATCGCCATGAATAATATGCTTTCGCGCCTCTTCGACTAACCATAAATAAAATCGTAAGTTATGTAAAGATGCGATTTGTTTACCGAGGGCCTCATTGGAAACAAAGAGGTGTCTTAAATAAGCTTTACTAAAACGATTGTCAACACAGGAATCACCATTCGAATCAATAGGGGATAAATCATCAGCCCACTTTGCGTTTTTTATGTTTATTATACCCTCAGAAGTAAATATTTGTCCGTTTCTCGCATTTCTTGTTGGCATAACACAGTCAAACATATCAACACCTAAGGCTATGTTTTCTAAAATATTAACTGGTGTGCCTACTCCCATTAAGTATCTGGGGCGATCTGTTGGAAGTATGGAGCATACTTTTTCGGTCATTGCATACATCTCTTCAGCAGGTTCGCCAACGCTAAGACCACCTATAGCATTTCCAAATGCCTCTTTACTGGCTACATATTCTGCAGACTGCTTCCTAAGATCAGAATATGTACTTCCTTGAACTATTGGAAATAATGCTTGGCGATAGTCATAAATTCCTTCACTTGAATCCCAATATTCTATGCACCTATCAAGCCATCGATGTGTCCTTAACATAGCCTCTCGGGCATATGTTTTTTCACATGGGTAATTGGTACATTCATCAAAGGCCATGACAATATCGGCTCCAATTTTTCTCTGAATATCCATAACTGATTCTGGAGTGAACATATGTCTGCTTCCGTCGATATGACTTTGGAACTGAACTCCTTCTTCGGTAATTTTTCTTATATGTTGAAGGCTATGCACTTGAAACCCTCCACTATCGGTTAACATAGGCTTTTTCCAAGTAATGAATTTATGAATTCCTCCTGCTTTTTCTATAATGTCGGTTCCTGGTCTAAGATATAAGTGATATGTATTGCTCAAGATTATTTGTGCATGTGTATCAATTGTCAAATCCTCAGTGTAAATACTTTTAACGGCACCAGCTGTGCCAACTGGCATAAATATCGGCGTTTGTATTTTACCATGACCTGTATTTAACACTCCAGCTCGAGCTGCGCTCCCTTTATCTTGAGATTTTAATTCAAAGTTCATTCTTCAAAATTAGGTCTTTCATTTGGACTACTTTTGTCCAATATTATGGAAACGCTATTCATTTTCGAAACCAAGGAGTCTATTGAACAAATTTTTTATTTTGGAATTATTGCCTTATCTATTTCAGCTGTTCTATGTTTAAGAATTTCAGTGCCATTTTGGAAGTGGAGACACAATGTAACTGGTAAATTAAACGCATCTAACATCGCCTTAATAATAGTTGGTCGAGACGATTTAGTTGGCTTTGAGAATTGGATTAAAGAAACTTCTGTAATTGACAAAGATCTTGAAATCATCATCTTAGATGATCAGAGCCAGTATGAAACCTCAATTGCTTTAGAGGTACTCAGTGAAAAAAATAATCTTGTAAATCTGGTAAAAACTCCAGAAAATCAAAAATTCTGGAATTCTAGAAAACTCGCGATCACATTGGCGTTAAAGTCTACAAACAGGACCAAGGTAGTTTTGGTTGATACTGATTGCTTTGTCCCAAAAGATCCCTTGAGGTGGTTGACTCAATTAACGGAACCGCTAAATAATGGTGCGATAGCAAGCTTTGCTCCTGTAAACGCAGATTTGAATCAAAATGCAACTACACGACTGTACTCAGCAGGAGTTAATCTATGGGCGGTTATTAGAGCAATCAGGATATTTAATTACTCATCAACTCGAAAAATAACAGGTTTGCATTCGGTTAATATCGCATTTTATCGTTCTCATTTTTTTGATGTTAACGGGTTTTTGTCTAGTATGCATGTTGAGGCTGGAGAAGGTGAGTTTTTATTTAATGATATTAGTCGTTTTGGGGAAATAGTTCCTGTTATAGATCCTTTAGCGTCAATTTTGAAAAATCATAAGCTAAAACCGCAGAAAGACCGAAAAGTGCATCGGCATATTTTAGAAAAATTATCTATTATTATTCCCATTTTATTTTTGTTTTTAATTGATATTATGGCATTAATAGTATTTTACAATATCCTTTTTGGGAAAGCCACTATTGCGGATCTAATAAAATTAAAAATTATATTATCTGGCTGGGTATTAATTCAATTTATTCTAATTATTTTTTCTTTTTTTTGGACTAAAAGATATTCAGCTTCTAAAGATGGTATTGTTGCCCCATTTTATCTAAGATGGGTTTTTATTCATAAAATTATATCGCTTTGGAAAAAATAATCGCCCCTTTGAACTGGCATGAAAATTTTTCTTTTTTAACAGCTGATGCTGTTGATAAGATAAATTCTCTTCCATCCCTTTATGGCTTTTGGAATAATCAGATCAATGTGATTTCAAGAAGTGATCAAGATGAAATATGGAAACATCATATCATTCATTCATTGGTTTTAGGAAATTTAATTCCAATATCTAAAGGACTTCGTGTCTTAGATCTTGGGACGGGTGGTGGGTTTCCAGGAATTCCCTTAGCTATAGCATTTCCGGAAATCGAATTTATTTTAGTTGATTCAATAGGAAAAAAAATAAAGGTTGTAAACGCTATTGTGAAAGAATTAAGGTTAGAAAATGTGAGTGCAATTCATTCAAGGGCTGAAAGCCTGGATGATTCTTTTGATATAATTATAACACGCGCTGTAGCAAGTATCGAAAAATTAGTTTCTCTCACCAAAAATTTGTTTACTGATAAAAAAGGTGCTTTTATATATGCGTTAAAAGGCGGGGATTTAACTCATGAAATTCGCGGTCATAAAACCCAAATTTACCCCGTAAATAAATGGCTTAAAGGAAGCTATTTCGATAAAAAATATGTCGTTCGAATTAAAGTATTTTAAGCCAGTTTAATTTGAAATATAGTTAATAAAAGGGGGCAGCGAATTCATTTTATTTTACGCGTTGGCATCTTTGAAAAATAGTTCTTTGAGATAAAGCGAAGCTTTAATTTGGTTGCCCCTCTTAGATCTTTAAGTCTGTGAGTAAATTTTAAATGATTAGCGTTCACATGTCTTCACGCCAAAAAGTCGTGAGGTCCAGCAAATTTCGGAAAGTGAATTATAAACAAGAGCCAAGCCTACAATAATTGTAATAATCAAAAAAAACTGTACCCATAAATAAAAGCTGTAGGAATCAAAAAAAATTGAGATAATTCCTCTAGCACATCTTTCCGGGGCACTTATATTTTAGATATAACTTTCATAATTGTTATTTTCTTTGCTTAGCTAAGTTTTAAAAAGAAAGTAATAATTGCAATTTTGTTTTCTAATTATGGAAGGGAATTTAAAACGGAATTAGCCCATGTGGGGGTACTTATAGTCTGTGGGAGGAACTAGTGTTTCTTTTATCGTTCTTGGTGAAACCCATCTTAATAGATTTAGAATCGAACCAGCTTTATCATTGGTTCCTGAGCCTCTTGCACCACCAAAAGGTTGTTGGCCAACTACTGCGCCAGTGGGTTTATCATTTACATAGAAATTCCCTGCAGCAAACCTTAGCGCATGAGTTGCTTCACTTATCACATTTCGATCTTTTGCGAAAATCGCTCCAGTCAGCGCATATTCTGACGTCGTATTCACTAGATCTAATGTTTCATTCCAATCTGAATCAGCGTATACATAAACAGTTAGCACAGGGCCAAATATTTCTTCACACATTGTTTTTGAAAGAGGGTTTTTTGCCTGAATAATTGTCGGTGAAATAAAATAACCATTTGTCTTATCGTAGTTTCCGCCTTGTATTATAATTGCATCATTGTTTTGCTCGACATCATCAATATATCCTGAGATTTTATCAAATGCACGTTCATCAATTACGGCAGTAATAAAGTTAGAAGGGTCTCCTGGACTACCCATTTTAAAACTACCAACTTGATCAATGAGTATTCTTTTCACTTCAGGCCATAGTGACTCTGGGATGTAAGCCCTGGAAGCTGCTGAGCATTTTTGACCCTGAAATTCAAATGCTCCACGGCTCATACCTGTTGCTATTTCAGCTGGTTCAGCTGAACAATGCGCCAAGATAAAATCCTTTCCTCCGGTTTCTCCTACTATTCTAGGGTAGGCTTTGTACAAATCAATATTCTTCCCGATCTCTTTCCATAAATGTTTAAATACTGATGTGGATCCAGTGAAATGTAAGCCAGCAAAACTCGGATGTTTAAATACCACGTCCCCAAAATCTGGCCCATCAGTGTAAACTAAGTTTATAACACCATCTGGTAATCCAGCTTTTCTAAATATTTCCATAATTACCCATGAAGAATAAACTTGGCTATCGGCAGGTTTCCAAATAACTACATTGCCCATTAGGGCAGCAGAGGCAGGCAGGTTACCAGCGATTGCAGTAAAATTAAAAGGTGTTATGGCTACAACAAACCCCTCTAATGCACGATATTCCATCCTGTTCCATAATCCGTCTTGGCTAACAGGTTGATTTTCATAAATTTCTTGCATAAAATTGGCGTTGAAACGCAAAAAGTCTGCAAATTCGCATGCAGCATCAATTTCTGCTTGATGAACTGTTTTCGATTGAGCCAACATTGTTGCCGCGTTAATCTTCGCGCGATAAGATCCGGAGACCATATCCGCCGCTTTAAGGAAAATAGCAGCTCTCTCATTCCACGGTAAAGATGACCATTCGTCATGAACTGATAGTGATGAATTTATTGCTTCTTCTACATGTCTTTTGGTTCCGTAATGGAATTGACCAATTTTTGTTTTATGATCATGTGGTGGACGGCAATCACGAATATCATTAGTCCTAATTTCTTTTCCATTGATAAGCATAGGAATATCTACAGACCCTTTTAACATGGATTCATAAGTTTCTAGCAGGTTCTCCCGACTCGCAGTTCCGGGTGCATAGCTATCAATTACTTCATTGATTGCCTTTGGGATCTGAAATTTTCCGTTAGCCATAGTTTATGAGGAATTAATTAATCTTTTTAATTGAGGTGTTAAAGATCGGACTGAATAGTCGGTTGACGAATTATTTCTAAAATTTTTCCACTAGGTTCTGTTAAAATAGCAGTCAGACCACCACCAATCCAACATCCAGTATCAATTCCCCATGAATTTGACTCTGGGAAAAATCGTGGTTGATTATTGTCTTGAATAATATGCCCAAATATTTGAAGTTTTCCAATATTTTTTATTGTAGACCGATTGTTTAAAATACTATTCGGTGAGTCTAAGTCAGTATTATTATTTTGATTTAAAGCGATACCTGCATGAGTAATGACAATATTATCATTTTCCCAAATAGTGGGTAAGTCGCATATCCATTTCAATGTTTTTTTTACATTGAGCCCTTGTAATCTAATATCTTTTTTTAGATTTCCCCACTTAGCATATTTTTTACCTTTCAAAAAGGCATTAGAAACCATTTGCTCATGATTCCCTTTTAAAACGATTACCGAGTCAGGGAACTTCTTCGATAATTTCCTAAGATAACGCAATGTTCTTCCGCTGTGCAGTCCTTTATGGATCAAATCTCCGATAAGAATTAAAACAGAATCTTCAGGTTTCCAATAATTCTTGACTAAATTTTTTAATGTGTGAACGCAACCATGAATATCACCGATCACAAGAATATTCATAGCTTAAAGTTTAATTTTTAGGTGTTAAGCATAACCGGCATTACAAGCATCAAAAGTTCTTCACCTTCATCAAGGCCACCATCCGGGAGCAGAATCCCTGCCCTATTTGGTGCAGACATTTCGAGAATAATTTCATCACTCTCCAAATTGCTTAACATTTCAATAAGAAATCTACTATTGAAGCCAATTTCCATATCTGTTCCTTGGTAGTTGCAGGTTAGCCGCTCATTAGCCTTATTAGAAAAATCTAGATCTTCGGCAGAAATATTTAATTCATTGCCAGCAACTTTTAGTTTAACCTGATGGGTCGTCTTGTTTGAGAATATGCTAATTCGCTTCACACTTGATAATAATGCCATCCGATCTGCTACTAAATGGTTTGGATTATCTTTGGGAATTACCGCCTGAAAGTTCGGGTATTTTCCATCTATCAGACGACAAAGTAGAGTTACTTCGCCATATGTGAATTGGGCATTTTGATCCGTGTAGGAAATAGAAACATTATTACCACCCGAACCCAAGGTTGTTTTTAAAAGTGTTAAAGGTTTTTTCGGTAAAATGAGTTCAGCAGTTGAAGGTGCTAAAATATCTTTTCTTGAATACCTGACTAGCTTGTGAGCATCTGTAGCGACAAATGTGAGTCCTTCATTAGTGAATTGAAAGAAAACTCCGCTCATTACAGGTCTTAAATCATCATTTCCTGCGGCGAAAAGAGTTTTGTTTATTGCAGTTCCAAGTGTTTTCTCTGATATGTTAATTGAATCTGCCTCATTTAATGATGCTGATTTGGGATACTCAGATGGGTCAACGTATGCCAACGCATATTTCCCGAAATCACTACTAACTTCAAGGGAATGAGTACTCGAATTCAAGGTGAACGTCAAAGGCTGTTCAGGAAAGCTTTTGACTGTGTCTAGGAGAATCTTAGCAGGTATAGCCGCTGTGATTTCCTCAGATGAGTCAACAGCAAGAGCTGTAGTCATAGTGGTTTCTATATCTGAAGCAGTAATAGTTAATTTCCCAGGGGTCAGATGAACAAGGAAGTGGTCAAGAATTGGAAGAGTATTATTCGACTGAATCACTCCACTAACAGTTTGAAGTGAACGCAATAACTTGCTGCTGGATACTATAAATTTCATACTACAAAGTAATTACTCAAATGTTAGAAATGCGCGATAACTTTTCAACACATGTTGAAGACCAAAACGTTGAGTCAAAACAAAACGACCATCGCTAATAAAGGCATAGTATCTATCAGGGTCGTAGCGTTGAGGTTTGCCTTCGCCGTCAAGCCAATCAGGCCCACCTGGGACACGGTAAATTTTCATTTCAATAATCTTCCCATCGATGTATGCCACTTTAAATATTCCTACAGGAGGAGTTAATTGAATAGAGTCACTTTTGTTCCAAGCCTTGTCAGTTGGTATTATCATTCCTTCATATTGGGCTTTTCTAATTCCTTTAAAAAAGGCTTGGCTTGACATGTTATCGGCGCTAAGATTTATACCTGATGGTCCAATGAGGCTGAATGTATTATTTTCTTTGATTAATTTGAAAGATGTACTGTCAGGATAGGAGACATCAACACTTGCTATTTCTTTTTCATATGACCAGATTTCTCTTGTCCTCCAAAGATCTTCTCTAATGAAGAATCTACTTGATAGATAGCCATTGAACCCCGGTATGTGAGTAGCTACAGGTGTTTCAAAACCATCCATCAGCATATAGGTTCCAAGTTGATCTGGCGTCTCTGTGCCAACCGTAAATGATTTAGCTATTTTATGATCAATATATAAATCTATATGCTTGCCATAAGTTGCCATAGTTTTAAGTATTCTGGGTAAAGCTGATTTTTGGGGAAAATTGCGAAGTCTGATTCGATAAATTGTTTCAAGAAGAGTTTCAATTCCATCAGGTCTAGCTTTAAATGAATTATTTACTAACCATAGATTGTTTTTTTGACGACTTAAAAAAACAGTATCCGGGCTTTTGTCCCAGATTATAATTTTTGTTACTGATGATGTATCATTTATGGAGAAATCATAGTATTCATTGCTATCTTTTGATGTGACTTCATAAATAAACACGAAAGTCAGAGCAGCAACAAACAATAATGCAATGGTGAGGATAAATTTAAGATAAAATTTCATCGAGAGAATTTAGAGAATCTTTGTTTTCGGACCATTCGGTATAATAGCCCAAAGATTAAAATTAAAGCTATTGGGGCCAAAATATTTATACCTATTAACGTTTTTTTTTGTCTATTTATCCGTTGCATATCTAAAAGCCTTAAAGCTACTTCACGACCTCTTACTTCAATCAATCCGTCAATATCTAACATATAATCAATAGCATTCAATATGAAGTCAGAATTGCCATATTGGCGTTGAGTAAATTGATCATAGCCTAGGGGTAGAGGAGAACCTCTTGGTATGTCAGAGCGTACTAAATTTCTCTGATTTTTAATAAAGTCACCATCTGAAATAACTAAGAGCTTGGCATTAGATGCTTTTTTAGGAGGGCTCTGGAAATTGGTTTTTTGTAATATACGGTTGGCATAAAAAGAGGGGAGAGCACCCTCAAGTAATATCGCTGTAATAAGAGATTTATCAACAAATTTCGATTGGTCAGGTTCATTATATAACGTTGCAAGGGAAACTCTGCCTGGCATCGATTGACGTCGGCTATATGGAGAAGTAAATAATAGAGGGGTTTTTCTTACTCCTATTGCTCTAATGCTATCCATTGCTGTTGCAAATTCTAATTTTATCGCATTCAAATTTTTTCCGATGGGATGATCTGTTTGAGGTAAAATAAGAGGAAAATATAGCCATGGAATAATTGATTTTCTGTCATTTAGAGTTGCACAGACCATGTCCTGAATAAGACTAGTATTAATTCGAACGCCATAATTAAATAACGGATCACTCAAATTAATTCTGTCTAGTATCGGGTATGCCAGGAATTCAGGCGAATAGCTAAGAGAGTCCATGTCGGCATAAACAGCATCTAGCATAAATATTCCTTTGCCATTATTCATTAAATACTGATCAATTAACCAAATATCTAACTCGGAAAACCTTTGTCTGGGTTTAGCTAGAATGATTAAGTCAAAACTGTTTAATAAGATGATTTGCTTATTCAGATCTGGCTCACCGTTTATACTGTCAATTGGAAATTCTCTTAAATTAAAATGCTCAATGTCGTATGATTTTGAGAGAGACAATTCCAATGATGCTGTCTCAACCGGGCTAAGTTCGTCATGACCTTGTAAAATACCAATGCTAGATCGGTGAGTTTTAGTTAAGCCCTTTATTGCACTTGCTAAAGTGTATTCTAGATTTTGTATTGATGCATTGATTTGTGCATCAGAATTAGATGCGAATTGCTCTAAAAGCAATGAAATAGGCCATTCATTATCTCGAAATGAGACTATTGCTCCAGGAAATATTTGTTGTTCACGAATCCCATCACTTTCTTCAACTTTTATTTGAATAGCAGAAAGTCCTGCATTCCGGAGTTGAGTATAAGTATCTCTCCTGGCTTGCGAATTTGGATTTTCAGATGGATTGATTAATGCGTATTCGATATCAGGGTTTTTCGCGCGAAATTCCTCTAGCATTCTTATCGTCTCAAATTTCAAACGTTGAAAACCTGCCGGAAAATCGCCCTCTAGATATATGGAAAAAAGCATAGGGTCTTCAACTTTTTCGATAAGTTTTAAAGTCGAATTACTTAAACTAAACCTTTTGTCTTCAGTTAAATCTATTCTTATCGGAATGAATTCGGACAAGAAAACAGAGAATACGCTAAATAAAATTGCAGTTCCGAATTTCAATAAGTCTGTTTTTCTCATGCTAAAATCGACTACCAATTACGTGATTTAAGAATAGTTTTAGATGCACTTAGGAAAGCATAACTCAGGGCTATGAAATAAACCACATCTCTAAAATCTAATACTCCTCGACTAATAGAAGTGTAGTGTTCATTCATACCAAGTTTCATCCAAAAGAGTGCTGAGAATTTTAGAGCGTTTAAATTAGCGATTTGTTCAAATCCGATGTAGAAAAATAAACAAAATAATACTCCAGTGACAAAGGATACAATTGAATTTTCGGTAATGGATGAAGCGAAAAGTGATATGGCTAAATATCCAGAGGCAAGCAACAATAATCCGATATAAGAACCGGCTAAAGATCCAAAATCGAGATTTCCGATTGGATTTCCTAAATTATATAATGTAATTGCATAAATAAATGTTGGGATTAAAGCAAAAACGACAAGCAACATTCCGGCAATCCATTTGCCTAGAATTATTTGCCATTCAGTTACGGGTTTGGTAAATAACCACTCTATTGTCCCAGACCGTTTCTCTTCAGAAATCATTTTCATTCCAATAGCTGGAATTAAGAACATAAAAACCCATGGAGATAGCATGAATAAACCATCTAACTGAGCATAACCTGATTCAATCAAATTAAATGGAACATCTAATAGCCAGAGAAATATACCGTTTAATCCGAGGTAAGTGCAAATAATAAGAACTCCCGTTGAAGATTGAAAAAAGGCGTTAAACTCTTTTTTAGCTATTGCAAGCATTAGATATATTTTTTCATTTATTCTCACTAGTATTTAAAAGCGATAAGGAGATGATTCGAAAATTCAAATTTGGTGAAATATTATGAAATTATAGCAGGGTTAAATTTCATTTTATTTGGCCCTTATTTTAGTTGTAATTCAATTGGGTCATGAATAACTACACCCAACAAACTACTAGCAGAATTAGAACCATCAAAGCCAGGTTCGATAATCCCAATTTCTAGAAAACCAGCACGATTTATTCTGAGATAAAGAGATCCCGTTTCTGTCATTTCTTCTCGACTCGAAATCCAATTTTTTATTTTTCTTCCTCGAGCTAGAGCTATGAATGGCTTTCCTTGGCTCCATTTTTTCAGCCAACTCTCATTTGCATTAGTTACTAATTGTCCAAAGTGATCGATGTATTGAACATGCACAATAGCTGTATTTTGATTTCTGATTTCGGGGTGTATAGTTTGAAGTTTTTTGAAATGACTCAATGGTTTTCCAATCGTTTCAAATTTTCCTTTGTTTAGCAAATGAACAGCAGTAACTGCGATCTGACTTTCAGATTGAGTTAATTCTGGACGATTTTTTAGTTCTATCTGAAAAGCGTTACTAATATTTAAATCTGGCCTAATTAAAGAAATTCCACCATGATTCGGTGCAAGAAAAAAATGATCATCTAACTCAACAGCGATGATTTCCATATCAGATGGAGTCATACTATCGACAAGAATAATATGTATGCTTCCTTTTGGAAAGGATTTATATGCTTCCCTCACAATATATGCTGCTTCAAGGTGGTTTCGAGGACTAATACTATGCGTTATTTCTATTAGTGGGGCGGCCACTCCAGATTTAAGCATTTCGGAATAAATTATTCCCCGTACAATAGCTCCATCAGGATCTTTCCATCCATAGTCACTTGTAAGGGTTACGATTGGCATAAATTGTACTTTTAGAACTGTAAAAGTAATAGCTTCGTGTCACTAACTGCTAAAAGCAATTAATTATATCTACATGCTCTCATTAACAGAACATAATTTTGAATTTCCTGGCCAAACCTCTGTTTATAATGGAAAAGTTAGAGATGTATACACTATCAAGGATGATTTTATTCTAATGGTAGCCTCTGACCGGATTTCAGCATTTGACGTGGTTTTACCTCAAGGAATTCCTCACAAAGGTCAAGTACTTAATGAGTTGGCTAAATATTTTTTTGATGGCACTTCGGATATTATTCCTAATTGGCATATTGCATCTCCTGATCCAGTTGTCACTTTCGGCCGAAAAGCCATTCCTTTTAAAATTGAAATGGTAATTCGTGGATATTTGAGTGGCCACGCATCAAGAGTGTATTCTCAAGGCGAAAGAAAGTTATGTGGTATCTCAATGCCAAATGGTTTGAGAGAAGATGACGAATTTCCTGAACCAATTATTACGCCTACAACAAAAGAAAATATAGGTGCCCATGACCAAGATATATCAAGAGAAACTATTTTATCGAAGGGGATTGTTTCAAAATCTGACTATGATCAAATAGAAAACTACACCAAGAAATTATTTTCTCGGGGTCAAGAAATGGCGGCAAAAAGAGGTTTGATTTTAGTGGATACAAAATATGAGTTTGGTAAATTAAGAGACGGGACAATTATATTAATAGACGAGATTCATACTCCAGATTCCTCTAGATATTTTCTGAAAGAAGGATACCATGATCGACAGAAAAAGGGCACCCCTCAAAAGCAATTGTCTAAGGAATTTGTTCGGCAATTTCTGATTTCAAATGGATTCCAAGGAGAAGATGGTCAAGATATCCCCGAATTCAGTTCGGATTGGATAAACTCAGTATCCTCTCGTTACATTGAATTATATGAAAAGTTGACTGGTAGTACTTTTATCCCTGCAGAATCAAAATATATTCCCGCTAGAATAGAAAATAATGTTAGAAATTTTTTATCAAAACTTTGAGGGTTATGATAAGGTTTTTTTCGGGTAAAGTATTAATTTTTATTTTAACTTTTTTTTTAACTCAACGAGCAAATGCTCAATTTTCCAGTTTTGGCTTGTCCGTCGGAATTCATATTTCCAATTTAAGCATCGTTCCTTCTGCTATAATCAGTAACCCCCTGTCTTTTTATTATGAACCTCAAGCAGGTTATCATATTGGTGGATATTATAGAACGAGTCTAGGGCTAGTCTATTTTGAGCCTCAATCATGGATAACAATTTTGAATCACTCCATAAATTATAGAGATGCTTTTGCTGGAGAGCTTCGTGCGGGTATACCGTTAAATTTAATCCGATTAGATTTACCATTTGAGATGGGTATTAAAGTTGGGCCTTTTCTAGCTCTTTATGCACCCGTTTTTTCTCTTCCTTTGGTGGCTGGTAGTTTAATGGATATTCAATTAAAAAAAAGCGGAAGTTGGTCTAATCAGTTTGGGGTTGGACTTAAGATATTAAAATTCCAAATATCCCTTAGATATGAAGGTCCTATAACTTTATCAGAGGCTTTAAGAATCGGGAACTCCCAAGATATTTATTCAGCAGAAACATCCCAAATAATTGGAGTAGTTTCTATGCGATTTTAAATTCTATTGGTTTTATTTTATGATCTTTAAGTGATTTAATAACCAGACTATTGAGATATACAGATTTGGCTATTCTCGTGCTTTTCTTTTTTAGTAGATCCCAATTGGTTTGCTCGGTTACTAGGGCTACTGAAGAATATCCTATGAATTGATAGTTTTCAATCAGATAGAGAGTATTAGTTCCTATTTTTTTTCCTGTATCAACAAGTATCATCTGACTTTTAGGATAGGTCAGCTTTTGTAAAATAGCTTCAGCTTGAATTGGCTTTTCTGATTTCTGAAGTTGATTAAATAAATCAATCTGATATTCTTTTTTTAATTTTTCACGTTCTTTTTTTACGCCATTAATATGACTGGGAAGAGCAATGTCATCAGCCCGCATATTTAACGCTTTTGATATTTCTGCCAACCAGCGGTAACCTTCCGTTAAACTTTCAACTAATAATAGCGGATTATCGTGTCGTATTTTTCTAATATCCCAAAGAGGTTGCCTGTCACTGGGGATGGTGAAAAGCCCGAGTCTAAGACTAAATTTATCCTTTGGAGTATTATATTTAGGCTTTAAGCTAATCAGTTCTATGTGTTCCAAAATTTCCGCCATTAATAAACTCCCCGTTTCTTCGACTCTGATATTTTTAACTTCTTTTTGAAGAGCAACAGCTTTTTCATTTATTGATAAAAAATGTCTATCAATTCTTACTCTAAGTTGATCGCTTTTACCAATATATATAACTTCTCCCTCTGAATTAAATAGGTAATAAACGCCAATAGTCTTTACGAGATTTTCAATTTGCTTACTGAATGCGTGCTTTCCCGTAGCAGAAGGTAGTTTTAAATAAACTCCTTCAATATATTTCTCTCTATCTTTTTCTAATAAAATCTCAAGAAGCTTGACAGTGGCTCTTGCATCCCCATCAGCTCTGTGTCTTTTTGAATTAGTTATTTCTAGTTCTTTACAAATTGTTGCAAGACCATATGCTGGGAGGTCAGGTAAAAACCTTTCTGCCAATGGAATTGTATCTATCACTGTTCTATTAAAATCATAGCCAAGATTAAAAAATTCTTGTCTTAATATCCGATAGTCAAAACTCGAGTTATGAGCAACAAAAATCGAGTCCTCAGTTATTTGTATAATTCGTTTCGCGATTTCATGGAACTTCGGAGCATTAACTAAATCTGATGACTTTATTCCAGTAAGTTTTTGCACAAATTTTGGAATTTCACAGTCTACTTGAACTAAAGAAATGAATTGGTCGACTATTTTCTTCCCATCGAAAAGAAATATTGCAATTTCAATTATCCGCTCTTCGCCAACCTTTCCTCCAGTTGCTTCTATATCTATGACTGCATACATCTATCAATAATTACGCTCACCAAATAATACAGTCCCGAGGCGAATCATGTTAGATCCCTCTTTTAAGGCTATTTTAAAATCACCACTCATGCCCATACTTAATATATCAAAATGAAATAAATTGCTCTCTTTTTTTATTTGATCAAAAAGTTTCTTGAGAATTGAAAATTCATTAGTAATTTGATTTTCATTATTCGTAAATGTCGCCATCCCCATTAATCCGCGAACCCGAATATTTTGATAATTATCAAAATCACTATTTTTGATAAAATCCATTAATTCTGCAATTGAAAACCCAGCCTTAGTCTCTTCTTGAGATATGTGAACTTGAATTAAGACATCAACAATTCTTTCCGCTTTACCCGCCTCTTTATTTATTATTTGGAGAGCTTTTGTCCTGTCTACTCCATGAATTAAGTGAACGAAACCAATAAAATCCTTTATTTTATTGGTTTGTATTCGGCCAATCATATGCCATCGGATATCTTTTGGGAGCCTTTCCGCTTTTGCCTTTAAATCTTGAACTTTATTTTCTCCAAAATCTCTTTGTCCAAAATCATATGCATCTTTTATTAAAGAATCTGGTTTTGTTTTACTCACTGCAATCAGAGTAACATCAGCTCCAATTTCATCAAGGACACTGCTAATTTTCTTGTTTATTTCCATGAAAAAAGTGTCATTCCTGAACGTAATTTAGGCTCAATATAGGTGCTTTTAGGAGGTAGCATAATCCCGTTATCGGAAGCTTCTTGAATTTGATTCCAAGATGGGGAGGGTGATATAAATATTACTTCATCTTTTTTTCTTTCTTGCTCGATTTCTTTTGGGTTTCTGTTGCCGGAAATATACCTTATTCTTGGATCGTTCCTTTCATCAATAATATTCCAAAAAGGAGAAAGTAAATTCTTACAAAGCCATTTTGATTCAGGGAACGATAAATCATCTTTCGTAATATGCCACCAACCTCTGTCATTAAATGCATAAATCCCTTTTTCAGGTAGCTTATTTGGAGACCTGTCGAGCAGCTTTGCATCTAAATCTAGAGTCCAATCCAAATTATTCACACAAGGTCCTTTTACAAGCAGATAAAATGGAGTGATTTTAAGTTGTTCACTTTTAATCACCATAGCTAAAATCCCATTGGATTCGCCAACTAACGCCGAGGAAGAAAGGCGATGGTGACCATCGGCGACATAGAATTTATCGATGGATTCAGATGCTTTAATTATAATTCTTGTATTTTCCTTCGATGGAATCCATAATTTATGTAATACACCGTCAGCTGTGGCAAAATCGGCTTCAGGTCTTAATTTCATGGTTTCATCCATGGCGTGATCCCAAGCGGCGTTTTTCTCTCTAGCCAGAAGTACTGGCTCAGCATGAAAGCCTATGTTTTTCAAATAATTTGCAAATAAGGCTTCTCGTTTTTCAATAGTTTTTTCGTGTTTTAATATTTTTCCTTCAAGATAGTCATCAAGGGAAGCTAGTCCAATAACACCGGTAAATTGGCTGTCTCTAGTTTTTTGTTCGTAGATGTACAAATTATTATTGACATCTTTAATGAAATTCCCTTTTTTTAGAAAGCGCTGAAGGTTGCTTTTGATCAACGCAAATTTTTCTTTTTTCTTTTTTGATTCAGATTTTATTATGTGAAGAAAGGAGAATTCATTTGTAGCTAGTTTCTGGATTAATTCTTTTTTTGAGTAGCTCTTATATGTTCTAGTGCTCACCAAAGCGGCAAGAGCACTTGGGGCTCTTATTGCGGCAAAAGAATTCAACTTTGGCATTTTACTTGGACAAAGCAATAATTTGACTTGCTAACTCTATTCCAATTCGGTTTTGAGCTTCTCTGGTAGCTGCTCCAATATGAGGAGTTAATGATATTGCCGGATTCATCAATAGCTTAATTGCAGGGTTTGGTTCATTGTTGAAAACATCAATGGCTGCGCCAGCGAGATGTTTTGATTCAAGGGCAATATCAAGAGCTTCTTCATTTACTACTCCACCTCTTGAGGTATTTACGATGTATGACCCTTCCTTCATTTTTGTTATTTCTTTTTCTCCAATGATCTCTGCTTTTCCTCCGATATGTAAAGTGATAATGTCAGATGTTTTAAGAATTTCATCCATACTAAGAAGTTTTGCTGAGGTATTTATTATTTGTCCATCAGCAAAGTGTACTTCAAAGTCGCTATTTTCTAAAAATGGATCATGAACTTGTATTTCCATTCCAACTCCAAAAGCAATTCTTCCAACGGCTTTCCCGATTCTTCCAAATCCTATTATTCCAATTTTTTTTCCGCGAAGTTCAGAACCACTAGCATATGCTTTCTTTAAATCTTTAAAGCGTGATTCCCCTTCTAAGGGCATTTGCCTATTAGAGTCATGCAGCTGACGCAGCAAACCACTGATGTGAGCAAAAACAAGTTCCGCAACACTATTACTACTAGCCCCAGGGGTATTAAATACTTCAAGACCTCTGGATTTAGCATACTCAACATCGATGTTATCCATTCCAACTCCACCACGACCTATCATTTTTAGCTTTGGACATGAGTCTATTAATTCTTTTCTGGCAGTTGTTGCAGATCGAACTAAGAGGACATCAACTTGATTGGAATTTATATAGTCAGCAAGCTTATTTTGAGCAACTTTAGTTGTTATTACTTCATGACCAGATTTAACAAGAAGGGTTATCCCTGAATCTGCAATTCCATCATTAGCGAGGATTTTCATTTTTTATTTTTTAATAGATTTTTAATAGAGTTCAATATGTTTCATTATGTCTACAAGTGTTTTAACACTATCAATGGGCAGGGCATTATAGATAGATGCACGATAACCTCCAACTGATCGATGCCCATTTATCCCTACGATTCCAGATTCTGAGCATAATGAATTGAATTTATTTTTGAGAGAATCATCATTTAATAAGAAGCAAACATTCATGTTTGATCGATCTCTTTTATCCGCAGTGCCGTCAAAAAGACTATTGCGATCTATTTCTTCGTAAATATATTTTGCTTTTAAATTGTTTTGCTTCTCCACAACGGTCAAACCCCCTATTTTTTTTATCCAACGTAGAGTTAATAAAGATGTATAAACGCTAAAAACAGGAGGAGTATTGAACATTGAGTCGGAATTAATATGTTTACTATAGTCGAGCATACTAGGTATTGGTCTTGAAGTTTTTCCAAGTACGCTCTTTCTCACCGCGACTAGGGTTGCGCCTGCAGGACCAAGGTTTTTCTGAGCTCCAGCATAGATCAGACTAAACTGATTAAAATCTATTGTTTTACTGAAAATATCAGATGACATATCACAAACTAATGGGATTTTAGTTTTAGGAATTTCTTTCATTTGAGTCCCAACAATTGTATTGTTAGAGGTGAGATGAAAGTAGTCGAGACTATCGCTAATGTTTAAATCTTTGGGGATATAACTGAAATTTCTATCAGCTGAGGATCCAATTTCGGCAATCTCTCCAAAAAGTGCGGCTTCAGCAGCTGCCTTTTTAGCCCATGTCCCAGTAACCAAGTAACCTGCTTTTCCACCGCTATGCATAAAATTGTAAGGAGCCATGCAAAATTGCAAACTCGCACCACCCTGCAAGAAAAGCACCTCAAAATCATCATCAAGGCCCATGATTTCTTTTGATAGTGATCTAGCCTCATCCATGACATCAACAAAGTTTTTATCCCGATGACTTATCTCTAGAAGAGACAGCCCCATTCCATTGAAGTCTTTCACAGCCTCTGAAGCTCCTGTGATAACTTCTGGTGAAAGAATACAAGGACCAGCAGAAAAATTATGTTTTTTCATTTTAAAAATACTTTTGGCATGAGTTTAAAATATTCTCTCAAAGGTATAAACACTGAATTAAGACTGAAGTAAATTCTTATGAAGAATCAGATCACTTTATTAACCATTTACCTCTTTTAAAAATTAAAATATCTGTTGAAAGAGTTGGTCCGTAGTCTACATAATTATTTTTTAAATTACTGCGCATTGGCCCCAATCGATCGATGAATATTTCCAAATTATTTGAGCCACTCCGAATAGATGATGTCACATTTGATGAATATCTTAATATTAAACGATTGGGAGGTTTGATGAAATGTTGGTCATTAAATTTTTTTATTTGGAAAATAGCGGCTCCGAAGTATATATTATTTGAACCAATAATTATAGGCTCGATAGTTTTCATTTGTACCGAATCGCCATGTGGTCTGAAGGTAAGAGCTAAGTATTGAGATTTCCTCCGAAAATGATTAGTTTGTAAATAATAGATAAGTCCTCCGGGCCATTTTTTTTGAGTTAGTGCATCGAATTCATTAAAATCAGAGATACTGCAGAGACCCTGGACACGAACTTTATTTCTTTTCTTCAAAAGAAGTTGTCCAAAAAACTGATAATTGCCTTTTTCTAAAGGGACTGCCCATGTGAAGGTATGTATTTTGTTATCCGATGATTTTGCATAGAGAACACCTTTTGGGAGATTCTTCCCATTTTCAAAATTATTTTCTCCCCAACCATTTTTTAATCCAAAATGTAAAACGGAATCCAGCTTTTTTCCGGCATTTAACCTATTTAAAGATGTAGTGTTAAGGTCTTGAAAGTTAAATTCATTCAACAGTCTAAGAAACAAACTGTCATTATGAATTTGATCTTTTAGGTTAATAGGTTTTGCTAGGCTTCCCAACGAGGAAATTATTAGTAGCACCGTTAAGATTCTCATTGTTATTCTGCGTGCAAAAAAGATTTTTTTGACTCTAATGCTGTTACATTCTCAACGTTGTCTTCGTCAGGTACGCAGCAATCAACTGGACACACCTCTGCGCATTGAGGGGTTTCATGAAACCCGATGCACTCTGTACACTTATCGGTTGCTATGTAGTACAGGTCAAAACTTACTGGCTCTTGAGGTTTTTCAGCATCGGTTTCAATTCCTGAAGTGCTTACAATGGGGCCCCTTAATTCGGTACCTTCACCAAAACGCCATTCCATTCCACCTTCATAGATAGCAGTGTTTGGGCACTCTGGCTCGCAAGCTCCACAATTAATGCATTCATCCGTTATCTTAATGGCCATGACTCAATACTTTTGCACAAAGATACATTTGTAATTATGCTTAGACGCTTAGAGGTCCTCAAACAATTAGGTTTTAAAATAAAATCAATGAAAGATGATAAATCTATTGTTTCAAAAGTTCATTCTGAGAATGCCTGGTTCACATTTGAATTTATTCAAGACGCCATGATTTGTTGGTCTTTAGCGCTTTCAGAAGAAAATTTAACTAAATGGATAGGTGAAAGGAGTTATTCTGATGAAGTTGAGTATTCAAAAAAAATTGGAATAATTTGCGCCGGAAACATTCCTTTAGTTGGTCTTCATGATATTATTTGTGCTTATTTGTCAGGAAATGAAGTGTTTTTTAAGCCCTCATCTGATGATAGGGTTTTGTGTCTTGAAGTTGCTAAAGCCATTGGCGAAATAGATCCAAAGGCAAGAATCAAATCTGTTGAGAAGTTGAATGGTATGGATGCAATTATCGCTACTGGAAGTAATACTACCCGGAGACATTTCGAGTATTATTTCAAAGATATACCGAGGCTTTTAAGGGGAGCCAGGACTTCGGTTTCTGTTTTAACTAATGAAATAACTGTAAATGAATTGAAATTGTTGTCTAATGATATATTTCAATATTTTGGAAGAGGATGCAGAAGCGTAACACATCTCTTTTTGCCAAAAGATTTTGATATCCAAAGACTTTTTGAGTCATGGATTTATTGGAGTCATATAGGTATGCATAATAAATATGCAAGCAATTATGATTATCAAAGGGCACTTCTGATGTTAAATAAAGTGAAATTTCATGAAAATAATTTTGTTATCCTATTAGAGGATGCGGTTTTAAAGCCTCCAGTGGGTATTGTCAGCTATAGTCGTTATTCGGATTTGGCAACGTTGAACAACACGCTTGAGAATTACAGAGATGAAATTCAAACTGTTGTAGGCCATGGATTTAATACAGCTTTTGGAGATTCGCAAAATCCTCAACTTTGGGATTACGCCGATGGAATCAATAATTTATCTTTTTGCATAAACTTGAAGGACTAAATTCTTTCAAGGGCACCAGCGTCAGGATTTATTATTCTATTTTTTTTTTGAGCATCATAAGGAACTCTTTGTGCTGCTTCTAAAAGTCCAATGTCGATTGCCTTTGATGAAGAGTCTAATTCATAATTGTAGGATGACGGAATCATAAATGATGGGTCTTCATTAAAGATGCATTGAGAAAAATGACTGGTATCTGTTAAGTCAAAATTTGCAGCAGGAGGATTGGTATTTATGTTAACAAGTGAACCTTGAATTTTATAATTGAAGATTGCTTCAAGGCTAAAGTCAAAACCAAGCTCTGATTCTTTACTACCAGTTATAATGCAGTTGCCAAAATAAGCTTCTCTTAAATCTCGATATCGATATTGCCCACGCCCATCGTCATACCGGTTAAATAATCCAATCATCGGCGTAGAGCGAGATGAAGGAAAGTTATTGTCAAAAGTACAATGGTCAATAAAAACTCTTCCCCCAAGGCAATAAAGCCCATAAATCCCAGCATTGGCAACAACAACATTCTCCATCTCTATATTTCCAAATCCACTGTAGATACTTACTCTGCTAAAGTCCGTAATTCTTGAGTTTTTGATAACGAGATTTCTTTCTTCTAATTCACCTACTGAATCACATCTAATTCCTGTTGTACCATTTTTTATCCATGTGTTATTAATACTTGCTTTCCCCCCTCTTTGAATAAAAATGCCTCCAACTAAGCCTCCCCATTGGCCAGCGATATTGCTGTAAAATGGTTCTAGGCGATCACCTTCCAGTATTGTTGGGTTCGAATAGTTTCCAATGTTTGCTTCATCAATTTTTAATTCCCCTCCCGATGACACCCATAAACCAGATCCTGAATGAAAATGAACTTTTGCTTCTGAGAGAATATCTAAAGTCCCCCCGCTGTCAATAACTGCATAACCATAGACCACATGAGGCTTATCATTTGACCAAATAGCATTTTTGGGTAAAATAGAATAAGGAATTATTATATCAGAATATGGAAGATTTTGTTTAATTGTAATTGTTTTGTTTGGAAAGTAAAAGTGTGCATCGTAAGCTAAAGAAATCAATTGCACATAGTTTGTATGGCCTTTGTTGATAACGGTTACAGAGTCAGTCCATATCATCTCTAGCCCGCCTGTTGGAGCAGTTAGTTCAACGAATACCCAGAGGCTATCAAATGCAGGCAGTACGACATTGTTTATCTCTTCTCCACTAATCCCATTAACATTAATGCGAAAGGGACTATCTCCCCTTCTGCCAAGGGCTATTTTATCTATTAATATATTCTGATTGCTTGTGTTGCGGATAGTAAAGCTTCTAGTTGAGCTTCCCACTGAGCTAAATACAGTATCTAAGTAAATGGTATCATGTGAAAATGTAATATTCATTGGTTCAGAAGCTGTTTTGTAATCTGGTTGGCATGAATAGGCTAGAAGACCAGCTGTAATGACAATAAAAAGGGAGTAGAGTTTTAATTGCTGTTTCACTTAATCTAAGTATCTTTGCTGACCGCTAAGGGAAATCGGGCCAAATCTCGGTTTAATAAAAATTATCAAGCGATGAAAGAAGGAATTCACCCAACAAATTATCGCCAATGTGCTTTCAAAGATATGAGTACTGGCGATGTAACCGTCATAAGAAGTTGCGCACCATCTAGAGAAACTTTAAAAGTTGATGGAAAAGACTACCCACTTGTTAAAATGGAGGTTTCATCATACTCACATCCTTACTACACTGGAAAGCAAAAGTTATTAGATACTGCAGGTCGAGTTGACAAGTTCCGTAACCGATACGCCAAATTCTCCAAGTAATTGACTTAAATTCGGTTCATGGATATAGTTTTCCACGACGGACTCGAACATAATTCTCTCAAGCCCCTAACTTTAACCAGGCCTGTTTCTAACCTGCGAGTTGGAATACTTACTATTTCGGAAAAATGGTCTCTGATTCTTAATGCAAGAAACATATCGTTTGCTACTGTAGAGCATCTTAGAAAAAAATTTCCAGAGAAACCTGGTGATGTCAATATTCGCGGAGGCCTTTTGCCTAACCCAGATCTTGTTGAGGCCATAAAACTGCTTAAAAATGGTCAATGCCTAATGTCAGGGGGGGAGTGGTTAGCTGACAAGAATGGAGAAGTATCAATTCCATTTGATGGGAGTTATCAAATAATAAAACGGCCAGAGAATATTTTTTCATTTAACAAAGAAGAATTAAATTCAGACTTTAATCTTTTAACTCTTGGACGTAAAAGTGAACCTATCCCAGTTTCAAATAAAGTTTTTGGAAGAAGAGTTTTTTTAGAAAAAGGAGCAAGAGTGGAAGGCGCCACATTAAACTCTTTGGATGGTCCAATATATTTAGCTCAAGACAGTGAGGTTATGGAGGGCTCTATGATTCGAGGAGGTTTTGCGCTTGGAGAGTCAAGTAAATTAAAATTGGGAACAAAAATATATGGAGCTACCACTGTGGGCCCATTTTCTAAGGTAGGCGGTGAAATAAATAACTCAGTCATTTGGGGTTTTTCAAATAAAGGTCATGATGGATTTTTAGGCAACGCCGTCTTGGGGCAATGGTGTAACATTGGTGCAGGATCCAGTAATTCAAATTTGAAGAACAACTATGATGATGTTAAATTGTACTCTTATGATACTGGAAGGTTTGAATCAACCGGACTTCAATTTTGTGGTTTGATTATGGCGGACCACAGTAAATGCGCAATAAATACATCTTTTAATACTGGAACCGTTACTGGTGTTTCGTGTAATATTTTTGGTTCTGGTTTCCCTCGTAATTATATCCCTGATTTTTCATGGGGTGGTCCACAGGGATATTCGGAATATTCAATTGACAAAGCTATTGCAACGGCAAAAAGAGTGATGATTCGAAGAGGATTGATTCTGGATGAAATAGAATCAGACATCTTGTCAGCTGTTTACGACCAAACGTCAAAATTGCGAGGTGGCATGGCTCTTGCCAAATAATGTCATCTATGGAAAGAACTGCATTTTCTCTAATCTCAGAAGAGACCGACTTTATTCCGCTTATTACCAACGAGGAAGATAATAGCATCCCTGACAGTGATTTGCTTGAGGAGATATCATTACTACCATTAAGAAACACAGTTCAGTTTCCTGGGGTTGTATCTCCAATAACTGCTGGGCGAGATAAAAGTATAAAGCTTGTTCAGGAAGCGCAAAAAGGAAAGAAATTATTTGGTGTTATAGCTCAAAGGGATCCAGGTACAGAGAGCCCAAATGGGGAGCATTTGCATTCTGTTGGAACTTTAGTGCAGATGATAAAGTCATTTAAAATGCCAGATGGAAATATTACGGCAATTCTTCAAGGTAAAAGAAGATTTCGAATTATTGAAGTTATTAGTGAAGAGCCTTTCCTTAAAGCTAAAGTTGAGTATTTAGATGATATTAAAGCTTTAGATAGTACTGAATTTCGGGCCCTAATTCAACATATACGAGAAATGGCAATGGAGATAATACAAGAATCTCCAAGTATTCCTACTGAAGCTCAAATTGCTGTAAAAAATATTGAATCAGATACATTTTTGATACATTTTATTGCAAGTAATATGAATCTCGATGTTGAAAAAAAACAAGTTATTCTTGAGGAAAATGATATTGGTAAACGTACTAATGCTGTTTTGAAACATCTGAGCTATGAAAAGCATTTACTTGAGGTAAAAAATGATATTGCGAATCGAGTTCGCACAGAGTTTGACCAACAGCAGAGGGAATATTTTCTTCAACAGCAAATGAAGACAATTCAAGAAGAGCTTGGAGGTGTAAGTAATGAGGCGGAAATTCAGATAATGCGCGACCGGGCCGGAAAAATGGAATGGCCGGATGAGGCTGCAAAGCAATTTGATAAAGAAATTCAGCGCCTTCAGAGAATGAACCCTCAAGTTCCAGATTTTGGTATTCAAAGAAATTATCTTGAGTTTATTTTGGATTTGCCATGGAACAAATTAACATCTCAGCCAATTAAATTGAGCAAGGCACGAAAAGTATTGGATCGAGATCATTTTGGGTTAGAGAAGGTTAAAGAGAGACTGTTAGAACATCTTGCGGTTTTAAAGTTAAAGGATGATATGCGTAGTCCGATCTTGTGTTTGTATGGGCCTCCAGGAGTTGGAAAAACATCACTTGGCAAATCTATTGCTGAGGCTTTAGGACGAGATTATGTGAGAATGTCATTAGGAGGATTAAGAGATGAGTCAGAGATAAGGGGACATAGGAAAACATATATAGGAGCCATGGCAGGTCGAATTCTGCAGTTAATAAAAAAATCAGGATCATCTAATCCAGTTTTTGTTTTAGATGAAATCGATAAACTAGGTTTTGGAGCTCAAGGGGATCCATCGAGTGCATTACTGGAGGTCTTAGACCCAGAACAAAACAAAACGTTTTATGATAATTTTCTAGAAATGGGATATGATCTCTCAAAAGTTCTTTTTATTGCTACCGCAAATACTATTTCAACGGTTCAGCCCGCTTTAAGAGACAGAATGGAACTTATTGAGGTAAATGGATATACCTTGGAAGAAAAAGAGCAAATTGGAAAGAAATATTTATTGCCAAAACAACTTGAAGAACATGGGTTGGATAAAAATGCTGTAAAAATTGGTAAGGCAGAAATGATTGGTCTCATCGATAAATATACCCGGGAGTCAGGAGTTAGAAATTTGAATCGAGAGTTGGCAAAAATGGCAAGAAAAGCAGCTTTGTCAAAAGCTGAAGAAAAAGAATTCCCCTCCAATATGACTGGTAAAAATATTGTGGACATAATGGGAACTCCCAGGTTTGACAGAGACATATATCAGGGTAATGATATCGCAGGAGTTACTACCGGTCTCGCTTGGACTCCAGTTGGTGGAGATATTTTATTTATCGAAACGAGTATTTCCTTAGGTAGTGGAAAGCTTAACATTACTGGAAATCTGGGAGAGGTAATGAAAGAATCTGCATCCATTGCTATGGCCTATCTCAAGGGGAATTCTGATAAATATAAGCTTGATAATGCTTTGTTTACTAATTATGATGTTCATATCCACGTTCCAGAAGGAGCAATACCAAAAGATGGTCCATCTGCGGGAATAGCTTTATTGACTGCACTAATTTCGCTATTCACTCAGAGAAAAGTAAAGAATAGACTTGCTTTAAGTGGTGAAATAACACTTAGAGGAAAAGTTCTTCCCGTGGGTGGAATTAGAGAGAAACTGCTTGCGGCAAAGCGATCAGGAATAATTAATATTATTTTATCAGAAGCAAATGAAAAAGATGTTCTTGAAATTCCTTCGAAGTATCTTTCTGGTATGAGTTTCAATTACATCACAAATATGGAAGATGTAATAAGTATGGCGGTATTAGATCAGAAAGTTAAAAGTGCTAAAGAATTGCCCATGAAGAATTAACTTGGTCTGATGAAATTTGGAGTTGCATTTAAAATAAATTTCCTTTTTTATTTTCTTTTGTCTGGTCCATTGTATTCGCAATTCTCACTTAGATCTTCTTTTTCCACACTTGAAAATTTTGGTTCAGCAAGATTATTAGCTCTCGGTTCAATTTCAGCGGCTCACCCTGGTGATGTTTCATTTTCAGCCCTAAATCCTGCAAGTCTTAGTGAAGATCAAATTGATGAGTGGTCTATAACGTCTCAGGCTTCAATTGGGGGTCTTCGTCAAGGCTCATTGACTGTTGGTGTGCCCTTTCCTAAAAAACTATTGAAGATTAAAACTAATGAGAATAGAATATTAAATGCTCAAAAAGGAGGAATTAATTTAAATCCTACAGATATTTTCGTTTCTCTGGGGGTAGACTATATCTATAGTGGACTGCTTGAGCAAAGGGATGGGGTGGGGGAACTAGTAGGTTCGTTTTCAGCGAGAGAAGTCATGCCGAGAATGGCATTTAATGCTAAATACGGTCAATTTTCATTTGGATTAGGTATTAAAATCCCTATTATTTCATACGGTGCTTTTACTGCACAGGCAATATCTACAGATTATGCTTTTCAATGGTCTGGTGATTCAACAAGAAAGCAAGTTGTTGTTTTACTGCGAAATGTGGGATGGAATTTTGAATATTTTTCTCAGCAGAGTGAAAGACTTCCAATAAATCTTCAGGTTTCATTTAGTCAAAAATTGAAGCATGCTCCCTTTCGATATAATATAAGCTATAGTAATATACAGAGATGGGATTTGAAATATTTAGATCCTCAACTATTGGTAAAAGACCCACTTACCGGTGTAGTTTCTTACACTAGTCTTCCATGGTACAATAATTTATTTCGTCATATCACACCAAGTGTTGAGGCTCAGTTGGGAGGAAGATTATACTTGCAGTTTGGTTATGATTTCCGTCGTCAAATGGAGAATCGTTTGACAACAAGAAGAGTAAGTGCGGGAGTCAGTACTGGTATTACTTTTAAAACTGGAAAAAATAATTTTCAGTTTGGCAGCTCTTTGTACAATGTTGCTGGGCGCGTCAATCAATTCTCGCTAATTAGAAAGTTCTAAGTATACAATTATGGTTATTGCAATTGACGGTTATTCATCAACGGGCAAAAGCTCACTCGCAAAAAGGCTGGCGAATCAGTTCAGGTTTCTATATGTTGATACAGGAGCAATGTACAGAATGGTTGCTCTTAAAGCGCTCAGGGAAGGTTGGATAAACAGCAAAAATGAAATTAATTATAAATTGCTTGAGAAAAACTTACCATCATTAAATATTGGTTTTAGGCGAAGTTCAGATGGTAAAAACATGGCTTTCTTGGATGGTGAAATCGTTGAAAAAGATATTAGAACAATGGAAATTAATGATATAGTTTCCAAAATATCAAGTTTGTCAATAGTTAGATCTCAATTAGTAGCTCAACAACAAAAAATCGCTGTTGGTAAAGACTTAGTTATGGATGGTCGTGATATTGGTACTGTAGTATTTCCAAATGCTGATTTAAAAATATTTATGCAGGCTGAAGCTGATATTCGGACTGACCGACGACTTTTAGAACTTAGATCTAATGGAAATCTTAATGTCTCTTTTGAAGAAGTAAAGGCTAATTTAATTCAAAGGGACCTTGATGACCAGGCTAGGAGTGACTCCCCCCTTCAAAAAGCTTCAGATGCAGTTGTTCTGGATAACTCAGAAAAGAGTGCAGAAGAAGTTTTCAAATTAGTTTCTTCGTGGGTTTTAGAAAAAATAAATGCTTAGTTATTTTTAACTCTGGCAATAATAGTTTCTCCTCCTTTAGGCTTATCACCAATCTTTACGCAAACCTCAGCATCAAGAGGTAAGAAAACATCCATTCTAGAACCGAATCTAATGAACCCAAATTCTTGTCCAGCTTTTAATTGATCATTAGGACGGCAGTAAATAGCTATTCGTCTCGCTACAGCTCCAGCAATTTGGCGAAATAATATAGGTCCTGTTGCACCGTTCTCCATGACAACTGTAGTTCTTTCATTCAATAGGGATGACTTCGGATGCCAAGCAACCAGATACTTTCCTCTGTGATATTTAGTGTAGGTTACATTTCCAGTTATCGGTACTCTATTGACATGAACATTTAATGGTGACATAAATATGGAGATCATTTTCCGTTTGTCATTCAAATATTCGGTTTCTTCAACTTCTTCAATAAGCACTACTTTACCATCAGCAGGTGCGACAATTTCTCCATCTTTAGAATTTGTCACCCTTTTAGGGTTCCTAAAAAACTGAAGAACAAGCAGGTATATAATTATTGCGAATCCTAAATAGAATTGAATAATCCAACCTTGAGAAGCTAACCGTTGGATGCCAATATATATTAAACATAATAGAATTAAAGTTATAAAAAGTGGTATGCGCCCTTCTCGATGAATCATGGAATTAATATATAAGATTGAAATATGGCAACAACAATAACGGAAAAAAGAAAACTATCAAAACGATCAAGAAATCCACCGTGCCCGGGAAGAAATATACCAGAATCTTTAACTTTAGCCAATCTTTTAAATTTGGAACCTATCAAGTCACCAATTGGTGCCACTATTCCAATTGTCAATGGAAGGGCCCATGAAATGCGTTGCCAAGATTTAATTGATTGAAATTCTGAAAAAGGATCTATTTCGACTAGACCGAGCAGACCTATAAAAAAAGTAAATAGAAAACCAATAATTGCACCTTCCCATGTCTTTTTAGGCGATAACTCAATAGCTAAGGGTGTTTTGCCCAGAAATTTCCCACCTAGATAGGCCATGGAGTCACTAATCCAAATCAAAATAAATATGATGAATATTATCGAAGTGTTATTATTACTTGATAATTCTGAAATCGACCATATTGAGCATCCAGAAAGTATCACATAAGATATTCCAGTTAACTTTTCCAGTGTCTTCAATTTTTTCATTCGTATAAATTCCAAACAAATGCTGATTAGGGGGAAAATAAGAATTAACGGTGACCAAGTTTCTGCATTGCAAATCCAAAAAATTGCCAGAGCATAAATAGTGCCCCAAAATATTCGTTTGGTCATTTTATTTCAGGAAAAAGATGATCTTCAATAAGAAAAAAATAAAGTTGTCGGCCTTTATTCGGGTCAACTTTAGCTTGCATAACACTTTCATCCATCTTCCCTTTTAAGGTAATTATGGCCCTGGGTCTTTGATTCCTATGAGATTTATTTATAGCTGCCATTCCATCAGATAATGAATTTACAACTTGCGAGACTTTAGCAAAAACTAAATGAATAGAGGGTAATTGAGCGAACTTAAGTCCAGAGGTCTGAATATCTGAAATCATAATTCCTCCTGTTTGGGCAATTGCAGCATGGCATGTTGATGCCATGGCATTGGCGTCTAATGGATTGTTTTTTGCAATCGTAAGTCCGGATTCTTCGAACCAGGTTGTGAGGAGCATCTCAGGCAAGAAAAAATGTGACTCTCCACACTCCGAGGCAGCACCCTTTAAAGTATTAATAATTTCTTTTTTACTTCCGCAGTAAACAAAATAGCCACCACCATCAGTAAATCTTTTTACAAAGGATAAGTCCACAGGGTCTTCGCCGGAAGACATAAAGTGCTTTGATGAATTGTTTGATTCCTCCACACTGTGTTCAGGTGCGCCACTTAAAATTGAAAAAATTTTTCCGAAGAGTCCAGCCATTGTCAAGAATTCTTCTGAAATTAATAAATCTTAATCGTTTTCCTTCTGTTCATCTGAAATCAATTCTGATTCTTTAGTGTTATTTCCTTTTTTACTAGTTTTTTTCTTGGAACTAGCATCAATTTCAGCCTCTGCATTTAAAGAGGCTTGCAATTTCTCTTCAGCTGTTAACCATTGTCTCTTTCCGAAGATAGTCTCTAGATTTTCTTTAAAAATAACTTCCTTTTTCAACAACTCTTCAGCGAGACTGGTAAGCTTATCTTTATTTTCCCTAAGTATTTTTTTTGCTCTTTCATATTGAATTTCAATTAGTTTTGAAATTTCTTCGTCAATTATTTGAGCTGTGTTCTCACTGTATGGTTTGTCAAATTGATATTCATTTTGTCCTGACGAGTCATAGTATGTAACATTGCCGATAACGTTATTTAAACCATATACTGTCACTATTGCTCTCGCTTGCTTTGTGACTTTCTCGAGATCGCTTAGAGCTCCAGTAGTTATCTGATTGAAAATAACCTCTTCAGCTGCCCTGCCTCCCATGGTAGCGCACATTTCGTCAAGAAGTTGATTTGTTGAGTTTAATTGTCTTTCTTCTGGCAAATACCATGCGGCTCCTAAGGATCTTCCTCTTGGAACGATGGTAACTTTAACAAGCGGAGAGGCGTGTTCTAAAAGCCAACTAACCGTTGCATGCCCCGCTTCATGAAAAGCAATGATTTTCTTTTCTTCTGCAGTTATGATCTTACTTTTTTTCTCCATACCACCTATAATTCTGTCTACAGCGTCAAGAAAATCCTGTTTTTCAACTTTCTTTTTATTTTTTCTAGCCGCTACGAGCGCAGCTTCATTGCAGACATTAGCAATGTCTGCTCCTGAGAAACCTGGAGTTTGCCGTGCTAAAAATTGAACGTCTAAATTTTTAGCATGTTTTAGCGGCTTTAAGTGTACATCAAAAATCTCTTTTCTTTCTTTAAACTCAGGCAAATCGACGTATACGACTCGATCGAATCTTCCAGCCCTCATTAGTGCACGATCTAATATATCAGCTCTATTAGTGGCTCCCATAACAATAACGTGCTCATTAGTTCCAAAGCCGTCCATTTCTGTTAAAAGTTGATTTAGAGTGTTTTCTCTTTCGTCATTTCCTCCATTCATAGCTGATTTCCCTCTAGCCCTACCAATAGCATCGATTTCATCTATGAAAATTATGCTGGGTGATTTTTCTTTAGCTTGTTTGAATAAGTCTCTTACACGACTAGCTCCTACCCCAACAAACATTTCCACAAAATCAGAACCGCTTAAAGAAAAGAAAGGAACTTTAGCTTCTCCCGCTACAGCTTTTGCTATTAATGTTTTACCGGTTCCTGGAGGTCCTGAAAGCAGAACTCCTTTAGGAATTTTCCCCCCTAAGTCAGTATATTTTTTAGGATTCTTTAAAAAGTCAACGACCTCGAGAACCTCTTCTTTTGCTCCCTCCATGCCTGCTACGTTTTTAAAAGTTACGCGGACTTCGGCATCGGCATCAAAGATTTGAGCCTTAGATTTTCCAATGTTGAATATTTGAGAACCAGGACCTCCTCCTGCTCCTCCACCCATTCGGCGCATCATAAAAAACCAAAAGAAAGCAATTAGTGCAAACGGAACTATCCAAGATAGTATTTCTGTCCAATAATTTGTTTGCGATCTATGTTGAATATTTAACTCCCCAAAGCGATTTTTTACCTCCGGATTGTCATCATAATAGCGCCATATTTTTTCTTCAAAGTTGTCACCTGCAGTAAACTTATAATGTGGCCCCGGGTTCGGTGAATCGCCAATTGCAGTTTTCGCTAAGTCTTTATATTGATCATTCTTGGCAAGGGTATCTTTATTTATGTATACCAGGATTTGGCCTTTATTGATTACTTCTACTTTTGAAACATGGCCTTTACCTATTTTTTGAGTCAATTCACTAAAGTCTGACTCAATAGTTTGACCCGAATAATTGCTAGAAAAAAACTGCAAAGCAAGAAGGGCTACAAATATTGAGAGGTAGATCCAACTAAGGCCAAATTTTGGTAATTTACCTTTTTTCTTTATTTCCTTTTTACTCATAACGTTTTAAATAACATTAGTCTTTAATTTTGCTTATATCAGCGCTTTCCCATAAGCCCTCGATATCATAAAATTTTCTGGATTCTGATTGGAAAACATGAACCACAATGTTAATGTAATCCATTAAAATCCATTCGCTTTGCTCAGTTCCTTCTATGTGCCAAGCACGTTCATCGCACTGCTGTCTTATTCGTTTTTCAATGCTCCCGCTAATGGCTGAAACTTGTGTTGTTGATTGCGCCTCGGTAATTATAAAATAATCACAAACTGCGTTTTCAAGTTTACGGAGATCCATTACTATGGTTTTCTCACCTTTTACTTCTGAAATTCCTTCTAGAGCTTCGAGAACAATTGCTGGATATACATTTTTCATGTAGAAATTTAAAATACGTACTTTAATACGCGTCAAACCAACGCAACAAAGATGCCATCATTACTATTAAGAACACTTGCATAGTCAAATTAATTTAAATTTAAACAAAAGTGGAGATTAAGTACCACCATTTCAGTTATATAGACTCTACAAACGCATTTGCTAAAAGAGAATCAAAACGTTTTTCAGATGATTACTGGACTGCCATTACGGCAGACACACAAACCGATGGGCGTGGTCAGAATGACACAGATTGGATTGATTTTCCGAAAGGTTCGCTGCTGATGACGATTATCAGTCCAAACATTAAATGGGATAATTCTAAAATAATGAATGCACATATGTCGGCATCTTTAGGCATAAAGAATTTTTTAGTTGACAATGGATTTGATGCTAAATTAAAATGGCCCAATGATATTTATATTGGGTCAGGAAAAGTCGCAGGAATCTTATCAGAAGCAATTTGGCAAGGAAGTTTTTGCAATCGCTTTTTTTTCGGCTTAGGAATGAACATAAGAAACGCACCCGAGGGCTGTTCATTTTTAGGTTCTAAATATCTACCAGAAGAATACAGAATCCCATTGGCAGAGTTAATAGTTAAGCAAATCATTCCAGAAAGTCAAGATGTACGAACCATTTATGAAAAAAGTTTATTTCATTGGAATATAATTTGTGACTGGGAGGATTTGTCTACAGGTGAGTTATTCAAGGCAAGAACTACAAGAGTTTGTAAAGATGGTCGTTTGGAACTTACCTTAATTTCTGGGGAAGTTCGAATTTTCGCAAACAAAGAAGTGAAGATTTTAACTTAAAAAATCAAAGTCTGATTTAGGCTTTTAAATTTAATCCATTCCATGTTTTAGGATTTTCTCTCCAGCTCTCGAGGGCAGAAATCTCATGGGAATTAAAAGATTTGCTGTCTTTAAGACTTGATATTAGATGGCTGTAATCACTTATTGTGATTAGATCACATTCTTTCTTTAGAAAGGCAACTTTGGCTATGTCGAAGCCATAAGTGAATATTGCCGACATCCCTAAGACCTCTCCTTTTGATTCGATAACTGACTGAAAAGCCTTTAATGAGCTCATTCCGGTTGAAATCAGATCCTCAACAATAACAACTTTTTGCCCATTTTTCAATCTGCCTTCAATAAGGTTCTGTCTTCCATGCCCTTTAGCTGATGGCCTTACATAAATCATTGGTAAATCTAATTGATGAGCTACAAGGGCGGCGATTCCAATCGCTCCTGTCGCGACCCCGGCAATGACCTGAACATCGGGAAACTTTTCTTTAATTTGAAAAGATAAATTTTCTTGAACAAAATTTCGCACTTTTGGATTTGAAAGTATGATCCTATTATCACAATAAATTGGGGATTTTAATCCAGATGCCCATATGAACGGATTTTTGGGACGTAATTCTATCGCCTTAATTTGCAGTAAGAAATTAGCGAGTTTTTTTGCTATTACAGAATCTATTACCATGTCACAAAAATACAAAATACAAGAGCTTTCTGCTGCAGGTGGTTGGGTTGAAAATGAATTTGGAGAAGTTCTTTGGATATTTCGACTAGGTATGTGGGATTTGCCTAAAGGAAAATTAGAGCATGATGAGGAACTTCATGAATGTGCCATTCGTGAAGTTCAAGAAGAATGTGGATTAAGCGAAGTCACTTTATGTCACAAATTAATAGAAACTGTTCATGGATACGAGCTTAAAGGAGTTAGCTTTAAGAAAACTACTCACTGGTATAGAATGATCGTCAAGGGAAGGCCAGACTTGAATCCTCAATTTGAGGAAGATATAGAATTGGCACTTTGGCTACCTAAAAAAGACTGGTTATCAAAGCTTGACTCCACCTATCAGACTATCTGTCAAGTTTCAGAAGCTGCTATGAAATAAATCAGTTCACTATGTTTTTACTGCATCTGGAACAAATTTGTTGAATTCTCCATTATTTTTAATCACGTCACGAACCATACTTGAGGAAATAAAGGACAATCCCGCGCTTGTTAAAAAGAATACCGTATCTAGTTTGGGTTCCAGTTCTCGATTTGCTTGAGCTATTGCTTTTTCAAATTCAAAATCTGCAGGATTTCTGAGTCCACGAAGCAGGAATTTTGCTCCGCACTTTTTGGCAAATTCGATCGTGAGCCCATTGTATTTCAAAACTTCTATTTTCGGATACTGAGCAAACGTATTTTTAAGCCATTCAACCCTTTTCGAAAGTGGAAATAAATACTTCTTATCAGCGTTTGATCCAACAGCTATAATTACCTTATCAAAAAGAGGTAATGCACGTTCAACGATATTTACATGACCTAGGGTTACTGGATCAAAAGATCCCGGGAAAATTGCGGTTTTTTCCATTTTCTAATACTTCTTCAGCGAGCAAGTTAGTAAATTCTTCAAGTGATAAGTTGATCTTTTTTAGTTGTTTTGGAATAATACTTTCAAGAGTCATGCCGGGAACAGTATTGATTTCAATTAATACGGCAGGATTATTTTCAGGAAGTATGAAGTCAAATCTACAAAAGCCCTTTAAGTTGAGTTTTTTATAAAGGCTTTTAGAAATATTTGATATTTCAAAAGAATTATCTACAGAAATATTTGCAGGGGTTATTTCTTCAGATAGGCCGCTGTATTTTGACTCGTAATCGAAGAACTCATTTTTTGAAATAATTTCAGTTATTCCAAGAATTTTAATCTCATTTTTTATTTTCATGAGACCACATGCTAATTCAATTCCTAAAACACCTTCTTCAATTATGATAGAATTATCTTCTTTTGAGGCGATTTTTATAGAGTCATTTAGATTGCCAAGAGATTGAATTTTGGTTATTCCAAAACTGGAGCCTGCTCTGCTTGGCTTAATAAAAAGCGGTAGTTTAAAATCACTTAATTCTGATTTTAAACTTTTAATATCTGCTTTAGTATCTATTAAAATTGCTTTAGGCACTTTAGCTCCCATTCTTGAAACTACTCCATTGGTCCAGGCCTTATGAAATGTTAATGCAGATGGACCTGGTGCCGAACTACTGTATGGAATTCCAGCATTTTCCCATTTCATAGCCAATGTACCGTCTTCGCCTGGATGGCCATGAACAAGATTAAATAATAAATCCAGTTTAATATCCTGACCGTTTTTATTCACAGTCATGTTAGTCTCATTGAATTCAATTTCATTTTTATGTTCATCCCATGCTTTATTACCATTTTGATTGATTTCTAAACCAAATACTTCATATTTTTTGCGATCTATCGCATTAAAGATATTATTGCCACTATTAATAGAAACCTGATATTCACTGGAATAACCACCCATTATAATTCCTAAATATTTACGCATGCCTCAAATATAGCTGAAGGCGCTAACCCTATCGTTATTTTTGTCATAATTATGAAGATGATTTTATTTTTTAAAAGTCGAACATTCTGGTTCAATCTAGTTTTAGCCTTTCTTTTTTTGATTTCATTGATGATGCCTTTAAATTGGGTTCTGAATCTAATAACTGGCCATGGTGAAATTCGATATGTTCCAGATGTAAGGAGTATTTCCTTCAAAGAAGCGCAAGAGACTCTTGGCGAAATCGATTTATTTGCGGAGGTTTTAGATTCTAGCGTATTTTTTGAAAATTTCAAATCAGGGACTGTTGTTCAACAATACCCAGAGCCAGGTGCTGCAGCAAAAGTTGGTCGAAAAATAAAATTGACAATTAATCGGCATCGAGCGGAACATGTTTACTTACCTATTTTGACTGAAAGAACTTTTGAAAGGGCGACATTAGATCTAAGATCTCGAGGTCTTATTCTTGGTAAAGTATCTTACAAGCCAGATTTAGCAGAGGGGATTGTTTTAGGCGCAAAGGCAAATGGAAAATTTATAAATGGTGGAGATCTAATAAGAAAAGGGACTATTGTAGATCTTTTAGTAGGTAAAATATCTGGCCCTCCAACTCATTCAGTTCCAAATGTTATTTCTTTAAGTTTAAAACATGCTGTTTTTGCAATTCAAAAAGCAGATTTACAGATCCAAGTTATGGCGGGAGATCAAAATAATTTAGACGCTTCAATTATTAAACAAAACCCAATTGGGTCAGATTATAAACTAGTTGTGCATGCCGGTGGTGTTATTCAAGTTTGGCTTTCTGACAATAAAGAACTGAAAAATTAATAATACATGAAATATATTTTATTTTTTATCTCATTTGGTTCTTTCTTTTGGGCTCAAGCGCAATCCCCATTTGAGGAAATTAGGATGTCTATTTCAACACAAAGTCAATCGAGCCCTCACAAATCTTCAAAATCATCGGATACATTAATTCTTCCGTTTATTGATGGATTTAATAATGGTTTACGGTCGGAGTGGACATCATTGGGAGTTGTGCAGGCGAATAATTGGTCAAAAGACCCATTGTCCTCTGGTGCTGCTGTCTTTGATGGAGTTTCTTTTAATGGCGAGGCATATCAACCTGGAGTTATTAATAATGATTCAATTACGGATGTCTTAATTTCTCCGTATTTTAATTTCCAAGGAGCCGGAGATATAGTATTGTCTTTTTTTATTCAAAATGGTGGTTGGGGAGATCCAACAGAGACTCAAGATTCACTAATCATACACTTTTGGAATCCCTCAGATTCATCTTGGATTCATGGAGGTTCATTGCAAGGAGGGGGAGATCAAGAAAAGTGGCATGCTGCTGCATTCTCTTTTCCATCAATGTTAAATGGGCAAAAGGGAGTTAGATTTAAATTATCTCGTTTCGCCTCGCCGGGAGGAATGTTTGACCATTTTCTAATCGATTATTTGGAAGTTGGAGCAAATAGAACTCCTAGTGATACCCTTTTATTTGATCCTTCATGGACTAGAATTCCGAGTTCTATAACTCGAATATTTCATGAGATACCTTGGTGGCACTATAATTCATTAATTTTGGAAAGGGACAGTTTGACAGTGTCCTACAGAAGAAATGGAATTCCTCCAGTCGGGGGTTGGCAATTGAATCTCGGGAAATATGTTTGGGAAGACGATAATGGAAATGCAATAGCTTCTCGTCTGAGCGTTCCAGTTGTAACAAACTTGGTTCATAACGTTAGTACTCCGTATCAATTTTCAATATCAAAGCCAGGTATAAATATGCTGGGGCCCTCAAAATGGAAATTTAAGGGATGGTTTGATGGAGAGAATGTTGGGGAATTATTTAATGACACATTGAAAATAATTCAGGAATTCGGTTCTAGATATGCACAGGAGGATGGTTCTGCTGAGCGCTCTTATGGCGTCTCACAGGGCACAGAGCCTAGACTTGCTCAAGAGTTTAATTTTATTTTAGGAGATACTATTGTAGGACTTGATTTGTCAATTGCCCCAGCAGGATATGACTGGTCAGATATGACATTCAAAATTGGTATTTGGGAGGTAGATAGTTCAGGTCTTCCTGGAGATGCGATATACATATCAGATTCTTCTTTCTCACCAGTTCTTCCATATGCGAAATCCCCTTTTCGTCATTTTATTTTGGACACAAATGGAATTTATGTCCCAAAAAAGGTTTTTATTGGTATAATTCAGACTACTGGTCCAGCAATCACCATAGGATTGGACTTGCATACTAACGGAGGAAAAGTTTATGGTGATCTAAATGGTTGGTTTCCATCTCTTCTTCCAGGTAGACTTTTAGTGCGTCCATTATTGAGAAATATACCCGATGACCTTGGTTCTTTTGCCACGGATAATTCAGAAATAATTAAGTTATTTCCCAACCCGACGCATCAATTTTTTAATTTAATCAACGCTAAAAAATTTGAAAAATTTGAGATTTATTCTCAATTAGGAGAGAAAATCTATCAATTTTCTGCTGATCAATACGGGAAAGCAACACACTCTTCAATTTCCTGGCCAAATGGAATGTATTTCATCAAAGGCCAATATGGTACTAATCTTCGACTAGTAGTCCTGAAATGATAGACGATAAGTTAGATCACAAACATGAAGATGAAGAGCTATTTGAGCACTTTACTTTTGTTGCAGACGATGGCCAGCAATTGCTTAGAGTGGATAAGTTTTTAATCAACTTAATGCGTCAAACATCTCGCAATCGAATTCAAAAAGCAGCTGAGGCAGGAGCAATTAGGGTTAATGGTAAATCAGTAAAAAGTAATTATCGAGTTCGCCCTGGTGATCGAGTGGCTCTTGTCTTAGCATACCCTCCTAGGGTAATAGAGTTATTACCAGAAAATCTTTTTTTAGATATTGTCTATAAAGACTCTGAATTGGCAGTTGTAAATAAACCTTCAGGTATGGTTGTTCACCCTTCTTATGGTCACTATTCAGGAACATTAGTCAATGGTTTGTTACATGAATTTCAGTCGCTACCAGAAGCAAGTGATAGTGAAAGGCCAGGCTTGGTTCATCGAATAGATAAAGACACTACAGGGATACTAGTTGTGGCTAGAAATGAGTATACACTTGCTTTTTTAGCAAAACAATTTGCAGATCATACAACTGAACGTGAATATCATGCTATTGCTTGGGGAAATATAAAACAAGAATCAGGTACTATTATTGGTAATGTAGGAAGAAGCTTGCGGGATAGAAAAATAATGTCTGTTTTCCCCGATGGGAAACACGGTAAAGAAGCAACAACTCATTTTAAGGTTTTAGAAAGATTTGGTTTTGCAACACTAATTTCTTGCCGCCTTGAAACGGGAAGAACTCATCAGATAAGGGTACATTTCCAGTCAATTGGTCATTCTTTATTTGGTGATCAAACTTATGGGGGAGACAGGATACCAAATATCCATGGGTATCCCAGATTTAAGAGTTTTATGGAAAATAACTTAAGCCTTTGCCCACGTCAAGCATTGCATGCAAGATTGTTAGGCTTTGTTCATCCAGTAACATTACAAAAAGTAAAATTTGAAATACCTCTTGCAGAGGATATTAGTCAAATTTTAGATAGGTTTAGAGTTTATGCTACCTCTGGGAAAATAATAGATTAATGTTCAAAAAAGAGACTCATAACCTTCTGAGTACATCGATAAAATAGGCTTTCGACGCAATTTCATAGTTGGGGTTAAGTGACCCGAAGGAATAGTCCAAGCTTCATTACAAACGTATATCTTCTTTACTTGCTCCCATTTCGCAAATTGTTCATTTTTCGCTTCTATTTCTTTATTTATTCTTGAAATAACTTCAGGGTTTTTGACCATCTCTTCATTTGAAATAAATTTTATTTTTTTCCTCACACACCATGATGCAATGAAATCAAATTGTGGTTGTATCAGTAAAACAGGGAACTTTTTATTTTCTCCTGCGACCATACATTGTTCAATAAAAGGTGACTCTTTAAAAACATTTTCCATATTCTGAGGCGCTATATACTTACCCCCCGAAGTTTTAAATATTTCTTTTTTTCTGTCAGTAATTTTGAGATATCCACCTTCTAGTATTTTCCCAATATCTCCAGTTCTAAACCACCCGTCTTCTGTCATGACTTCAGCCGTTAAGTCAGGACGACCATAATAACCCATCATTATATTAGGCCCTTTTGCAAGTATTTCTCCATCAGAATCTAATTTGATCTCAACTCCAGTTAAAGGAGGCCCAACTGTTCCCAATACATGACCTTTGCCTGTGGGTAAATTCACTGTTAGTACAGGGGAAGTCTCGGTTAAACCATAACCTTCTTGAATATTCACCCCTGCTCCAGCAAATATTCTTGCTAATTTAGGATTCAGAGCTGCTGCACCTGAGGCAATTGCTAATACTTTTCCTCCTAAAGCTTCCTTCCATTTAGAGAATATAATTTTTCTTGCTATTTTTAGTTGAAACTTATAAAATGGAGATTTTCCTTCGTGCTCATATTGTTCTGCAAGTCCCACGGCCCAGAAAAATAATAAACGTTTTATTCCGGATAGATTTTTTCCTTTATCCATGATGCGATCAAATACCTTTTCTAATAACCTTGGGACAGCAGAGAAAACTTCCGGATGAATTTCGCGTAAATTATCTCCAATAGTTTCTAAACTTTCGGCGTAATAAGTCCCTACTCCTGTTTTCATGTAAACATAAACAAGTACTCTTTCATAGCTGTGGCAAAGAGGTAAAAAGCTTAAGCCTTTTGCTACGGGATCGACCGGAAGCCTTTCCGCTGCTCCAATGGCATTCTGAGTTATATTGTTGTGGCTAAGCATAACTCCCTTAGGAGTACCAGTTGTTCCTGAAGTGTAAATTAAAGTTGCTAATTCTTCAGGTTTAACACTGGCCATCCGTTTATCTAGCTCTGTTTGATGTTTCTCATCTCCTTGAGATAAAACGACATCCCATGAGTCACAATTATTAATTGGTTCAAATGAAAAGATGTTTTTTAAACTTGGGACTTGATCTTTTATTGCATTTACTTTATCAAATAACCCCTCATCGCTCAGGAAACAATATTTTACTTCTGCATCATTGAATATAAAATTGTAATCTTCTGATGTTATTGTTGGATAAACAGGAACATCAATTGCTCCAACGCTTAAAATTGCCTGGTCGCAAACGTTCCATTCCATTCTATTATTAGTAGATATAATTGCGATTTTGTCACCTGGTTTAACGCCTAAATCTATCAGTCCTCTAGCCAGTTTCTCAGCCTTATCAATGTATTCTTGAGTTGATAAAGATTTCCATACACCCTTTAATTTAGTATTTAGAGCATCCTTTCTAGGATGGTTCTTTAGAGCATAATAAGCAAAATCAAATAATCTTTTAGGTTCCTGGTTATCCATAGTTAGAGTTATAATTCATTTAGTTATTTCGCATGATTAACATAAACCTGTTCACCATGTATCCATGTTTCTGATACTTTTAATTTTGATATGCTGTCTTCAGGACATCTTATGATATCAGTTGTAAAGATGCTAAAATTTGCCCACATTCCTACTTTAATTTGACCAACTTCTTTTTCTTGGAAAGAGGCATATGCGGCATCTCTAGTCATTCCAATTAATGCTTGTTCTCTGGTTAGTGCTTCTTGAATTTGAAAACTTTTTTCTGAGTTCTGATCTAATGATTTTCTTGAAATTGCAGCATAGATAGTGTACATTGGGTTCATCGATTCTACAGGGAAATCTGTGCCTAAAGGTAGAATTCCCCCACTTGATTTTCTTAGTGATGAATAAGAATAGGCATATGATATCCTCTCTGGTCCGATACGATCCATGGACCAACTCATATCACTTGTAGCATGAGAAGGTTGAACAGAAGGTATTATCCCAAGTCCAAAAGTTGATCTGTCATCTGGATGAACTATCTGGGCATGTTCAATTCTCCACCTTAAATCTTTTTTTTTAGTGTATTGATAAATTTTTTTATATATATTCAACATTCTTCTATTCGCAGAGTCTCCAATTGAGTGAGTATTCATTTGCCATCCATTATTAAATAATCGTTCAGCGGCAGATTTCATATAATCGAAGCTCCGAACTTCAAAACCAAAATGATTTTCTCTATCAGAATATGATTCTCGCATTAGGGCCCCTCTGCTCCCTAGTGATCCATCCGAGTAAAACTTAAAGCTTCTTACATCTAGTAGATTTGTCTTCAGTGGCCCAGATTTAATCCAAAAATCTAGTTCACTGGGACTTTCACTTACCATCACATAAAGAGGCATTTTTAGTTTTTTCTTTTTCTGAAGTTCATCAATTAGTATTATATCTTCCCTAGGTAGGCCAGCTTCATGAATTCCCGTTAGTCCATATTCAAATGCTTTTTCTTGAGCTGCCAATAGTGCTTCTGACTTTTCGTCATTACTAGGTTTTGTTATCAATAAAAGTGACTGTGCATTATCTATTAGCAGTCCTGTTAAATTTTCATTTTCTTTTAGTATTTCTCCCCCTTCAATTTTACTATTTAGATCGATTTTTGATTGTTTCAGAGCAACGGAATTGCCTAAAATAGCATGTCCATCTATGCGACTCAGTATAATAGGTTTGTCACTGATTTTTTCTAAAGATGAATTATTTGGAAATTTTTTAATTGCCCAATCATTTTGATCCCAGCCTTGTCCGCGATAAACTTTTTCATTAGGATTATTTTTTATAAATTTTTTAACTCTTTCAATACATTCCTCCCAAGATGCAGTTCCTGCCAGATCTATAGACTTTAAGGCAAGACCCTGCCATAGAAAATGGGCATGCGCATCAATAAATCCAGGATAAACGTAAGCTCCTTTGAGATCAGTAATGCCTGATTTTGATATGTAATTATAAGGAATTTGATATAAAACGCTATCTATTTTGCCATCTACAATAGATAAATTTCCGCAGATGTAATAAATTGAATCATTATAAAATTGTGCAATGTTTCCATTTGTCAAAATCTTATCTACTTTATTAATAAAGTAACCTCCTGTGGAGGTATTATTATTTAACAAGCTGTCAACCTCATCTAGCAGTTTTCGTGTTTGATTGATGTTATCTTGAAGATTAGAGCCAAGGAATTGCATGCTTATCGATGTTGACGAGCATCCAATAAAACTAACAATTAGTAGTGAAAAAAATATCTTTAATAATGAATTCATAGATCTAAGGTAGTTATGCCTGGTTGTACCTTTGAGTTAAAGAATATAGCACATGGATTCATTATCATCTACAACTGTCGAAACTGCTCAGGAATTGGGTCTGTTGCCTGAAGAATATGATGAAATCTGTAATGTATTGGGTAGGACTCCAAATTTTACAGAATTGAATATTTATTCTGTTATGTGGTCTGAGCATTGCTCATACAAGAATTCGATACAATGGTTAAAAAAATTACCTAAAGATGGGCCGCAAATACTTGCAAAAGCTGGAGAAGAAAATGCAGGATTAGTTGATATTGGAGAAGGATTAGCATGTTGTTTTAAAATTGAATCACATAATCACCCGTCGGCTTTAGAGCCTTTTCAGGGTGCCGCAACAGGAGTCGGGGGTATAAATCGTGATATATTCACAATGGGGGCTAGGCCCATTGCTCAATTAAATAGTCTTCGTTTCGGTGACCCTACTTCTGTTCGAACCAAGTGGCTTGTTAATGGAGTGGTGAAAGGAATCAGTACTTATGGTAATTCTTTTGGCATTCCCACGGTCGGAGGTGAAGTTTATTTTGATAAATGCTACGAACAGAACCCGCTTGTTAATGCTTTCTCTGCGGGGATAGTTAATGTGGGTGGTCAAATTTCAGCTAAGGCTGAGGGCGTAGGTAATGCAGTTTATATTGTTGGAAGTTCAACAGGAAGAGATGGGGTTCATGGAGCGGCTTTCGCTTCAAAGGATCTAACTGAAGATAGTGCAAATGATATTCCTTCAGTTCAAGTTGGAGATCCTTTTCAGGAGAAGCTTTTGCTCGAGGCAACGATGGAATTGGCGAAAATTAAAGCTGTAAAAGGCATGCAAGACATGGGAGCTGCGGGAATAACTTGCTCGACTAGCGAAATGAGTGCTGGTGGAAAAGTGGGAATGGATATTTGGCTTGATAAAGTCCCAACTCGTCAAGATGGAATGGAGCCTTGGGAGATTCTTCTTTCAGAATCACAAGAGAGAATGCTAGTTGTAGTAAATAAAGGTCGCGAAAATGATGTTCAAGCGATTTTTGATAAGTGGGACATCCATTGCGAGCAGATTGGCCTTGTAACAGAGGGGCCATTATTAAGATATTTCTGGAATGATGAAAAAATTGCTGAAATACCAGCTGAATCTCTTGTCCTTGGAGGTGGTGCTCCTGTTTATCATCGTGAAAGTAAAGAACCCCAATACTTTAAAGAATTTAAAAAATTTGACATAAAAAAAATTCCGGAGCCAAAAGATCTATTGAGCGTTGCGAAAATGATAATAGCGTTACCTAATATATCTTCGAAAAAATATATCTATGAGCAATATGATTCTATGGTTGGAACAAAAAATCGCTCTACTAATGAGCCTAGTGATGCTGCAATAGTCAATATAAAAGGTTCGAAAAGAGCAATAGCGATGACCGTAGATTGTAATAGTCGATATGTTCACGCTGATCCTGAAGTGGGAACAATGATAGCTGTCTCAGAGAATGCAAGAAATATTATATGTTCTGGGGGCGAACCATCTGCGATAACGAATTGTTTAAATTTCGGCAATCCATATAATCCAGAGGTTTATTGGCAGTTTACTGGTGCGATAAAAGGAATGTCACAGGCTTGTAAGCGATTTTCAACTCCTGTTACAGGGGGTAATGTAAGTTTTTATAACCAAACTCAAGTAGGAGATACGATTGAGCCTATTTTTCCAACACCTACAATTGCTATGATTGGTTTGGTGAAAGACATAGATAACGTTACAACAATTCAATACAAAACTAAAGGAGATTTGATTTATCAAATAGGTCCAACGCATGAAGATATTGCTTCAAGTCAATATCTTGTCAGTGTTCATAACGTTGATGAATCTCCGGCACCTATTTTTGATCTGGACGAAGAATTTTCAGTTCAGAAAAAAGTTAAAAATCTTATAAAAAAAGAAATTATATCAAGTGCTCACGATATTTCAGAGGGTGGTCTTTTTGTCACATTAATGGAGAGTGCCATGCTGTCTAATTTAGGATTTGATATAACTACTGATTCATCTATTAGAAATGATGCCTATCTATTCGGGGAAAGTCAAAGTCGTATAATAATAACTGTTTCGTCAGACAAAGAAGAGGAATTAATTGATTTCATGATGGCAAAAGATGTTGAATTTCATCTTGTAGGCCATGTCACAAAAGGATCCATACGTGTTGATGATCAGGATTGGGGAAATGTCAAGGATTTTGCCAAATTGTACGATAATGCACTAGAAGATATACTCGAGAAATAGTAATTATGATCAGGATCTAATCTCTGCTCCAACATCAGACTTTAAGAAATTAATTATTCTGGACATTGATTTTTCTATCTGTGAATCTTTAAGGGTTCTATTTGTATCTTGAAAAATTAACCTTACACCAAATGAAATTGAGTCTTTGCCAATTTTTTTTCCTTGGAAAACATCAAAAAGTTCAAAATCAACTAAGGATTTTTCTTTAGATTTCTTGATCGCGATTTTAATAGCTGCATATTTAATTTCAGACTTTACAATTATTGCTAAATCTCTAGTCACTTTCGGAAACTTAGGAGTTTCTGTAAATTTAACTTTGGAGACTTTAGCAAATTGACATATGGTATCCCAATTGAAAATTGCTCCTAAAACGGCTTCGTTAACATCTGATTTTTTTAAAGCCCATTCGTCTACCCAAGATATTGTTGCTAAAACCTTCTGATTTCTTTCTAACCTAATTCCACCAGCCCATAGGCCAGCAATAGGTTTTTGCTCTATTTCATCTATTTTATCAATACCTAAGTAAGCAAGTAAGCCCATGCTAAGTCCCTTTAAGCTAAAGAAATCAACTTTATTTATTTCTCTGTTCCAGTGAGGTCCTGGCAATTGTCCACTGAGCCAAAGTCCTAAATGATTTTGCTCAGAATAATTATTCTCTTTCGAATTAGAATAAATTCGTCCAAATTCAAAAATCGAAACGTTCGATTGTTGTCTTTTTATATTATAACTGATTGCATTTAATCCTCCCATCAAAAGGGTGGGGCGCATAACTTCTAACTCTTGACTTAATGGGTTAAGTATTTTTACATTATTTTTAGGGTTAATGCTTGGGTGATTTAAGTATAGCTCTGAGCTAGTGAGCGAATTATTCATTATCTCATAAAGTCCATGAGCTACGAGATAGTCTGTTACTTTTCTTCGTAAAGATTCATTTGATGCCACTTCATTTTCAGATGGGATTAATCGCATACCATCGGGAAGTGGAATTGAATTGAAGCCATAAATTCTTAATATTTCTTCCGCAATATCAGCCTCTCTTGTCACATCCCATCTGTAGGCAGGAATTGACAATTCTAACCTCGATTTTTTCAATATGGTTGATGTAATGTCTAATGAATCAAGAATGGAGATGACTTCATTTTGCTTTAGTTCGATACCAATTAATTTATTGATTCGATCTAAATCAATTTCAACAATTCGATTTTCAAATAAGGAGCCACTCAAATTCTTTTCAGAAAACCCAGTAATAGTTGCGTTTGGAAATATTTCGCTTATTAATTTCCAAGCTAGAAAAAGAGCATCCATACCAATGTTTGGATCAACACCTCTTTCATATCTGAATGAAGCATCAGTATTGAGTCCATATCTTTTAGCAGTTTTTCTAATGACGACAGGATCGAACCATGCAGATTCAATAATGATATCTGTACTGTCCTCGCTTACTCCTGAATTCAGACCCCCAAAAACTCCAGCAAGAGCCAATATCTTATGGTTATCTGCAATCACTAAATCCTCCTTATTTAGCTTTCTAACTATTCCATCAAGTGTAGTTATTTCTTCATTACTTATTGCTCTTCTGATTTGGATAGATTTACCGTTAATTTTTTGAGTGTCAAAAGCGTGGAGTGGATGACCCTTATCATTGAGAACATAGTTAGTAATATCTACAATAGCATTTATCGGTTTGAGCCCAATCGATTTTAATCGTCGCTGAAGCCAATCAGGGGAAGGTCGGTTTTTTAAACCGCTAATGCTAAGGGCTTTATATCTTGGGCATGCAGATTTGTCATGAATGTCAATTTCAATATTTGAATCCACGTTAGACCATTTATGGATATTATTATCATTCCAAGTATATTTGATTTTTTTATGAATGAGTGCTGCTCTCAGATCTCGAGCAACTCCCATATGACTCATTGCGTCCATTCTATTTGGGGTTAGCCCAATTTCAAAAACGGAATCAGATTTGAGACCCAAATATTCTGACAGGGGAGTACCAGAGACCGCACCAACATCCAAAATATAAATTCCCTCATGGGATTTTCCAATACCAAGTTCATCTTCAGCACAAAGCATTCCTTCCGATGACTCACCTCTTATTTTTCCTTTTTTTATTTTAATACCTTTCTCAAGACTTTCTGGATATATAGTGCATCCAATGGTAGCAACTGGAACTTTTTGTCCAACTGCAATATTTGATGCTCCGCATACTATATTTAGAGGGTCATCAGTTCCAACATTAATCTTTGTACAAAATAGTCTATCTGCATTGGGATGTTTACTTAGTGATATAATTTCACCTATGAATACTCCTTTTAATCCACCTTTAATTTGATCTAAGTGTTGGATTTTTTCAACTTCTAATCCTGTAGATGTTAAAATTTCAGATAAACTTTCATCAGAAAGCTCTGTTTCAATGTAGTCGCTTAACCACTCTTTAGAAATTAGCATAGCCACAAAAATACATAGTAATTTATTCTTTAAAAGAAGAAATTCTGTACTATTTGTATCTAAATGCGAATCAGGTTAAACCAAATATAAAAAAAGCGTACAAGAAAAACCTAAAAAATCTTGTGATTGCTAGCATTAAGAACAATCTTAATCTGAATTCTACTATTCCTGCAATCGTACATACAGGGGCGAATGGTAGAGGTGTTAGAGCGGATAAAAATATTAAAAGCCCACCAAATTTCTTTAGTTGTAAAGACTGTTCTTCAAATCGATTATTTATCCATTTTTGAACAATTGGGAAATGATGTATTCTTCTACCGATAAAGTAGCTTATGACTCCGCCTAAGTAACTTACAATTGCTAAAAGAAGAGTCATAAGATATGGATGTTGCATCTCCCCTGCCCATAAAATAAAAAAATCTGGGGGTAAGATTCCGGTAACTATTTCAGATACCCCTAATAATAATATGACAGCAGTCCAATGAATTTTTGTTGTAACCCATTCCGCAATGGCTTCAATGTCAACAATATAATTATTTAGAAGCCATATGGCTGCGGCAAAAATAACTATTACAAATCCAAGTTTTCGAAATCCTTGAACTAAAAATTTATACCCTCCACTAATTTGATAAAACCGATGAGTTAAAGAGACAGAACGCCAAAAAGGGCGAATTTTTTTTAGCGGTCTGATTTTCATTTTTTGATTTTAATTTGGAATAATTGGATCATAAATTATGCCACGGATCCCCATGCGATTTTATGTCTAGAATATTCTGAAAACCTTTGTCTTAATTTTTCATTATCTTTTTTTTCTAATTTAGGATCATTCAGGACTATTGATTCAGCAATTTTTCTGGACCATTCAATCAACTCCCCATCTTCGATAATATTGGCGATTTTGTAGTCTAGAGAACCGCTTTGTCGGGTACCCATAACTTCTCCTGGCCCTCTGAGTTTCATATCAACGTTTGCTATTTGGAATCCATCGTTAGTTTTACATAATGTATCAATTCTAATTTTCCCATTATCACTTAGTTTGTCTCCTGTGATTAAAATGCAGTATGACTTTTCTCCTCCCCGACCTACTCTTCCTCGCAGCTGATGTAGCTGTGAAAGTCCAAATTTTTCAGCATTTTCTATTATCATAACACTTGCATTGGGCACATCTACGCCGACTTCAATTACTGTTGTAGAAACCATTATTTGCGTTTCCCCATTAATAAATCTTTGCATTTCCCATTGTTTGTCTTCGGACTTCATTCGTCCATGAACGATCGATATTTCAAAATCGGGCCTTGGAAAATCTCTGATGATACTCTCATAACCATCCATCAAATCTTTAAAGTCAAGTTTTTCACTTTCTTCAATTAATGGATATACTATATAAATCTGTCGACCTTTTATAATTTCATTTTTTATAAACCCCCATACTTGAAGACGATTGTGATCTGTTCTTTGTACCGTTTTTATGGACTTTCTTCCTGGAGGAAGTTCATCAATTATTGAAAGATCTAGGTCCCCATATATGCTCATTGCCAAGGTTCTTGGAATTGGGGTAGCTGTCATGACTAAAATATGAGGAGCCGGATTGTTTTTTTTGCGAAGTTTTGCTCTCTGTGCTACTCCAAATTTATGTTGTTCGTCAATTATTGCTATCCCTAAATTTTTAAAAATAACAGGGTCTTCTATTAGAGCATGCGTACCAACGAGTATATTGATATCTCCTGAAGCAAGATTTTTGAAAATTATCTTTCTTGCAGATTTTTTGACAGATCCAGTTAAAAGACTAATGTTAATACCAAGTTTTTCTGCCCATGGTGTTAGACTCGAATAATGCTGTTGGGCTAAAATTTCTGTCGGCGCCATCATTGCTGCTTGATGGCCATTATCAATCGCCATAAGTATGGACATAAATGCAACAAGGGTTTTTCCTGAGCCAACATCTCCTTGGATTAAGCGGTTCATATGCAGGCCAGAGGCTGCATTCTCTCTGATATCTTTTATTACGTTTTTTTGGGCATTTGTTAACTCAAACGGAAGTATGTTTTTATAAAAATTATTAAAATTTGGCCTGAGCTTAGAAAATATAAATCCCTTATGTGAAGCAAGGTGACTCTTGCGTTTATATGCAAATACAAGCTGGTCTAAAAACACTTCTTCAAAAGCTAACCGTTCTCTAGCAATTGATAATCTCTTAGGATTTTTAGGATAGTGCATCTCTTTTAAAGCTATTGTTCTAGATGGCCAATTTTTATTTTTAACTATTGATTCAGGGAGCCAATCGAATTGATGATCTCCGATATTATTAAGAAGTTCAGCAATAAGTTTTGCCAGCCCCTTACTATTTAATCCTGATGAGGATAATTTTTCATTGGAAGAATAAACGGGATACATTCCTGAAAAATCATTCTTTTTAAATGAGTTGATTGATTCTAAATCTGGATGTGAAATACTTAAGTTACCATTGAAATTAGAAATTCTCCCGAAGGCTATAACTTGATCTCCCGGATTGATAGATTTCTGAATCCACTTGACGCCTTTAAACCAAATTAATTCAATAGTGCTATTATTGGAATTTAATCTGGCAGTCAGTCTTTTCTTTGAGCCATGACCAAGAAGTTTAATTTCTGATAAAACGCCAAGCACCTGAATTTCGGTAGGACCTGGTGAAACTTCATTTGGCTTATATACGATTGATCGATCTATGTATCTAAATGGAAAGTATTCGATAAGGTCACCAAATGTTCTGATACCCAGTTCAGAAGACATCAATCCAGCCTTGTATGGTCCAACACCCTTCAAATATGTCAGAGATGTAGATAAGTCATTCATCGCCATACTCAAAAATAGGCTTAACTTATGGGCTTAATGGAGTCAAGAGGTATACGTTCATCAGAATTTTCTTTTTTTTTAGTAGATGGAGCCATTTTAGTCTGTTCGTTTTTGCTTTGGGCTAATGTTCTCTTTGGTAATTTATCAGTCAATAACCCTCTCTATTATGATCAATATCTTGTATTATTTATTTTAGTTTTTGTTCTTTGGGTCAGTTTTTCACTGGTTTTTAATGTGCATAAACTAAAGGTAGGAGTCGAGATCAGGAGTGTTTTGTCACGATTTTATAAGATGGTATTCATTCATATATCTACTATAGCTTTAGTTGTTTTTATTTTAAAGACTTCAATTTATTATTCTAGAATATTCTTATTTCTATTTGTGCTATTCTATTTGTGTTTTGGTACGATTCTTCGCTTTTTATGGATATATGGATTGAGAAAATATTATTTAAATAAAAATAGTTCAAAATTAATAGTAACTATTGGAACCGGTAGTCAATGGGAGCGATTGAGTATTGAACTTAACCGTCACCCGGAATACGGGTATAAAATTGGAAAAAGATTTGATATTCTGCCCTCTGTGGAAGAATTATCAAGTAAATATGAAGAGATATGGGTTTCACCTGACGAAATGCTTTCAGCATCCAGACTTGCTGATGAACTGGGAATTAGACTCAGATTAGTTCCTGATTTGGGAGTTTTATTAGCTAATCGCACTCGGTTGACATCATTTGGTAATATTCCAATTGTGGATATTCGCCCTGAGCCTCTGAGCTTTTTCTTTTCGGCATTTATAAAGAGATCATTTGATGTTTTCATTTCAATTTTTGGTTTATTATTTATTTTGTCATGGCTAACACCTATAATCGGTATTCTTATTGGGATTAATTCAAAAGGGCCAATATTCTATTCTCAAACGAGAGTTGGAACAGCTGGAAATAATTTCAGAATATGGAAGTTTAGAACCATGTATAAGGGCTCAGAGGAAGATATTCAGGCTGCATCAAAGGATAATCGCGTTACTTTTTTAGGGAAAATATTAAGAAAAACACATTTAGATGAGCTTCCTCAACTATGGAATGTATTTATTGGTAAGATGAGTCTAGTTGGCCCCAGGCCCCACATGCTTGCGGACCATAGCGAATACACAAAAGCTATTAGTAATTATGGTATTAGGCATTGGGTTAGGCCCGGTATGACAGGCTTAGCTCAGGCCCGAGGATTAATTGGATCTAAAGATTTGGAGTTAATGAGTCAGAGAATTCGTGCTGATATATATTATATCGAGAATTGGTCTTTTATTTTGGATTTGAAAATAATTGGTGCGACCCTTTTAGGGAAGCGAAAATGGATTTAGTTTAAGGCTTTTTTAAAGCTAAATATTCAGCAACTTCAAAGTATTTTTTCGTGATTTCGTTCCAATCGTGCGATTTTAACTCATTTGTCCAATCATGGTTAATGGATTGTTTGTTCAACCAGATCTTTTGTAGGAGGGAATTAGTGGTAGAGAAATAAACACCTTTACTCCCAAGGACAGATCTGTTAAAAACATTATCGTGAGCTGCAATTCTACAATTTGCGGCCATGGCTTGGAGTAGTCCAGGGTTTGTTCCGCCAACACTATGTCCATGAATATATATTGATGAACCTTGTCTCAAAGCTTGAGTTATATTTTGGTCATACTCACTTTCGATTTTGATAAGATTCAAATTTCCTTGAAATAAGCTTAAAATATTTTGACCGTATCGTGTACTCCAATTACCAACCACTGCTACAGGAGTTTCATCGATTAGTTCAGTTAAAATTTCAAGCACATTATTTTCAGGAACTAGTCTGCAAATTATAAGTGCATATGTATTTTGTATTAGTCCAAATTCTCTAAGAATAATATTAAGCTCATTTTTAGTTAGAGCTTTGTGAATTTCCGTGCCAAATGATATTTCGCGAATGGGCTTCTCATAATTCTCATTGCAGTAATCCGTTATTCCAGGGTTGTCTGAAATAATTATATTTGATGATTTTACTGCTATTTTTTCTGATAATTTTAGATAATTGCGAATACTAGATGAGTATTTACCACGTTTCCATTCAATTCCATCTAAGTGCACTGCTACATAGGTACTGTAAAACCATTTTTGCCAGAGTAAAAAGGGTGCAGAACTAGTTGTCCCAAGAGTAATATGTGAATCAGGTTTCCATTGATTAATGGATTTAATACTCAGCCAGTCGTATATGAATTGCGCAAATGGCCCTATAACCCATTCAGGGTCCCAATGGAATTTTCTCAGAATCCCAGGATATTTGTAATCAGGTTGCGAGTGTTTTGATGAGGTACTAACCCAAACTCGATTCCCTGCATCTGCAAGCCTTCTAGAAATATGATCAACCATTTCCTCAAACCCTCCGTATCTGTTGGGCATGCCCCGAGAGCCGCTAAATGCAATGAATCGGCTTGGAGTGGAATATATATTCTCTAAACTTTCAGCAGCTTTATTCCAGGAATATTTATCAAGTGATGCTTCTTTCTTTGGATTTTTATATGATGATAAAACCGAGTCTACAATTTCTTTTGCAACTGGAGAACATACAAAAACATCTTTCTCTAGTTCTTTTGAACTCTCAGCATTCTCAGACAAAATCACTTGGCATTTAGCTTGCAGTCCTTCAATTGATGTGAGTCCAAAGGTTTCAAAAAGTGATGGAATTATCACAGCATACGTTTTAGCTAATAATGCAGGAACCTCCTCTCTTTTAATAGCAGTTTTCCATTCAACATTAGCTCCATGCTTTTTGGCTTCTTTTATTGCAAGCTTAAAAGATTCAACATATTTTTTGTGGTTTGGTCCTTCATCTCCAACTATCGTCAAAGGTTCTTTAAAGCCCATTTTACTTAAAATTCTCCATGCATTAATTGCTTCAATTTGATTTTTAATACCCTCTATTCTTCCTAGAATAATATAGCCACTACGTTCAGTTTTTTCAGCCACGGATAAGTGCTCTAATCCTGGAGAAATAATTTTAACACTTTGGCCTAAACCTGTTATTTTTTTTATTCTTTTAGCTTCTGCAGATGTAGTGGTTATGATATGATCGGCAGTCCATGCAAATTTCAATAATGGGTTTCTTAAAAAGATTAATCCAATTGCAGGCCAACGATCTTTACTTAAAAATGCTCTAAGAAAAATTTTAATACTTTCTTGAACCTGATTAGGGAGGTGCTTCCAAATAATACCTCTTTTTAATTCATAATTTTTATAGTCTACCAATATGGAAGATATCACCCATCGAATTTGTGGATGTTTTTTTCGAATCTGATAACAATGGTATTGGTCAACATATCGTCCCAGGTTTATCGAGTGAATTACGTCATATTTTGAACTGCATATTTCTTTGTTTAATTCACTTGCAGACAGAATCAGTAAGACATTATGCCCTTTTTTTTTAAGGGCTTTAATGGTCTCTAAGGCCTGAACAGTATCTCCGCCTGGTTGAGCAAGTAAAGTTTTTCTCGCAAAGAATATGATATTCACACAATAAATGTACTGCTCTTAAATTGTACCTTCGTTCAAATAAATAGTTAAAATTATTTCTATCATGGCGATTCCTAAATTTTTGGTTGGAGACAATACTGATCAGCCTGAAAACGTTTATATTATTCATACCGAATATCCGAGATTTGTAATAGACCTCGATACTGATGAAGTAGAGTGGCTAGATCAAATTGGAGGAGAGGATGAGACTGAACTGACAGATGAAATGAATCGTCTGCTTGATGAGGCAAATACATTCTACATGAGAGAGGTAGATCGTTACGAGTCAATGGATTGATGTCAAAAATATTCCAATGGAGAGAAAATGTACCATTGGCTCTTCCGGTAATTATCGGTCAATTAGGTCATATTGTTACATCTGTTGCAGATTCAATTATGGTTGGTCAACTGGGAGTTATTTCACTTGCAGCGGTTTCTTTGGCGGGATCAATAACTTCAGTTCCTCTTGTCTTTGGTATTGGAGTAGCCTATGGTCTGACTCCTCTTGTTGCCAGGGCATATGGTCAAAAAAGATGGGGTAAGGCATATCGATTACTTAAGAATTCTACCTTAATCAATCTTTTGACTTCTGTAATAATGTTCCTTTTCGCTTGGTTATTATTTCTTTTTGTTCAAAATACGAATCAGTCCATTGAGGTTATTGAAGAGAGTAAGGTCTATTTGATTTTAATTATGATTTCATATATTCCATTTATGCTTTTTCTTTCGGGTAAGCAGTATTTAGAGGGCATGGGCGATACTTCAACTCCGATGAGAATAAGCTTGATAGGTAATTTATTAAATGTTTTACTTAACGGATTATTAATCTTTGGGTTATTTTATTTTCCGGTTCTGGGAATAATAGGTGCTGGTATTGCTACAATAATTGCAAGAATTATTATGGCAATTCATGTCTGGTATTTTGTTTTTGAAAAAAGAAATAATTATAAAATAGTACAAGACAATGTCATGATTTCAATTAGAGCAATTAGGTCTCTGTTAAAATTGGGATTGCCATCAGGTTTACAATATGTATTTGAAGTAAGTGCATTTGCAGCAAGCGCATGGATAATTGGCACATACGGACCGCGCCAGCTTGCTGCTCACCAAATAGCCATTAATCTTGCATCGATATCATATATGGCAGCAACAGGACTAGGCGCAGCGGGAACTGTAAGAATGGGACAATTACTGGGCGCAAAGAGGGGAGGGGAAGCTTTAAATGCTGGGAAAAGTTTATTGTTTTTAACAATAGCTTTTATGACTTTTACGGGAATATTATTTTTCACCCTTAGAAATATTCTTCCTTCATTTTATACAGCTGATTTGGATGTGATTTCAGCAGCAGCTTCTTTATTAATAATAGCTACGATTTTTCAAATAAGCGATGGACTTCAGGCTACAGCGCTAGGAGTTCTAAGGGGTATGCAAGATGTTAAAATCCCCACGGTTATTTCCTTTGTTTCATATTATTTGATTGCTTTACCATTAGAATGGTTACTAGGAAGCTATTTTGATTGGGGAGCAGTTGGAGTCTGGGCAGCCCTAGCCATCGGTCTAACTTTAAGTGCATACTTACTAATAAGGAGATTTTACAATCAGATAGGAATCGTTGCTTTTAAGAATACTTAGAAGCCTCCTCTGCTAAAACCGGATTTGATCCAAGGATGTGCAGTCGTTCAACTACATTTCGAAGCTCTCTCACATTACCAGTCCAGTTTGCAGCTTGCAGGTGATCTATGGCTTCTTGTGAAAAGGTTTTTTCCCCGGAACCTTGATTTATCAGACTTTTTAAAAAATGATCAATAAGATCTGGAATATCTTGGCGTCTTTTATTTAGAGATGGAACATCTATTACAATGACGCTCAAACGGTGATAAAGATCCTCTCTGAATCGTCCGGAGTTTATCTCTTCTTTAATATTTTTATTAGTTGCTGCAATGATTCGAACATTCACCGAAATAGATTTTCCGGATCCGACTGGTGTTATTTGATTTTCTTGAAGAGCACGTAAAACTTTTGCCTGTGCAGAAAGACTCATATCGCCTATTTCGTCTAAAAATAATGTCCCACCATGTGCCAATTCAAATTTCCCCTTGCGGTCTTTTATTGCTGAAGTAAATGAACCTTTTACGTGTCCAAATAACTCTGACTCAATTAATTCAGAGGGTATTGCAGCACAATTAACCTCTATAAAAGATTGTTTGGATCTGGCGCTGAGTTGATGTAATTGATTCGCAACAATTTCTTTTCCTGAGCCATTTGGACCAATTATTAAAACACGTGCATCCGTAGGTGCAACTTTTTTGATCATATTTCTCACAGTCTCCAGGGACTTTGACTTGCCGATCATAGCAAATTTATTATCAACTTTTATACGTAATCGTTTATTTTCTTGTAATAGGACTTTTCGATCAATAGCCTGTCTAATTGTTGTTACAAGTCTATTTAAATCTGGTGGCTTGGCTATATAATCATAAGCACCTTTTTTTATGCATGCTACTGCCGTATCAATATCACCATGGCCAGAAATCATTATTGTAGGGGTGTCACCATAATTGTCCATTATGAATTCTAATACTTCTATGCCGTCTTTTTTAGGCATTTTGATATCACAAAGAACCAGATCGAAAGTATTAGCATTTAGTTTGTTTAAACCCATCTCGCCATCTTCAGCTTCAAATATTTCATGCGAGTTATCCTCATTCATAAGAATGTTTCGTAGGACATTCCGAATTGCTTTTTCGTCTTCAACGATTAGTATACGCGCCATGAATAATTCTTATTTGTTATGCATCCATACATCCATTTGAGGAAATGCGATGGTAATATTATTATCCCGGAATGCCTGATCAATCGAGTACCTTAATTCAGATTTTGTAAATTCTATTCGAAATAAGTTTGAACTATGAAAATTAGCATTGAATTCTAGAGAACTGCTTCCGAAGTTAGAGAACTGAATTGAAGGAGCTGGTTTAGCGTGGACATCATGATGATCTTTAAGACATTTTATTAAAACTTCTTCAACTAATCTTGTATCCGAACCATATGCAACTCCCACAGCAATATGAAAACGTGTTGATTTATTTTGATGACTCCAATTAATGACTCCTTGATTGGTTAATTTGCTATTTGGAAGGATGACGGAAATATCATCTCGAGTTAATATTTTGGTTGTCCGAAGGCCTAACTCCTTAACGATCCCAATCATTCCATCAATTTCAATAATATCTCCTGCAGATATACTTCTTTCAGTCAGTAGAATAATTCCTGATATAAAATCTCTAAATGTATCTTGTAACCCGAGCCCTAATCCAACAAAAAGAGCAGTTGAATATGCTAAAATTACAGTAATCTCTATTCCCGAAAAGTCAAGTGTGAATAATATTGTTATGATCCAAATGAAATAATTGAATAATAGCCTTAAGGAATACGCGGTTCCGTGATCCACTCTTTTTCGAGATACTGCCCGAGTAAATATTCGCTTGATTGAATATGTTAATAATCTCGCAAATGAAAGAATAACAAAGACTTGAATAATATCAAATAGCGTGACACTGATGCTGTCATATTTGAAAAGCACTAATTCAAGAAAGTCAGAAAAGGACATATTCATTTGTTTATTATTTTCTCCGTAGCCACTTGTAAAGGTCTTTATAACTTGCTTTCTTTCCGTAAGTTAAGATTCCTACGCGATATATTTTTGCTGAAATCCAAGTTGTCCCAAGAAACCCTGTAATTAATAACAGCATACTCAAAACAATCTCCCAAGTTTGAACACCTCCAAAAGGAAGTCTTACCATCATTGCCAAAGGTGATGAAAACGGTATAAATGACAACCACATTGCTAGAGATCCATTGGGTTCTTGCATCATTGTCATAGTTAGCATTAAGGTTATTAATAACGGAATTGTTAAGGGTATCATGAATTGCTGGGTGTCAGCTTCAGCATCAACAGCTGATCCTACGGCAGCAAATAATGCTCCATAAAGGAGATACCCCCCGAGAAAATAAAAAATAAAAAATCCTATGAGACTCGCAATATTCAAGCTATTTATGCCCTCAATAATTTGGTTAATAGTTCCTTGATTTCCTCCATTTTTCATTTCTCCTGCACTACTTATTTGAGCTGATGTGATTTGAGTAATATCTGATTCCAGTATAAGGCTTCCGGCAATGTAATATATTAAAGTGCTGAAAGTAATTAAAATTAAAAATTGTAAAAGTCCCACACCTGCAATGCCTATTATTTTACCCAAAAGAAGCTGTGTGGGTTTTACCGATGTTATTATTACTTCAATTATTCTCGAAGTTTTTTCTTCTATTACACCTCGCATTATTTGTGCGGCATAGAGAAAAACAAACATATAAATGAAAAAAGAAGCACCGAACCCGATAGCCATTTTTAGCAAAAGAGAACTGGCTTCAGATCCATTTTCTGTTAAGTTTAAGTTTTTAATATTTACAACTGTAGTTGAGTTTTTTACAATGGAGGGATCAACCCCATTGATTTTTAACTTTTCCTCAGTAGCTAATTTCCCTAGGCGCCTTTCTATATCCCGGGTTAGATCTATCCCAATATCACCTTTTGAGTATAATCTTGTATTGCGAAGTATGAAATCTGGATCTCCATTTTCAGAAGGAGGAAGAAATAAAAGACCATCATAAATTTCTTTTTCCCGAACTGCTGAGATTGCTAATGTTTCATCAAATTCTTCCGGATTCAGATATTGAAAACTATGCTCTGATATTGTTTCAGTACCAACCAGAAGATAAGAATTATCTACAACAAGTAATTTTTTTGGATCTTCATCTCCACCAGACAAAAGGGAAGGAATAACTATGAGTGCCCCTAATCCGATAGGTCCCAAAATTGACATTATTAAAAAAGTTTTATTTTTAACCCTTGTCGTAAATTCTCGCAATGCGATAATAATAAATGGACTCATTTCTTTACAGATTTAATAAAAATATCGTTCATGCTCGGTATGATTTCTTCAAATCGGATTGTATCTACTTGAGGTGCTAATACACTAATAATTTCAGAGCTATTTAATTTCACACTTTGAATTTCAGCGATACAAATTCCTTTGTTAAAATCTCTTAAGTTTTGAGATATCTCTACTTGCTCAGGAAGTGAGAGGGTAATAGGTTCATTTGATCGGTATGATAATCTAAAGTTTCCATTGCGATGTGATTCACGTATTTCATTTACCGTCCCATCCAATATTTTTTCTCCATGGTTGAGTAATGCAATATGACTGCAAAGTTCCTCAACACTCTCCATCCTATGCGTAGAGAGGACTATTGTTGCACCTTCTTCTTTGATTCTGAGTATTTCGTCTCTAATGAGAGCCGCGTTTACAGGGTCTAAACCGCTAAAGGGTTCATCAAATATTAGTAGTTTAGGCTCATGAATTACCGTGATAATGAACTGAATTTTTTGAGCCATTCCTTTAGATAATTCTTCAACTTTTTTATCCCACCAAGTTTCGAGTTCCCATTTTTTGAACCACCAATGAAGTCTTTTTCTCGATTCCTTCCGGCTTAATCCCTTTAATTGGGCTAAATACATGGACTGTTCTCCGACTTTCATTTTTTTATAAAGCCCTCGTTCTTCTGGAAGGTATCCTATCTGATGACTATGGGAGGAGCGAATATTTTGTCCATAAAAGCTAACCGATCCATTATCGGGAGATATAATTTGATTTATGATTCTAAGCAGTGTGGTTTTTCCTGCCCCATTTGGTCCAAGAAGTCCAAAAACACTTCCTTCCGGAATACTTATATCTAATGGGTGAAGTGCAACATGATTTTCGTATTGTTTGTCTATACCAAATGATTCGATTGCATTCATATTGTTTCGCTTAATACTGGTTGATGATTTTTGATGCTTTCCAAAGTTATAAAAGCTTCATGCACAGAATTGATACTGTCCACAATTATTGATAATCGGTTTGTTTGTTTCATTCTAAACCTTTTGGGATCTTTTGATATTTTGGATAGAAAAGCAGAAATTATTTTTTCTGAAGGTTTCTTTGATTCGCTATTTGGAAAATGCGCAATCATCTTACTGCCTTTTAAAATTATTTTCTCCAGGCCTAAATCGTTTCCAAGCCATTTGAGTTTCATTGACTCAAGTAAATCTCTTGCTTGCCTTGGCATGGGTCCGAACCTATCTTCTATTCCTTTTGCAAAATCATGAAGTTTAAAGTCATCATTAACACTGTTCAAATCACGATAAATTTTTAGTCGTTCTTCAACAAAATTGATATACTTATCTGGAAATAGTAGCTCTAAGTCAGTATCGAGTTGACATTCAACCTTATTTTCTTTTAGCCCACCTTTTTGATTTTCATAAATTTCCTTAAAATCTTCATTTTTCAATTCATTAACTGCTTCTGAGAGAAGCCTCTGGTATGTTTCAAATCCCAAGTCATTTATAAATCCACTTTGCTCACCTCCCAATAGGTCTCCAGCTCCTCTGATTTCAAGATCTCTTAAAGCAATTTTAAATCCAGATCCTAAATCAGAAAACTGCTCAAGCGCTTGTAGTCTTTTTCTCGACTCATCAGGGAGGCCAATTATAGGTGGAGATATCAGATAGCAGAATGCCTTTTTATTTGACCTTCCTACTCTGCCTCTCATCTGGTGTAAATCGCTGAGACCAAATCTATGTGCTTGGTTAATGATCATAGTGTTCGCTGTGGGAACGTCAAGCCCGCTTTCTACAATTGTTGTGCTCACAAGAATATCATATTTACCAGCCATAAAGTCCACTAAAATATCTTCAAGATCTTTGCCCTTCATTTTTCCATGCCCAATTGCTATTTTAACGTCTGGCAGCAGTCTTTGCAGGGTTCCTGCGATTTCTTTGATATTTTCGACTCGATTATGAATAAAAAAAGCTTGCCCCCCTCGGCTGACTTCATAATTAAGAATATCACGTATTTTCTCTTCTTTAAAACCAATAATTTGAGTATCAATGGGCTGTCTATTTTCTGGAGGGGTATTCATAACACTCAAATCTCTTGCAGCCATTAATGAGAATTGCATTGTTCTTGGAATTGGAGTAGCAGTAAGGGTCAAAGTGTCTACATTGACTTTTAAAGTTTTCAGTTTGTCTTTTACGTTAACTCCAAATTTTTGCTCTTCATCAATTATAAGTAGGCCTAAATCTTTAAAATTCACATCTTTACTAACAAGCTTATGGGTTCCAATAAGTATATCAACTTTCCCATCGGTCAAATCCTTCAGTATGAATTTTAAATCTCTGCTGCTCCTGGACCTATTAATATATTCAACTCTTACAGGGAAGCCACTAAGTCGGTTGCTGAATGTTTTGAAGTGTTGAAAAGCTAAAATTGTTGTCGGTACAAGAATTGCAACTTGTTTGTTATCGTTGACAGCTTTAAATGCTGCTCTTATCGCGATTTCAGTTTTACCAAATCCCACATCTCCACATATAAGTCGGTCCATTGGAGTGCTGGATTCCATATCAGATTTAACATCTGCTGATGCCTTTTCTTGATCTGGAGTATCATCGTATTGAAAATACCCTTCTAGTTCATTTTGTAAATAATTATCAGGCGAAAATGAAAACCCTTTTGCCTCTTTTCTTTTTGCGTAGAGTTTGATCAAGTTATAAGCAAGTTGCTTGACCCTAGATTTTGTTTTTTTCTTTAAGTTCTGCCATGCCGGTGATCCTAGTTTATTTAACGATGGAGCACTTCCTTCTTTGGAGTTAAATTTTGAAATTTTATGAAGGCTATGTATACTAACATACAATAAGTCAGAATCCTTGTAAACTACTTTGATTGCTTCTTGCTCTTTTCCTTGGACATCAATTTTTTGTAATCCCCCAAACTTTCCTATTCCATGATCAATATGGGTTACATAATCACCAATTTGAAGTGAGTTTAATTCTTTTAGAGTTATGGCTTGTGCTTTACCTAGTCCGTCCCTAAGCCTGAATCTTTGATGTTTCTCAAATATTTCATGATCTGTAAAGACAATTTTTTTTCCTAAAGGGTCTTCGAAGCCGCTATGCAAAGCATCATCTAACCAATTAATTTTTAAGGGCTTTTCACTAAGGTCAGATATAATTGATTCAAGACGTTTTTTTTGCTGGAGTTGCCCGCACATCAACCATATTTCCGAACCTTTATGCTCTTGTTTCTGGAGTGTCTCGAATAATAAATTAAAATTTTTCCCAAAAGAAGTCCTTTGCAGTCCTCCCCATGATTTTTCTGTCGAATTAAAAGATCTAGATTCGGCAATTAATATATTTGATTCAAATTCAGTTTTTATTTCTTTTCTAGTTAAATACAAACGAGAAGGTTCATTTCTCTCAATAGTTGAATTTAAATCCTGATAAATTTTATTTGAATGCTCAAAACACGCTTCAATTTTTTCTTCAGTAATTTCTGGGTCTTGAATCCATAATGAAGCTATGTTTTTTGAATAAGCGATTAGTGACTGTCTTATTTCTTTTTGGTATTTGTCTTCAATGTTTGATACCAGAGAAATACTGAAAAGATTATTTAAACTTAGTTGATCATCAACAGAAAAAGATCGTAGACTTTCAACTTCATTACCGATGAATTCAATCCGGGATGGATTTTGTTGAGAAAATGAAAAGACATCAACTATTCCTCCTCTAACAGAAAATTGTCCAGGTAATTCCACAAAGTCGACTCTTTCAAATCCCAGTTCAAATAAATTTTCATTTAAAAAATCTAGATCAATATGATCTTTTACATTTATGTTTAATGTTTTGGATTTTAAGGATTGTTTTGTAATGACTTTTTCTGCTAAAGCTTCAGGGTAAGTTATAATTATGCATGGTTTTTCAGCAATTAAGAGTCTTTCTAATGCCTCGGCACGTAGGCCAATATTTATATTATTGACCTGTTCTTGATCCGAATATGGCCTTCTATATGAGTCTGGAAAGAAATAAACATCTTCTTTACTCAGTAATTTTTGCAGGTCATTGTAAAAATATGCAGCTTCTTCCTTATCCGAGCGAACAATAATTAAAGACTTATTGGATTTCTGATAAGTACAAGCCGCAATTATCGAGGTCAGTGACCCTTTTAATCCGATTAAATGTATCGATTCGCCTGCCTTACCATCAGTCCACTTGGTATAGAATTCCCTAAATCGAGAATCTTTTAAATATGATTGTATTAGATCTGTTACTCGCATTAAGTCATCTCTCCGTCAGGAATGATTCGGCCTCAAGGACCATTTCAGTGGAGCCTGCAAAGTAAGGCACTCGTTGGTGAAGTTCAGAAGGTTTTATGTCTAAAATTCTAATTTCTCCATTTGTAGCTCTACCTCCTGCTTGTTCTATTATAAAAGCCAAAGGATTGCACTCGTATAGTAGCCTTAGCTTTCCATTAGGGCTCAATGTTCCTGTGGGATAAATATATATTCCTCCTTTTAATATGTTACGATGTAAATCACAGACCAGAGACCCAATGTAACGGCTAGTATATGGTCGATTGGATTTCAAATCTAAAGTTTGGCAAAATTTGATATACTTTTTGACTCCTTCAGGAAAATGGACATAATTGCCTTCATTTATGGAATAAATATTTCCTTTTGAAGGAATTTTCATGTTTGGATGTGAGAGGCAGTATGTTCCTATACCAGGGTCTAAAGTAAAGCCATTGACCCCGTGACCAGTTGTGAAAACAATCATAGTACTTGACCCATAAACCACATATCCAGCAGCTACTTGTGTATTTCCAGGTTGGAGAAAGTCTTCTAATTTAACAGGACTTCCGGGCTCGCTAATTCTCCTGTAAATGCTAAAAATAGTTCCTACCGATACATTTACATCAATATTACTACTTCCATCTAATGGGTCAATTAAAACAACATATTTGCTCGAAGAGTGAATGTTATCATCAAAACTGATGAAGTCTTCTAATTCCTCACTCGCTACACCACAAACCTCGCCCATGGATCTTAATGTCCTTATAAATGTATCATTGGCAAAAACATCTAATTTCATTTGGTTTTCGCCTTGTATATTATCAGATCCAGCAAGACCAAGAATATCTGCAAGACCCGCTTTATTTATTTCTCTATTTACAACTTTTGAAGCAAGGCGTATAGATGATAAAAGCTGAGATAATTCGCCAGTAGCATATGGGAATTTCTCTTGATTTTCTACTAAAAACTCTCCAAGAGTTGTGGGACGATGATCTTTCATGAATATTATAATCAAGGGTTGGGCTAAAGATAGAGTATGGGTTATTACTTTAGCAGAATGAAGGATCAAATGATGGATATTTCAATTCGTTGGGCAAAAAAATCAGATATTCCGGTGGTTTTTTCTCTAATCCAAGAGCTAGCAGCGTTTGAGAAAGCAGCGGATCAGGTTGAGATTACGATTGATCAATTGTCAACGGATTTGGAGTTAAAAAAATTTGTTTGTTTTCTGGCGGTATCAAATTCTTCAGATGAAATATTTGGAATGGCACTATGCCATGAAAGGTATTCTACGTGGAAAGGTTTGACTGCGCATCTTGAAGATTTAGTTGTAAGATCAAATTTTAGAGGCAGAGGTATTGGTAGAAGATTAATGGAGGCATCGATCCAATGGGCGAAATCGATAAAAGCTCAGAGATTGCATTGGGAGGTTTTAGACTGGAATACCCGCGCAATTAACTTTTATCAATCCATTGATTCAGAAATATTAAAAGATTGGTACCCATGCAGGCTTTCTAGTCGAGAATTATTTAATTATTCATATGAATACCCTCAATTTATTTATTCATAAATATGGCGAACTGGTCCGTTTTTAAATTTGGTGGTAATTCTCTGAAGGATATGGATTCTTTAAAAAAAGCTATCGAATTGGTCTCTGATTTTGCGAACGATCCTTTACTAATTGTTGTTTCAGCAATGGGCAAAACAACAAATTCATTGGAATCTTACTTAGAAGCGAAAATTATTGGAGATATGATTTTAGCTAAGAGTATTCTCGAGAACGTAATAAATTTTCATTTTCAATTATCTAAATCTATGGGCTTATTGGATCAAACCCTAAAATTAGGATTGGAAGGAGAATGGAGTCGAATTCAGCGAGTTTCCTCAGATTTGTCATACGATAAGCAATATGATGCAATTGTTTCTGCTGGTGAAATAGTGTCTTCTATTATATTGCACGCTGCCATTCAAACAAGGCATCCCCATTGTTCTTGGCTTGATTCGCGCCGTATAATTTCCACCAACAGCAACCATAGGAGAGCGGAGATAGATCTTAAAACAACGGAGCATAATGTTCAGAATGATTTAAAAAATCAACGCGGTATTTGGATTACTCAAGGGTTCATAGGACGTTCCATGGAAACTCAAGAATACACAACACTAGGTCGCGAAGGTTCAGATTATTCTGCTGCAATATTTGCTTATGCTCTAAAAGCTGTGGAATTGACGATTTGGAAAGATGTTCCCGGTTTGATGAGTGGTGATCCTAAGGTATTTGAAAATGTTAAGTTGCTAGAAGAAGTTCCATATGAAGAGGCTATAGAATTGGCATTTTTTGGGGCTTCTGTGATTCATCCAAAGACTATCCAGCCGCTGAAGAGTCGTGATATAATTTTGCATGTACGGTCCTTTTTGAAAAATGAATCTAAGGCTACAAAAATTGCAAATTTTAAAGAGCTTAAGCCAATAGTTCCGTGCTTAATTAAGAAGTCAAATCAGGTCATGTTATCGATACGGACAAAAGATTTAAGTTTTTTGTCAGAAGGTCAACTTAGCGGTATATATAATATTTTTTCTGATATTGGGCTTGTTGTAAACCTTGCCCAGCATGGTGCTGTAAGTGCCATTTTCAGTGTTTCAAATGATTGTAGAGTTTTGCCTCTGGTTTTATTGAAACTTAAGGAATATAAGGTTGAAATTGAAAATAATCTGGTTCTTTACACGGTCAGATACTCGGACGATATATCAAGTAAATGGTTACGATTGAAAGGTAAACCTAAAATGGAGCAGAGAAGTTTCAATATAGATCAAGTGCTTTTGAGCGAGTAGTTTTAAATCTTAATACTATGTTTACTACCAAGTATATATGGAATAATTAATTCCAAATCTTAGTCCGAGCAAAATATCAGGGCTTGTGTCATCCGCTATATGAAACCCCTCAAGGCGGTCTCCAGGAACTTGATAGTTATATATTTCCGCATTACTTGTCCAGTGCTCATTATGGCGAATTTTAATTCCAATTCCACCTCCATATGTACCAGATATATTTGTTCCAGGGTTAAAAATACAATTTGTAGGATAGATGATATTGGTCATGAATTTACTTTGACTAAACAGTACCCCACCTATTGCGAAAATGTAGGGTGTTACAGAATTTCTTTTCCAATATTTTCCGAAAGGTAAAATATTATGTGTGACCCGAATGGCTGAATTGAAAAATGAGCTGCGCACAAGAACTCCTTGGTAATTATCCTTATTGTGATTGGCATTATCTGCATACAATCTACCGTAATCAAGTTCTACTCCAACGCCCCATTTTGGCCCAGTGTAAAAACTAAATTCCCCTCCAAAGCTGTTTCTGGCTTCTTGAAGTATGGCATTGGCATCATTTGAAGCCAACTCTCCTATGTGGTTTGAAGAGCCTGAGTGAAGGTTTAAGCTAATCGATTGTAATGATCGCTGTCCAAAGGAAGCAATGCTATTTATTGCAAAAATAAAAATTAGGATTCGTTGCATTTTGCTAAAGTATTCAATTATTGACTGAATTCTTTAATGTAATGGATTCCAGCCTTACCGCCTTGTAAAAAAAGATGTTGTAATTAATGTTTAAACGATCTTACCGTCGATAAATACCATGCAATAATTAATAGTTATATCTCTAGAATATTCTTTGAATGTGGTGTTTGTTTTTTGAGGGTCGTTTTACCATGTAATTTTTCTTCTAACCTAAAGTCAATAAAAATTACATTAAGATAAAATTTTGACAATTTCATCAAAAAGAATATCTCCCATTTTAGGAAATGATTGCTTACTCCAACCAGCAATATGGGGCGTTATTAATACTCTCGAATGTTTGATTAGATCTTTTCTATCATTTAATAAAACTTCTGATAAATTCAAAGATTTCGGTTCTATATCTAGGACATCTAATCCTAGACCTTGTAACTTATCTTTCTTTATGAAATTAAAGACATCTTCTGTGTTTAATATTTTTCCTCGACTGGTGTTTAGTAGAATTTTTAGTTTTTTACATTCCTCTAAAAAAGAGGTATTAATAAAATCCAGATTCTCATTTGTTAATGGCAAGTGAACGCTTATTATATCTGAACTAGCTTGTAATGTTTTTAAGTCAACTTCGTCTACATATTCTGGTGCAAAATCATCAATATATTTATCATGGGCAAGTATTTTGACATCCATGCATCGCAATTTTGATGCAAAAGCTGAACCCATCGGACCGAATCCAATTATCCCTACTGTACTGCCTTTAATTTCCCAACCGATATTCTCCTTTCTTTGCCATAATCCTGATTGAATTTCTTGGTTGGAAGATGAAATGCGATGAGCTAAATTCAAGAGTAAGCCTAAGGTATGTTCAGCTAATGAATTCGCATTCCCCTGGGCAGCACTAAAACAAGCTATTCCTTGTTTTCTCGCAAAATTGATATCGATATTTTCAAGACCGGAACCTAAGCGACCAATCCACTTTAGATTCAAAGCTTTTTTAAGAATTTCATCATTAAGAGTAATTCTGCTTCGCAGTATAATGCCTTGGGCTCTTGCGATATTTAAATTCAGATCAGCGATGTTATCGCTGTATTTCCTATCTATTTGGAAGCCTATGCTAATAAGATTTTCTTCTAGCTTTGAATCAGTGGCATCAAGTGCCAGAACCCAACCTCTTGTCATAATTTAGAGTAATGCGTTTGCAATGGCAAAATAAATACTTAGCCCAAGTACGTCATTCGTTGTCGTAATAAAGGGGCCAGTAGCTAAAGCTGGATCAATATTGTAGCGATCTAGAACCCATGGAATGGCTGTTCCAAAAAGACTTGCAAACATAACTACTGCAAGCAAGGAAGAACCAACGGCCACTGCAAAAAGAAATCCCTGCCCCATTGCCCAACTATATATTACAATTACCAGAGCACAAATGAGCCCATTGAATAGACCAACACCTAATTCTCTGGATAGACGTTTCCATATATTTTTTTGAAGAGTGGAATTAGCTATCGCTTGAACAACAATTGCAGATGACTGTACTCCTACGTTACCACCCATTGCTGCAATGAGTGGAATGAAAAATACAATTTGTGGGATCAAAGTAATCTCGGATTCATTTCCGGAAATTACAGTTGACGTCAGAACTCCTCCCAAGAGGCCTATTAATAGCCATGGTAAACGAGCTTTTGTTGTCTGAAAAAGCCCATCTTCATTGCTAACTTCATCGCTAAGACCAGACATTAATTGATAATTACTGTCTGCTTCTTCTTGAATAATATCGACAACGTCGTCTAAGGTTATTCTTCCTAGTAATCTTCCAATTTCATCAATGACAGGTACAACAAATAGGTCATACTTTTTCATTATTCTTGTTATTTCAGCATCTTCAGTTGTTGAAGTGACTGAACGTATGCTCATTTCAAAAATTTCAGAAATTTCAGTTTTTGTAGGTGTTGTGAGAAGCTTTTTTAAAGAGAGCGAACCAAGCAGTATATCATTATTATCAACTACGTAAACAGCATGAACTACATCAATTTCTTCAGCTTGGCGGCGCATTTCTCTAACACATCTTAAAACTGTCCAATTTTTATTAACCTTGATAAGCTCGGTGGCCATCAGTGCTCCAGCCGTACCTTCGGCATGAGTGAGAAGGTCAGCTAGGTCTTTTGCGAATTCAAGGTCATCAATATTACCAAGTACATCATGTTTTTTTTCTTCTGAAAGTTCCGAAATAATATCTACCGCATCATCTGTATTCATATTATCAGAGACAAGTCGGGCAATTTCTGAGCCCGTTAATGTTTCTAATATTTCTGAACGAATATCTTCATTTGTGTAGGTTAATATTCCTGAAAGTATTTCTCTTGGTAAGGCATCTAAGATCTGAAGAACTTCGTCAATGTTGAAATATGTTAATATTTCCGCAATATCGGCAGCATGAAGTTCTACTAATAAATCTTTAAGGCCAGAATCATTAGATTCTAGCATTTGCCTTAAGGACTTTATGTAGTCTTCTGTGACTTTAAATGACATTCTTAAAACTTTGCGATAAGGAAATAAATTGGTCAACACTTAATTGTTCAGCTCTTTGCCCAGAGACCGTATCTAAAACTTTGTTAGTTACAAAATTAAGGGATTTTAAGGCGTTTCTTAGAGTTTTTCTTCTTTGGTTAAATGCGGTTTTTACAATTAGCTTTAGAATATCATATTCAATTTTGGGCTCTGTTGACTTTTTTTTAAGTCTAATTACTCCACTTTGGACGCGAGGTGGTGGATTAAAAGACTCTGGTCCAACTGAGAATAGATATTCTACGTCGTAATAGGCTTGTGTAAGGACACTGGTGATACCATAATTTTTATTCCCTGGCTCACTAGATATTCTTACCCCAACTTCCTTTTGAAACATACCAACCATTTCAGGTATCTGAGACCGTCTCGAAAGCATCCAGAAAAGTATTTGAGTAGAAATATTATAGGGGTAATTTCCAATTAAGGCAAACTTATTTTCTTTAAATATTTGAGGCTCATTCCATTTTAAAAGATCCTCATTGTACAATCTGTTTGAAATCTCTGGGAATTTTGATTGGAGCACAGGAATACTCTCATTATCTAATTCAATAGCATGTAACTCTGCTGACTTCTTCATAAGAAATTGAGTTAGAACTCCAGTTCCTGGTCCGACTTCTAATATTCTGTCATAATTTGAATAACTGAGTGAATTGGCAATTTTTTCTGCAATTTCTATATCTACAAGAAAATGCTGTCCAAATTTCTTTTTTGCTCGAATCTCAATTTTCAAGACCTGCTCTTTTTAAAAGTGCATTGACCTTAGGCTCTCGACCCATGAAGTTTTTAAATAAATCGGATGCTTCAATAGCTCCACCTGAGGTAAGAATTTTCTTGAAATCTTCCGCAACATTAGATTTATTATCCATATCAATAAACCGACCAAACGCATCTGCATCTAAAACTTCAGACCATTTGTAGGAGTAGTATCCCGCAGAATATCCTCCTGCAAAAATATGTGAAAAGGCTGGAGATATAGTTGCCTCAGGTTCATAGTTCAATAGCTCTAGGCTTGAAAGGGTACTTTTTTCAAGCTCAAGAGCATTTTCGATTCTCTTATCTGAGTCATGCCACGCTAAGTCAAGAAGGCCTAATCCTATCTGTCTAATTGTTGCCATGCCTTCCAAAAATTTCTGGCTTTTTTTAATGTTTGAAATTATAGATTTAGGCATGCTTTCGCCTGTTTTGTAATGCTTTGCCCATTTTGATAATTCTTCGGGCTGAAAGCACCAATTCTCCATAAATTGAGATGGCAATTCCACAAAGTCCCATGCCACAGAAGTGCCAGTTAAGCTTGCGTATTTCCCTTTGCCTAGCATTCCATGCAAACCGTGCCCAAATTCATGAAAAAGAGTTAATACCTCATTAAAAGTCAACTGGGGAGGTTGACCATTTGATGCAGTACTGAAATTACAAACTAAACTAACAACTGGGTAAACTCGTCTTCCTTTTCGATCAAATGCTTTCCGATAGCTAGTCATCCAGGCTCCATTACGTTTTCCTTTTCTAGGATGCCAATCAGTTAGTAAGTGCGAGACCCAATTCCCCTCAGAATCATTAACATCATAAACTTCGACTTCTGAGTTGTATCCCTTTTGTTTTGAAATTTGAAACTCTAAACCATAGAGCCTTTTTGCTATTGAGAAAGCCCAATTTAAAACTTCATTTAATGGAAAATAAGGCTTGGTTATTTCATCATCGTAATTCAGTTTTTCTTTTTTGAGTTTTTCCGATATGTAAGCGATATCCCATTTTTTAATTTGTTTTAAACCCAAGCTTTTTTCAGCAAAAAATCTTAATTGACTCACTTCTCTTTTTGCTGCAGGAAGGGCATTAATTTTTAAAGACTGAAGGAAGTCATAAACAGTTTTGGGATTTTTTGCCATTCGCTCTTCAAGAACAAAATGGGCATGGCTAGAATAGCCTAGAAGTTTCGCTCTCTTTTGACGTAGTTCGGATATTTCTAATATTAGTTTTCCGTTATCATTTGAGTCTCCTCGAGAAGCACGCTGATTGTAGGCTGTCCAGAGTTCTTTTCGGAGTTCCCTATCTTTAGAATAGGTCATAAAACCAATATATATAGGAGCGTCTAGAGTTAAACAATCGGAATTTAATTTCCTCTGCTCTCCGGCGTTTTTTAGCATACTTCTAATCCCATCTGGTAGGTCAATAATATCTTCTTCTTTTAAAACTCGAAACCAATTTTCTGTATCGTTTAAAACATTTTCAGAAAACTCAAGGCTTGCTGAGGAAAGTCTCTCATCAATAGATCTAAGTGATGATTGATCTGCTTTATTCAGTAAAGCTCCATTTCGAGAAAAATTCTTAAAATACTTTGAGAGGAGCATCAAATCTTCACCATCTAATTCCGGCTTTTTATTATTGATAATTGCTATTCGTTCAAATAATTTTTCATTGGTCAAAATATCATTACTTAGAGCTGATAATGCCGGAGATATTGATCTAGTTGCATTCTGGATTTTTTCATTGGTGCACGCAGAATTAAAATTAAAAAGTAATTCAGTCAATTTTTGAAGTTGCTCATCAGATTCTTCTAAGGGAATAATGGTATTTTCAAAACTTGGAATTTCTTTATCACTTACTATTGAATTAATGCTCTTTTTGACGCTTTCAATTTCATCCAAAATACTCAGTTCAATATCATCGGCACTTGGGATATTTAAATCAAAACCATGAACATATGATTCTAAGTATCGAAAGGATGCATTTAATTTTCCATTCTTAGTTTGCGTTGCATTTTCTAAAATAGTATCGCAATCATTATCAAATAAAGAAGGGAGAATATGCTCAATAAACATCTCTCCAAACCCATGAGTTGCATCTAATGGTACAGCGCTGGGAAGATTATCCACTGCAAGCACTCCAATGCTTTTCTCATGACCAAATTCAACCTCTTCACCATTTAAAACGGAATAAAATGGTTCATTAAGAGTACTAGATCTTAATGTGGTTGCAATTGGACCAGCAATATCACAACTAATGTCACCCACAAATGATATTCGAAAGTCAGAATTAGCAATATCTTCTAAATTGAAAAAATTCGGACTGCCTTCTTTCCAGAAATGGCATGGAACAAAAAGATCTGAACTATTAGCGAATGGTATAAATCCATTTTTATAGAGTTCGGGGTTTTTATAGAATTCAATTTGATTATAGGAGTCATCCGAAGTTCGTTTCACATAATCTGATGTTTTAAGAACAGTAAATCTTGGTTCTTTCGAGTTCGCATCTAAATATTCTAATGAACTACACTTTTTAATTGAGGCAGCTTTAAATATTTCTTCAGCCCCTCGAGATACATTCCCGGTTCCGGTTATAACTGACTGGAAATAATCAGGCAACTGAACTTTAATTAATTCATTTTTAATATTGTCTAATGTGAGTAGTTTTTTTGCAGATTCTAAATAGTACCGACCTGTCATCAAACCATATCCCCTAAGGCTTTCATAAGCACCTACTAAGCCTGCGTAATAGCCAAATCCGATTAATCTTTTTTTATTTTTTTTCAGTAATTCCCAATCGATCAAGCAGATATTTTTATCTAATAAAGCTTTTAGTAAATCTCTATTATGCGGTTGCTCTTTATAAGTATGTGAGAAGAAAAAATAGGTCTTTTCTGGAATCAAATCTTCTATGGGGACTTCCTTTACACCCAATAAAATATTGCATTCATCTAAATTAGAACTTATTGTGCAACCCGATTTTTCATAATCTGAATCTGGAAAAACTCTTACATCACTCGGTTGAACTATTATTTTAATGTCTTTGTTTTCTGAAAGTAAATTCCTGCAATGCTGAGGAGTTAAAACGGCTCTTCTGTCAGGAGGTGTTTTACCTTCTTTTATTAGTCCAATAATCATTTGGTAAAAATACAACCAACATATTCATGAATTATGCAATTAAAATCGGGCTGCCGACTTAATTATTTCTGGAGTAGTCCGTTTGGTCTTTGAGTTTTTCCATGCTCCATTCCCAATATGATATTGGAATAGCATCACTATGAAGATTATTTGCTTCAATTGTAGCATTTCTTATTTGACTCGCCCAAAAATTAATGAGACTGTTTACCTGAGCTTGAGAAAAGATTCCATTTTCAACTTGACTCTCAATTTGACCATATAGAGGACCTCCATAGGATACCCAACCTTCAACTAATTTATCACATGCAGCAGATTTTTGGTCCAATAAGCCATACTTAAAGGGATAGCAATTATTAGATGTGATTCCCCAATCATCTTTTAGATTGGTAACTGTGTGTTCATTAGTGATGGAATTCATAAATGCTAGATCTAAATCCCAAGGAATGAGATGTAATTTTTTATTCGTTGGTTCTTCATACCAATAAAAATTATGCGGAGCGCAATCTGCTCCATAACAATACCAATGAAAGGCTCCATCATCATGCCTGATCATTCTATCAATTACAGCATAAGAAGTTATTTCATCCCTATCCATATAATTACTGATGATAGGAATTACCTGATTGCTAGATGCATTGGCAATTTGTTCGCCAAATTCTTTTATTGTTTGTATAGAAGGGTTTTCATCTTCATTTGTTTTTAACGCATCGATGTATTCTGATGAACTTTTTGCTGTTCCGTTGCTATTTAATGGCCATACTTCTTTGTAAATATTCCCGCCTTTATCATCAAAATTATATTTGGCGAATTGCCCATCTATTTGCTCAGTTAGTGCAAATAGACCCACATAAACATCATTAATTACAAGACGCGCGTGCACTGATCGGGGAGCAGGAATACCTGCAGCTCGATAAAGCCAGTATCCCAATCGCTCATGCATTTGAGAGGGATCATGATTCATGGAGTGAAATTGGAGTTTCTTTAGTTTAAAAAATTTACGCGAAGATTCTTTGTAATTTATTTTGATCTTCATCGATAACTTGGTACAAGTTTTAAAGCCAGGACCGTTTCCAGAGGTGCAGCCCCACCATGCCCCGTTGGATCCCTTGTATCTTATTCCCACAGAATTTAGTGTATCTCCCTGAAATATTAATTTACCCTCTGCATATATCTCGGCACTCGGCTCAGAATCAAGGAATGCAAGTGATGAGTCAGGAAGTTCCAGCTCAAACGTATGAAGGCTACTTTGATCGAATATGTAATCAGAGTTTTTTACTAAATAGTTGGGCGTGCTATTAGTATCAATAATTGGATCCGTATTGTCTATTATTGAGTCTGGCTCACAGGAGTAGAAAAATATTAATAAAACAAGTGGAAAAAAACGCATATTGGATTGAAATTATTTTGATCAAAGGTAACTGGCCATCCTAAGATGAGCAATTATTGTGTTAAAAATGAATGTTCCAAGGCAATTTTAGGGATATTACGTAGAAAAGTATAGTTGTATTTTGCAATGAAATAAAAGACCGATATAAATAAGCTATATGAAAAAAGTTATGCTTCTCGGAGCAGGAGAATTAGGGAAAGAAGTTGCTATTGCATTGCAACGTTATGGGATGCATGTTATAGCATGTGATAATTACTTAAATGCTCCTGCGATGCAAGTTTCTGATGCTTTTGAGGTATTTGATATGCTGGACGGAAAATCACTCGACGCCGCTATTGTTAAGCATAAGCCAGATATTATTGTCCCAGAAGTAGAGAGTATAAGAACGGATCGCTTGTACGATTATGAGGCGGAAGGGTTTCATGTAGTCCCTAGTGCAAGGGCAGTTAACTTTACTATGAACCGTAAACTAATTCGCGATTTAGCTGCAAAAGAGTTGGGTATTAAAACGGCGCCATATGAATACGCGTCCTCACGAATTGCTTTTGAATTAGCTATAGAAAAAATAGGTCTTCCCTGTATTGTCAAGCCATTAATGAGTTCTTCTGGAAAGGGACAGTCTATTTTAAAATCTATGGATCAAGTAAGTCACGCTTGGAATTATGCCATGAATGGGAGTAGGGGAGACCTCAAAGAAGTAATTGTTGAGGGTTTTATAGAATTTCATACTGAGATAACATTACTTACAGTCACTCAAAATGGAGGTATAACTTTGTTTTGTCCCCCTATTGGCCATAGGCAGGAAAGAGGTGATTACCAGGAAAGTTGGCAACCATCAATAATTTCTGAAAATGATCTTATCAATGCTCAAGAAATGGCAAAAAAAATAACAGAGTCTTTAGGAGGAGCTGGTATTTGGGGAATAGAATTCTTTCTAACTTCAGAGGGAGTAATATTTTCAGAGCTTTCGCCCAGGCCTCATGATACTGGAATGGTGACCTTAGCTAATACTCAAAATCTCAATCAATTCGAACTTCATACTAGAGCATTCTTAGGATACCCCATACCAAACATCACTAATAAAAGATCAGGTGTATCTTCTGTAATCCTCTCATCAGACGAAGGCAATAGTGCCCCTAAATACATCGGTGTAGATGAAGCTCTAAATCAGGATAATACGGAATTAAGAATATTTGGTAAACCTTCGACGAGAGAATATCGACGGATGGGAGTTGTATTGGTTGATGATATTCTTGGTTCAGATATGGAATTGTTGAGAAAAAAAGCTAATGGTATTTCCCAATCTATAGATATTATTAGTCGTAATAAGGATTAATTTCTTGAGCCAATATTTTTTATATGAAACCTTTAAGTATCAGTTGAAAAAATGATAAATAAAATAGCTTTTGCAACGATTATTTTTTTTCTTCCCATTTATTTTATTCTAGCTCAAAATATCAATGGAGTTGTAATTGACAAAAAAACGGGTGAGCCTATCTATTCCGTCGTAGTTAAGGAAAAAGGAACTGATAATGGAACAATCACCAACTTGGATGGAACATATTCTATTCAATGTGAAAATAATTCTGTCTTGATATTTTCCTCCAAGGGTTATTTATCTAAGGAATTAACTACAATTGGAACAACTTTAAATGTTTCTCTAATCAGTTCCAATACATCCTTAAACAATGAAGAAAGCATCGTTATTCAGCTCGAACCAGCAATGGTGACTGCTGAGTCAGTGGACATCGCTAAAGAGGTCATAGGTAAATTGATTTCTATCAGAGCAAAACAGCAGAGTCTTTCAAAAACAATTCAATGTTCCACATATGTAAAAAGTTCATATAAAATAGGGGATAAAATGTCATTACTGGAATTTTTAAGCTACTCAAGTTATAAGAGGCCAGGTGAATACCGAGATTTCATTGTTGCCATTGACGAGCACTTTTCCGAGGATGGAGATGAAGACATTAATATTAGTATTAAAATTGATTTAGGTAATTCTAACTCGATAGTTCCTTCTCAGAGTGAATCAATTCCAGGTAAACATTTTTATCAAGGATATGGTGATGGAAACGTAGAGCTATTTTCAAATACGATTAGCTTGCCAAAACTAATGGGAAGAAAGATTCCCAGTCCATTGGGTTTTGATTCTTTTTTGAATTATAATTTTCATTTAATATCTATTGAAGGAGAGCCTGGTTACTTCACCTATAACATTGGGTTTAAATCAAAAAATAAAAATCTCCTAAATGGGAAACTAAAAATCGAAGAGAATGGTTGGGTTTTAAAAGAAAGTATATTGGAATTTGGAAAGTCTTTTTTATTGGATTTTGATGGTCTTAGAATCCAACAGACCCATATTATGCTTGGTTCAGGGGCAGTCTTAGTCTCTGAAAGATATTTTGATTGGTTTTTAAAATCTGATTCTGGATCTGTTCAAGTTATTCACAGTGATATTTCTTTAAATAATCCGTTATCGAGAAGGGGTATGGGGATGGCAATAAGGTCATATTCAAAGGATGCTTATAACATTAATGAGGATAAATGGTCAAGTTTACGTCAAATTCCATTGGCATTGTCTGAACAAGCATATGTAAACAAGGAAGATAGTCTTATTCTTTATTTTGATAGCGATGAGTATGTAGATAGTCTGGATGCTTTTGTGAATAAATTACATTGGTATGAACCTGTTTTTTCGGGAATATATTTTCGTTCGAGAAGAAAGGGTTACAGCTTTTACTTAGACCCTTTGATTTCTCAATTCCGTCCTTTAGGTATAGGTGGTTGGCGTCAAAATGTAGGAGCTCAGTTTTCTAGAAATTTTAAAAATGATAAACGATTAATATTATCTGGGTATGGGAATTATGGCTATACAAATCAAGACTTGAAGGGAGAAATTGAAGTTAAATATTTATTCAACCCTAAACGATTTCAAGAAATTGAAATTGCGGTGGGTGATGACTACCTAATGATTAATAATTATGAATCTATATTAGGGATATTCGCAAGGAGAAACTTTGCTCGTGGTCAATATTTGACTTTAGCTCAAAGGTTTGAACTAATTAATGGTTTATTTGTTCGATTGAGTTATAAATATGCAAAACAATCTTCTATTTCAGGGTTGACTTTAAATACCGCTTGGGATTCAATTCTTGGGCCAATCAATCAGCCACAATATTTTCCTGACTATACAGTCTCCATTGCAGGATTGGAATTGCATTACCGAATTGGTCAACGGTTTATAATGAAGGGAAGCAGGAAATTGCTTCTTGGCAGTAAGTATCCTGAATTAGTTCTTGAGTATCGCAGAGGAATCCCCAATTGGTTTGGTTCCAATGTTGACTATCATTTGTTGAGATTTAATGCTTTTGATAATATCCAGTGGCCACGGTTAGGTTACTCCAATTGGTCTTTTGGTGCAGGGAGTTTTCTCGGTTCTAATTTAGATAGTATACGATTTATTGAACATAAATTTTTTCGAGGTTCTGATCAATATCTAATGTCAGATCCAACGGAAAGCTTTCAGGCCTTGGATAGTACATACAATACTGCTCGTCCCTATATAGAGCTATATGGAATTCATCATTTCCAGGGTGCGATTCTTCAGCAAATACCATTATTAAGCATGCTAAATCTAGAAATAGCGGTAGGTGGTTCTGCACTATTCATTCCTTCTCTAGACAAGAGACAAATTGAAATTTTTGTTGGTTTAGAAAGACCTTTTAAATTTTTTGATGAAGTTTTAAAGTACGGAGTGTATTACGTCACCTCCCAGAGTCCTGCGATACGACAGGGGTTTCGCTTCAAAATCGGGTTACAGGGTTACGATAGATATCAGGGTAATTGGGGATATTAATATTTAATTGATGATCTAGTTTTTTGTCAATTTGATTCTTTATTTTTGTCAGGTATCTGAAGCTTTTATTTATCTATTTAAAATTGAGAATACTCATATGAAGTTTATACATGTAGCCAAAATTTCGATTGCATTATTGCTATTGAATATCCCTGAAATTCAAGCTCAAAATCTATTCACCATTGGAGACAAAGATGTTACCACAAATGAGTTCTTATACGTTTATGGAAAGAATAAAGATATTGGCAATCAAATTGACCCTAAAACAGCCGTTGAATATCTAGAACTATATGTCCGTTTTAAGAGAAAGGTTGTTCAAGCTGAAGTTGAAGGTCGCGATACATTGGAATCATTTAAGAATGAATTCAATAATTATTACAGGCAATTATTAAAACCATATTTGACGGATAAAGAAATTGATGATCAAATAATTGCAGAGGCTTATGATCGTCTAAAATTGGATGTACGAGCCTCACACATCATGTTGGACCTCCCCAAGGATCCATCACCGTCTGATACATTAAGGATTTTTAAGAAGATAATGAGTTTGAAGGGTAGTGTTGAAAATGGTGAAAATTTTGAAGATGTAGCACGCCTTAAATCAACGGATACTTACAGCGCAAAAAATGGAGGGGATCTAGGTTATTTCACAGTATTTAACATGGTATATCCTTTTGAAAATGCCAGTTATAATGCTACTTTGGGTGAATTAGTCGGTCCGATACGCACGGATTACGGCTATCACATATTAAAGGTTACCGACAAAAGAGATTCTAGATATAGAATGTCTGCAGCACACATACTTCTTTTAGATTCGAAAGATCAGCCTAAAGAAACGGCCAAGGCAAAAATCAATGAAATTTATAATCGTTTATTGGCCGGGGAATCATTTAATATGCTCGCTAGAAAGTACTCTGAGGACCAATCTAGTGTTTCTAAAGGTGGTGAACTGCCTGATTTTGGATTGAATAAAATGTTACCAGAGTTTGAAGATGCTGTATATGGAATTAATGAAGATGGGGATTATTCAAAGCCATTTAAAACAAAATTGGGTTGGCATATAGTTAAGAGGCTTAAAAAATATCAAGTGCCAGAATTTGATAGAGTGAAAGCAGAAGTAACCTCGAAAATAAGACGAGATGAGCGTTCAAGCGTATCTCGGAAAGCGTTTATTTCAAGGTTGAAAAATCGTTATGATTTAAAAGTAAACAATGCTTCGCTAGAGGCAGTTGTAAAAGCAATTAGAAAAGGTAAAAAAGTCTCAAAATATAAAAAGACAATTTTTTCGTTTGAAGGAATGACTGAAAGAATAACTTTTAATCAATTGGATTTTGCGGAAATATTTAAAAAGCGCTTAAGCCGTGTTCCAGATTTATCTGAGTATTTAGTTCTTGAATCTGCTATTGAAAATGCATTGATGAAGGAAGCAGAGCTCAGACTTCCAAATGAAAATAGTGAGTTTAAATTCTTGGCCCAAGAATATCGAGAAGGTATTTTGGTTTTTGATTTAACACGTGAAAAAGTCTGGGATGCAGCATCAAAGGATAGCGCAATAATAATGGACTTTTTTATTGAGAATAAGGATAACTATAAATGGAATGCAAGACGTTCAGGATCTGTTTTTAATACTTCCAATACCCGTGTTGCTAAAAAGGCTTTGGCAATGCTGCAAAGAGGGATCCCTGGAGAGAAGGTTTTAAGAGTTTTAAACTCAAAGGATCCCTTGGCAATTTCAGCACAGGATTTTGAAAAATTAGAAATGGGAAGAAATACATCCAGTTTAAGTCAAGGTAGATTTCTCGGCGTAAAAGATTCTGAATTGATTTCAGGAGTGGCATTAATAGAGCACTCCGAGGGATTTACTCTTGTCCATGTTATTGAGAGCATAGCACCTGGATTAAAGACCTTATCAGATTGTCGAGGTCAAGTCATTTCTGATTTACAAGATTTTCTTGAAAATGAATGGGATAAGGAATTAATGGCCTCATACCCTTTGATTTGGAATGAAAGTGAATGGAAACGAATTCAATCGCAATTATAGCTCGGGAATATTATAGGAATGTTTATTTATAGTTAACAGTGAAAAACGTTGAAATTATTGGAACTGGTTCGTACGTTCCTCCTCACATTCGTTCAAATAAATTTTTTGAAAAAGTCGGATCTTCTGATCAATGGATAAAAGAGAAACTTGGGATTCATGAACGCAGAATAGCTTTGGATGAGACCACAAGTGATTTGGCTTCAAAAGCAGCAATTGAAGCAATACGAGATGCTAATTTAAGTCCAGCAGATATTGATTTAATTGTTGTTGCTACCGCGACTCCGGATAGACAAGCTCCTTCATGTGCGTGTTTTGTTCAAAAAAAAATCAATGCTGCACATGCTGTTGCTTTTGATATTTCTGCGGTTTGTTCTGGGGCATTATATGCAGTTTGTACAGCTATGCAATTTGTCAAAACAGGGGTTTATAAGAATGTTTTAGTTATCGGTGCTGACACCTTTTCTACGATAACGGACTGGAGTCGAAGAGACTCAGTTTTTTTTGGAGATGGCGCAGGAGCGATAGTTCTTTCTGGAACAAATGAAGATAAGGGATTCATCGATTTTTCTATGCATACAGATTCTGTTGGCTTAGATCATTTTACAATACCTGGAGGTGGGGCGGAACAGCCTTCATCAATTCAGACTGTTGACTCAGGGAGCCATTTTTGGCAGATGGATGGACAAGAAATATATAAAACGGCGATTGATGTATTGCCGAAAAGTATCAAGAAAATACTAGAAAAAAATAAATTAACAATCGAGGATATTCATTGCCTTTTACCGCATCAACCTAGCATAAGGATCTTAAAAGATATTGCTTCTTCAATTGGAATGCCCTTTGACCGAGTTAAAACCAATATGGACAGGTATGCGAATACATCAGGCGGTACAATACCAATTGTTTTAGATGAAGTGAGAAAAGGAGAAGGATTTAATCCTGGTGAAATAGTTTTATTGGCATCTATTGGGGCAGGCATGACTTGGGCAACAGCCCTTTATAAGTGGTAAACTAGAAGAATATGGTTTTAAATAATAAGACATTTTTGATTACAGGTATTGCGGATGAGCATTCCCTCGCTATGTACGTTGCTAAAGCTGTAATAAAGCAAGGTGGTAATGTTATTTGCACTGGTTTAGGAGTTAGCCCATTTCATGGTGATTTGTCTGATCGAGCGAAAGACTATTTAAATAATACATTCAATGATTTTAAAGAATCCATTAAAACACATCTAGGTTCTAATGCCTCTGCAGAAATATTAGATGTTACTTTAGATGATAATATTGAATTTTTCGCAAAGAATCTATTTAAAAATGACATCAAAATTGATGGTATTTTGCATGCTGTTGCGATGGATAAAACGATAAGAAATAAAAAAGTAAAACCTCTTCTAGATGTTACTTTTGATGAATTTTGCGGTACTATGGATGTTTCTGCATTTTCTTTAATACGTCTCACCAATAGTCTGTTTAAATCTCAAGTTTTAAATCCGGGAGCATCAATATGCGCACTGAGCTATATCGCTGCTGAAAAGGTTACGTTTCATCCTTATCGAAATATGAGTGTGGCAAAAGCTGCTTTAGAAAGGATTGTTATTGAACTAGCCGATGAGATGGGTAGGAGTAACGGAACTCGGGTTAATGCTATTCGTTTTTCAACTTATTTAGGTAGCAAGGCGGGAGCCGCTACTTTGACAGAAGATGATGTTGCTAAATCCAATAGAATAAGTCCTTTAGGAAACGCTAGTCCCCGTGATTTAGCGAATGAGGTTGTTCATTTGTTTCGCCCTGAGAGCAGAATTACTGGTGAAATCCGTCATGTGGATGGCGGATATCATATTATGGGATAATCCTTTTTCAGAGACTATAATTTTTAAAAAATTCCCATAGCACTAGTCCAGTATTATCAGTAGGATTTCCAGCTAAAGGATCTGGCATTTGCCAAACGTGTTCTCCATTAATAATTTTGTAGTGCTCAACGGCAACATCATTATCTCCTTGAGTGTATTGGTAGCGATCAGTGATTATTCCATCACTGCTCACTTCGCTTGAGATAATCGGGATTGTATCGGTATTATTAAAATTTGTCCAAAAATCTATCTGGGATTGGACTGAATTGTAGTCTGAATTGCCAAGATATGGAAGAACATAATCATTTGTTCCATGAATAATTATTGCCGGCATAGGGTGAGATGGAGTAATGAAATCTAACATTGTTCCTGAAACAGATCCTACAGCAGCGAATAGTTCACTTTTTTGCATTGCTAGACCCATAGCCATCATTCCTCCATTTGAATAGCCACATGCATAAATTTTTGATGAATCTATTTGAAACTCTGCAGAGAGACTATCGATAAGTGCTTCTATAAATCCTAGATCATCTAAATCGCATTTATTATTTCCTCCTAATAAAGACGGATTCCACGCAAGGCCTCCATCACAATAACCAGCTTGAGGATAAACCATAAAGAAATTTTTGGCACTTGCTATAGATCGCATGTCTGCATCAAGCAAATATTGATACGCATCGCCCCCAAATCCATGAAAATTGAACACGACAGGTAAAGGGTCTATACCATTGTATCCTGGAGGGGTGTAGAGTTGATATCCTCGTGGACCACCATCATGAATTATACTTGATGGACGTACGCCGTCATCTGGATAGAGATCAACCGGGTCTGTGGGGCCTGGTAAATTGACTTCGACACAACCGGATAATATTGTTAATGAAAACAATAGTGCATAGATATTTTTCATGTTTCCCAAAATCCACAATAACTGTTCCAAATACGAAGTATTTAGATAAAACTTGTTTGGGCAGAATCGAATTTATGAGTATTATCGGACTCGGATTTGTCCAATTTATTACTTATCGATAGAGCCCATAAAATAATTTCCATGCAGAATGTCTGGTCTTTTTTACTTAAGTGTGATGCATATTTATTGATAATTGGGATCAATGGTTTTATGCTTTGCAAACTTTTGAAAAAATCATCATCTACATCAGTATAGTTCAATTCGATGAATTCACTATCGAACCAATTAATTAAATCTGAGTAAGGAGTTTTTAATCCTTCTTTTTCCAATTTAGGAATTCGTGGAAATATTTTTTCAAATTCTGTCATTACAGATTTGTCTATGAGCAATTTAGCTACTTCATCTGCTCCTTCTTGCTCTCCCTCATAGACTAACTCGATTTTTCCAGTTATTGATGGAATAATAGATACGAAATCGATTAAGCGGACAGTGGTTTCTTTTGAGTTTGTTTCAATCAGTCTTAATTTGGCAGCAGCCATTAAGTTTTCCATTGCACTTATTGTTAATCGCGCACTGACTCCACTTTTTGCATCTATATACTCACTGTCACGAGCTTCAAAAGAAATTCCTTCTAAAAGGTCCTTAGCTAAATCGGGTACAACTATTAGGGACTTATCTGTTTCTGTGACTTTCGCTTCTTGTTCCGTAATTTGTCGAGCAATAGCAATTGTTTTTGGATAGTGAGTAAAAATCTGAGATCCGATTCTATCCTTTAATGGGGTAACAATACTTCCTCTATTTGTATAATCCTCTGGGTTTGCTGTAAAAAGAAACTGAATGTCTAGAGGCATTCTTAATTGAAATCCACGGATTTGTATGTCGCCTTCTTGCAGAATATTAAATAAAGAAACTTGAATTCGCGCTTGTAAATCTGGGAGCTCGTTTAAAACGAATATGGACCTATTGGCTCGAGGGATCATTCCATAGTGTAAAACACGTTCATCAGAGTATGCAAGCTTCATGGTAGCTGCTTTTATAGGATCTATATCACCTATTAAATCGGAAACATTAACATCGGGAGTTGCCAGTTTTTCAAAGTAGCGATCTGATCGGTGGACCCAATCAATAGGTGTATCATCACCATGCTTGGCAATTAAGTCTCGTGAATATTTAGATATTGGTTGAAAAGGACTATCATTTATCTCTGAACCTTTTACTATTGGCATATACTCATCAAGAAGGTCGATCATGCTTCTTGCAATTTTAGTTTTTGCTTGACCCCGTAATCCAAGTAAGTTGATATGGTGTCCGGCAATAATAGCTTTTTTCAGTTGCGGCACAACAGTGTTCTCGTACCCTATAAGCCCTTCAAAAATAGGTTGCTTAGTTTTAATGCGCGCGATTAGATTATCTTGAATTTCCTGATTAATGGATTTATCAATAAAACCTGTTTTTTTCAGTTCTTTAAATGTGATTTCTTTTTTCATATTCTTTTAATTCTGTTTTTTTCGTAATCTTCAAAAATCATTTGTCCTAATCCTGATAGTCCAGTTAAGAATGCTTTTCCTTTATTCTGTGCTGTAAATAAATCCACAAATTGACGTAAATAAGGATCTTGCGCAATCATGAAAGTTGTGATTGGGATTTTTAATTTTCTGGCTTGATCAGCTTTATTTAGGCATTTGGAAACGATCATTTCATCTAATCCATTGCTGTTTTTATATGACTCTCCTGACGGCAGTGTAATGCAACTAGGTTTCCCATCAGTGATCATGAATATTTGTTTGTTGGTGTTTCTTTTTCTGCGAAGTATATCCATCGCTAATTCTAGACCTGCTACGGTATTAGTATGATAGGGACCAACTTTTAAATACGGTAGATCTTTTATTTTAATAGGCCATGCCTCATTTCCAAATACTATTATATCAATTGAATCTTTTGGGTATTTTCTTCTGATCAGTTCTACTAAGGCCATTGCAACCTTTTTTGCAGGAGTTATTCTGTCTTCACCATAAAGAATCATTGAATGACTAATATCGATCATGAGGACCGTACTCATCTGTGCTTTGTGTTTTGTTTCTTCCACAATTAAGTCATTTTCGGTAATCCGAAAATCTGAAACGCCATTATTGATTTGAGCTTTTTTAACACTTTCTGTCATGTTGATTGATGACAAGTCATCACCATATTGGAATTCCTTTGCTTCACCATCTTTCTCATCACCCAATCCTGATTTGGTTGTTTGGTGATTTCCTAAACCACTTTTTTTTAGTTTTCCAAAAATTTGGTCAAGTGCATATTTTCTGAGTGCTGACTCTAATTTTGCTGTTAATATTTTCTTGCCTTTCCCTTTTCCTGAATCATCATCGGAATCAATTTCTTCTTTTATATATCCACGTTTTTTCAAATCGTCACGAAAATCTTGGAGGTTATACTCATCATTGAAAATGTCGTATTCCTTATCTAGAGATTCGAGCCAATTAAAAGCTTCCTCTATGTCTCCAGAGGTATGCGTTATCAGCTCTTTGAAAATGTTAAAAACACGATCAAAGTTGTCTATGTCTGCAGGAATATGCTTACTAAATGTAATTCCTGGGGTTAAATTGAATTCAATTCCCTTCATTGTGTCACTTCATTTTATTATTAAATAACCCCTGAGTGTTCCAACTGTTCACAGGGATTAAAGGTTTAGCTTAGAGACTTTACTTTTCAGAAGGAGTAGGGCTTTTATTTCTAAAATTTTTAATAAAAATGGTCTAATGTTTGACCTGTGTTTGACAAACTATGATAGATGTTTGATCAACGGTTTAGCTAAACTGCGTTTCAATGCAGTTTAGGTTTTGTTGTGATTAGTTTTTAAATCCATCTTCTGACTTTCCTTTTGTAGTTTAAATATTCTTGCCCGAACTTTTTTTCAAGGTATTGTTCTTCTTTTTTAACGGCA
>CAJVWI010000008.1 GCA_913009655.1 uncultured Cryomorphaceae bacterium
CCTGTGATAACATTAAAATTATTATCTAAGCTGGTATCGCGCATGACCTCAGGGAGGGAAAGTAAACCGTTGACACTATCTGAAGCAGCTACGTTAACTTGAGTGAGGTAAGTGAAACCGGAATGCATTTTTTTTCCTCCGATAAAATTAAATTCAAATGATCCTATTCCGGTATTAATGGGTTTATTTGATTCTATTGTGAAGTGATTAATTCCTGGAGCATTCTCAGTCATTACTAATCCCGAATATCGACCTGGGCCCCAAAAAATATTTTCACTTGAAACTCCAAATGAAACTGATCCTAGATTTAACTTGACATATGATTGGCCAATATAATTTCTTCTATAAGAATCTGTTCCAAATCTATCGGGATTATCATATGGACCCGAATTGGCAATATTTCTAACACCTGGAGGAGGAACACTATCGTTTAATGCATACACAATCTCAGGGGCATACTGAAATTCAATAGGACCAATATTACCATACACTCCGGCATTGAGATAATATTGCATTCCCTTATTTGGAATCATGGGACCATCCTGCCAACCATAGTCATGATGCCCATTGTACTGAACACGAGTCGTAATTGGAGTTGCTCTTAAATAAAATAATTGATTTGGGGATATTTTATTGACAAGAAATTTTGTTAAAGAGTCTGATATTTTTTCAGTTAACCTGGAAATTGGAATTGAAAATTTAGATAAAATTCCTTTTTTTATTTTATCATCTAAAACAAAATCATATTTGGCATCTAATGCATATGGATCTTCGAACCCTAAGGCTTTGACTGCATCGACGGGTCTAACGCAAAAACTAGAAGCAATAGGGACATCACCCCATAACTGCGCCCTTCGAATCGCATCATTTAGAGGTTTATTAAGCAATGACACAGATTGTGCTCCAAGACTCAAAACACTGACAAAAACCAATAAAAATGAAACTCTCTTCAAAATATAATCTAATTCAGTTCTAATTCCGATCGTTTAAATTTTGTGGTCGCAAGATACGCCATAGATAGGCCAATGTATGGAAGTGGATCTCCAATGGTACCCACTAATAAAAAACTAAATAGAAACAAATTGAAAACAGCTCTCCAAAAAGGGTCTGTCAAATAGGGTAACTTCCAAAGGTGTCGAAAAATTGAAAAGCAGAACGCAACTGTTCCTAAAAGACCTACTTCAAGAAATAAACCAGCTGCAAATGCTGTAGGGCGAATCCCCTTAAAATATCCGTCATTGAACTCAAGGAAATAGTAAATCTCAAAAGATTCTAAACCCATGGCCTCCATCGCATTAACACTTGTTACCGGCCATGAACCGATACCTCCACCCAATAAATTCTCAAGACCATATTTGTATGCAGACAGAATGGAAATCAATCTATGGCCGGATTCATTCATAAGGGTTAAATAAATATCATCAGTATCCCAGGTGAAAAGTAGATTATTGACCAATTCAAGAGCACGGGGAGGCTCCTCGACATACTCTGATACCCAAAGAACTAAACCAAAAAAGGCAAGACTGGCCAAGGCGAATTTTCCAATGGTTTTTCGGTCAAGGAAAGAAATGAACAAAACCACTAAAAAAGCTGTACCCGTTGCAGATTTATTTACGAAAATATCAAAAGTCAACATCAAAAGAAATGCGATTGCCCCTCGACGGTGAAAAGGATTCAAACGCCACCATAAAATCATAAAAGCAAACATGAAATGCATGGCATAACTAGAATACGCGGGCTCAGCATATAACCCCCCAACACCCCTTCCTCCAGTTAAAGATTCAGGGGTAAACCTTGGGACAAATAATTTGTAATATGGCTCTATGAAATCTGGAAACCAACCTACCAACTGAATTACTGAAACGAAAGCATTAATTCCAAAAACAACGATCAAAGCTTTAATAATCGTTAGAAACTCCTCCTTAGAAGCTCCCATAATCCTAAAAAAGATCAAACTACCATTTAGGATGGCAAAATATGATCTGACAACTGCTAATGAATTGCCATACATAGCAAGTGTGATCCCCGCACTTAATGCAAAAGCAAGCATCAGATAAACGTAGACTCTATCAACAATAAGTTTCGGACTAAGGCAAAATAGCAACGCCCAGGGAAAAGTTTCAATAGTCCCTAGACCCAATGGAATATTTATACTGGGAGTAAATATTAAATGTGCAAGAATTCCCTGAATCATGATCTAAATCGGCTTTTAAAACGGCGCCTAAAAGACAATAATCGGTCAATAATATGAATAAATTCATAACGCCATCCGGAGTAAGGAATCATCATCTCACTGTTGTCTAAAACCCTTCCTAGTCGGTGCTCTGTATCAATACATTTGATTTTCCTCTCAGTCTCTTCCTTAGAATCAAGATCTCCAGAGAGAGAGTATCCGCTAAAAACCCCACCAGATAAATACCTTTCTCGATATGTTTTGTACTCATCATCTATGACCAAAGGCGTATCAAAATCCAAAAGAACTTCTCTTAAAGTTTTATCAAAAACATCAATCGCTACTTTCCCTTGTAACAAAAAATGCCAAGAAGCCAATATTTTCAAGGGTTTTGAGTCCCAAATTACCGGTTCGATTCTACTGTCTCCATATATTCCATCTGCTAAAGGCTTTTTATCTCGGATATAATCTGCCCACATATTTGTAGCATGGTGTTCAAATAAAGTATCATTAAATATATATATCTGATCCAAATCGTGAAAGCCGATTTTTTCTAGCCCTTCTAAATACCCAGAAAATTCAAAATAAGCATTGCTTCCTTTTTCCGCCTTGGAGTTTTTATGAAAAGAATTATCGATTACAACGATCCTTGCATTATTCAAACTTGAACGATCGAGAAATTTATTCCAAAGCATTTGCTTTCGATCGTCATAATCAAAAGCAACAAGAATACATCCCGCAGAAATCATGATTTAACTATTCTCCTCTTCAGGCAAGAGTGATATGAACAAAACAAAAGCAATGGAAAAGCCTAAACCAAAGACCAGCATCCATTGCCATATTTTCAATCCGACTTTTGGAAGAGGAAATTGTGGAATATCCACAATCTGTATGATTGGTGTCTGTTTTCTAAGACCTATCTCTGCCAGCTTTAGGTTCTTTATGATTTCCCCGTAGAGAGAAACACTAATTTGAAGGTCCACTAAAGATCTATTTTGATCTACCCTTAAAGATGCCCGATTGGGATTTATATTTAAATCTGATGAATTTGCTGAAGATGCCATACTGGTTTGCATCATCATTTGAACTGAATCCGCCTCTTTCTGCAGAACATGAAGATTTAGCCGTGCTTTTTTGGTCAAAAGCTCAATATAATATTTTGATGTTTCGTCGATTAGCTCACTGGTTAGGGCTTTTGCAAGATATTTATCGCCATGAACAGCACTTAGTTGTATCAGACTCAGTTTCTTTTCTGGTTTCTGAGCAGAAATAACCTCATCAATAACATATTTGTATGTTAGAAACATAGCAGAATCTTCAATGCTATTGTAATCTGACCTATTTCTCTTAAATGTTAAATTCTGAAATATCTTTTTCTTACTGTGTGAAGTACTTCTCCAAACTCGATTGGCCAACAGGTCTTTGGTGTTGTCTTCAAATTCAACTTCCCTTAGCAACGTCTTCTCCACTTGGTTTCGCGTTGCAAAGAGCTTTAAAAGTGACTCACCTTTGAATATCCCCCCGGGATTATTGCCCCCAACATCAATTCCAAACTGTTGAAGGATCATTTGCCATCCGTTGGAGTCGTCATCTTCAACAGCAATCAATAACTCCGCTTTATGTTTTTGAGGATGAAAATACCCGTATGCCCCACCGATAAAGAGACCTAAAAACGTTATTAAGAGCCATGCTCTCCATCTTTTAATGAGTAAGTCACGAACACCAATTATTGATAGAACCCAATCTCCAAGGGTAACCTTGCCTCCTATAAAATCTTTAAATGATGCACTCATGGTCTTAAAAGTTGGACTACCGCTATTGCCATAGTACTAATTGATGCTAAAGTTCCAGAAACGGCGGCTAACTCGGCAGGGCTAACTTTTCTGCTATTGTCATATGATTTCTGTGGGACAATAATTTTTGAGCCCGGCACTACTCTTGGACGATATTTCCGGCCCAAGATCCTCCTGGTAGATCTTGTAGAACCATTGGGGTAAACAACAAACGCTTTGGCGCTTATACCTTCTTCTGAGACTCCTCCCGCCATTCGCAAGTACTCATTGAACGATTTTAGTAGTTCATATGAAACTGTTTTTGGAGCATTAACTTGGCCCTCAATTCTAATAATTGTACTGCGTCCAGGAATATGAATTTCGTCAAGGTTTTGAACAATAAATTCTGTTCTGCCCAATAAGGCCCTTGAAGATATTGATATCGTGTCCAGTTGAAAGTATTTACCATCAACAAATTCAAGATTATTTAAGGTCAATGAGGAAGAGTCAGACTTAGAAATTTCAGATCTGCGAATCAAATAAGATCCATAAACATCCGCAAAACTTGTTAACCCTCCTGTCCGAGAAATTATGTTAAAAAGATTTTCGTATGGCCTTTGCAAGCCAAAAGAACCTTGACTCATAACTTCTCCATTAATATTTACAGATGCCACATTGTCACGAATACGAATCTTTTTTATAGAAACTAAATCTCCAGGTCTTAAAGCACTGAGCTTCGAGTTTTCCAACGTTAATGATATAGTTTCATACTTTCTTAAACCACTTTTTTTCGTTGTCAACTCAATATTCGCCATATCAGCGTCGCTGGTAAATCCATTGGATAAGATTATCGCATCGTATGCTGTAATTCCCGCACCCCATGGAATAATACCTGGGGAGACTACCTCTCCAGAAACTGTAAAAAATTCATCCCTTTGAAAAAATTGATTAAATGGTATCAATACTGAATCCCCTTGATGTATGATATGAGATGCAAACAAGGAGGCTGGAATATTTTTATAGGTTCTTACTCCCAATGTGTCTTTACTAGATATTACAACTAAATCTCTAATGGCATCCTCTTTGTATCCGCCAGCAATATCTATCAAGCCACTTATTGTTAAACCTTCATATGAACCGTAGTAGCCAGACATTTGAATCCCCCCACCAATTGCAATTCGATTTCGATAACGGTCATTTAGAGTGTCTGCAATTATATGGTCACCGCCTTTTAAGACAAAAGAATCAAAATCAGATTTAGCAATAGAGTATGAAACAAATCCATGCTCACCAATACGCTCTAAATATATTTTCTCCTTAAAAGCTTGTTCGGCAAACCCACCCGAAAGTGTCAGTATTGAACTAAGTAATTCACCTTCAATAATTTCGTAAGTCATGGGATTTCTGAACTCTCCGTCTAAAATGACTCTTCCATCATAAGTTGGGATAAAGACAACGTCACCATCCTCGAGCCTTAGATCATCAGACTTCTTTCCGCTACCTAAGAGATCATACAAGTCTATTTCACCGACAATTTCGCCGTTTCTAATCTGCAAAATAGCTCTGTAGCTTCCTTTTGAAGCTGGACCCCCTGCCAAATGAAGAACATGATAGGGAGATGCTATACCTGGAACAGAGTAACGCCCAGGGACCTTGGCTCCAACAACCGTTATATCTACATTTCGAATCTGTTTGAGTGTTATCGAAAGCTCTGACTTTCCATTCTTGAGCGTGTTGTATCCATTCTTGCTCAGGCGCTGGAATATTTTCGCCTTTGCCTCCCTAAGGGTCAACCCTGAGATATTCACCACTCCAGAATAAGGGATATTTAGCGTACCGTCAACCCCTACTGGAACATCGACATTTAATTCCTGATACCCATATATCGTCAATGAAAGAACATCGCCATTCCCCACTATATAAGTAGGGGGCGTCGCAATGGTAAGGTTTGGGGCAAAATCTAAATTTTTATTTCGAAACAAGCTCGCACCAAAAACATTTGAATCCAATGCGTACAGACGCTCTAGACCAATGAGCTGGCCAGATTCTTTTTGATGGTCTTTTAATGAATCTTGAAGCCGTAATAATTTCATCGTCAATATTTGGGCCTGCTCCCCTGGGTCAATCTCCCCTGACTCTGCCAATCTTAATCTTAGCTTTCGTATCTCAGACTCTGACATACCTTTCTTTTCCAGATTTTTAAAAGCCTGAGAAGATGTCATGTTTTTCGATTCAAAACTTTGCTTAAATAGTATTATCTCATCCTCTCCGAGCTGGTCAATACTGACAGAAGTAAGATTTTTTCTAGCAAATACGTTTTGAGCAGAAACAACTTCTGGCAGCAGAAAAAGTATTGCTATTAAGACTATAATTTTAGTTTTCATTTTCAATTTTTTGTAAAATAGTTTGAAGATTTCCAGGGATTCCTTGTCCTTTGTTCCTTCTAAAATTTGAATAAATGTAGGAATTCCATTTCAGTGGAAGCCTCCTAACAATTTGTTTGGCAACAACATGATAAATAAATTGACCATAATTAAAGAGACCTATTTGCCTTAGATAGTTCAATGCCTGAAGTTCTCCTCTTCTGTAACGGCTGGAACTCCTTCTGCTTACCAAGTCCTTTCCTCCGCGCATAAAAACATAAACGTTGGAGCTATTGGATACATCAAGGCCATTAACCAGGAAAAGGCCCACAAGACAGTAGTCTTCATTGGCTTCAACTTGAGGGAAACCACCTAAACTGATAAATGCCGACTTTTTAAAAGCAATACTCGGACCATTAAATGGATTTCTAGATGCGGAGAAACTTAATATTTCTGATTTTTTCAGTGGAACAGAACGAAGACCAAAATTTTTTTTAAAATCTATAGAAAATTCTTGTGCTTGCCCCCCGTGTAAATCCAAAGATTCCTGATTTTTAAAAGCAGACTCAGTAGATTCTATCCTATCTGAGGGATACAAATCATCGGTATCAATTTTTAATACAATGTCAGTATTTATACTCTCTACTGCTTGGTTTAAAGCGTTTGGTAAGCCAAAAACATTTGATTCCTTGACATGCAACCATTTAACTTTTGAAAAAGAATCACATACTTCAGATAGCTCCTTACCGATTTCCCCTTCTATGACAGCAACACATTCATCTAGAGGTCTCGTCTGGTTTATTAAAATACTATCGAGAGCTTCTCGCAAAAAAGTGGGATTGTCTCCTTTGTAGACTGAAAATACGCCGCCAATTCGCATGGGGGGTTAACCTATTGCTTGGATTGTCTTCAACAAGATTTTCAAATCCATGAAAAAATTTGCCTTGCCCACATACTCAATATCGAAAGGTAATTTCTTTGCGGTATCATTGGGAGTTGCATCGGGTAAATTAATTTGAGCCAATCCTGTAATCCCTGGTAAGGCCTGATGTCTTATCTGATAATCCTTGTGCAGTGTTCCAAAACTCTTTACCAAATGAGGCCTCTCAGGCCTTGGCCCTACCCAGCTCATATCTCCGGAGATAATATTAAATATCTGGGGTAATTCATCTATCCTCCATCTTCTTAGATAACGACCAATCCAAAAGATCTGAGGGTCATTCTTCGTCATGCCTGCAAGGTCTCCACTGGCATCCTTAACCAGTGTTCGAAGTTTAAAAATTTTAAATTCCACTCCCCCCTTACCTATTCTATTTTGGCTATATAAAATGCTCCCACCAGTTGTTATTAAGATAAGAATACCACCAAAGCAAATTAGCACCATCGCAAAAGGTAAAACCATTATTGAAATGAGCATGTCGAATGACCTTTTTAGACTGCTCGATAGATAGCTATTCATAGGAAACGCAAAAGTAAGCTTCTCGGAGTATTTGAGCGCAAGGTTTGAGAAAAAAAATTAATGTAGCGCATAGTAAACATCGAGCAACCTTATGAATAACAAAAATAAGACAATTGTATCTCATATGTTATTACTTGTATTGTAAAGCAAGTATTGTTTTTAGTTTTTTTTACTTAATTGAGTATCATTTAAAATAATTTTTAACTAAAATCCATTTCCATTCATTGATATTCCAAAACTTTAGACCACGACTCTTACATGTTACACTGTAAAGGGTTAGCAAAATTATTTCTGTCAGTATTAAAGATATTATCGCTCCATGTAAGCCATATAATGATATTAGCAATAGATTGAGAGCTATCGCTATAATCGAAGCAATTATAGTCACCCTAAGAACATCATTGTCATAGCCCAAATTCAGTAAGAATGATGATCCTATCAGATGATTCAAAACTGAAATCAAGGGCACAAATGCAATAAGCTGATATACGCCTGAAGCATCTATAAATTCACTCCCAAAAAAGAAATCAATGAGCCAGGGAGAAATAAACCATAACGAGCCACTGGCTACAGCAATAATAACAAGGAGTAACGGTATCGATTGGTTTAACAATTTAGTTCCTTCTTTAATGTCAGACCTCAACTGCACTCCTAGTACAGGAAAAAGAGCCTGAAGTATTGGGACCGAAATGAGAACTTGAATAACATTCATCATCCTCCAACCAAGTGAAAAAATACCCACTTGAGTGTATGATACAAATGACGCGAGAATAATAATGCTAATAGTTTGATTGAGATTATTAACAAGGCTTGACAGAAAAACCAAGCGCTCACTCCAGAGTCTTTCAAGCATTGACCGATTAAAAATAATTCTCATGGGCATTTTTAGCCTTATCCTCAAATACAATAAACTCAGTAATGCGGAAAAAATAGTAGAAAGGGATATAAAAAGAGGATACAAGTAACTATCATTTACTGAACGTATCAATAGAAATACAAGTATTAAAAAAAAAGTCTTTGGAATGATATTTAACCATACCAGCTCCTTCATCCTTCTTATGCCCTGAACAAACCAATTTGGCATTATCGCCCAGCCTGCTGCTACTGCAAATGTTGACCAAGCAACTTTATAATGCTCAATGCTATCCGGAATCAAAAAGAGGAAGATAGAATATATGAATCCAGCAAATAACAGCAGTAGAATCTTAGATGATTGAATTTCTACAAAAAAAATCTTTAGCGCCGCGTCATTATTTTCTAAATCAGGAACTTTGCGTGTAGCTGAAGCGTCAAATCCGTAGATGACAAACAGAGTAAAGTAACCTACCAAGACAGAGTAAAAATTAATGACACCAAACTCTTCAGTACCGATAACTCTACCAACAAAAGGAAGAGTGATAATGGGAAAGGCATAATTGAGAAATTGAAGAACACCGTTAGATATGACATTGCTTCCAACACCATAACCACCTTTACCTTCTTTTCCTTTAACCATTGGTTAATTTTTTTTTCATCCAATCATAAATATCATTGGATAATTTCTCACCATCGTGACCATAAAAAGCATGGCCAATTGTTATATCCACGTGCCATTTGGGGCGCATGAACATTCTGAGCAAATGAGGAATGAATTTCTCTTTCCCTACCCAAGCCATTTCAGGGTCCGAATATTCAATGAAAAATGGAACAATAGGTACTTGCATCTCTGCCGCTGTGTAGAACATTCCAGGGTTAAAAGGTAAAAGGCCGCTGTATGAGGTTGTTCCTTCTGGAAAAACCACAGGACTTAATCCTTTTGATATACTTTTCGCTAACTCTTTTCTTGCATCAGAGCGAGACTCCTTATCATTTCTCTGAACAAAGACAGTATCTAAAGCTTGTGCTGCTTGATATATAATGGGCCATTTTTTTATTTCTGCTTTACTCAAAAAAACAGTAGGTGTTCCGCTTAGAATAAACAATACATCCGCATAAGATCTATGGTTCCCCATTAAAACAGCGGCAAAACTAGGTTTGAAACCACTTTTAATATTTATTTTGATACCGAGTAACCAAAGAAATGTTTTACGCCAGATTGAGTAAATACCGTGCCGGATCTTTATTGATGCGCCAAGCAACTTAGCGAAAAAAGCCAGACCAATAGCAAAAAGACATGAGATTAAAAAAACAGGAACCCGGTAAAGAAGCCTAAGAACAATCATAGAAGAACTATGTTTTACGCGTCCGAGCACGCATATTTATTAACTCTACAAGCAATGAAAAGCCAACCGCTGCATAGATATATGACTTTGACACGTGCATTTCAAATGCCTCAAAGATTAATACGAATCCAATAAGAATCAAAAATGTCAAAGCTAATATTTGCAATGAAGGGAATCTTTCCACCAATCGAGAGATCACCCCGCTAAAGCCGAGCATTACAATCATTGCAACAACTATTGCTGCTATCATAATAGGTAAATTATCAGTCATGCCAATAGCTGTAAGAATGCTATCAAAACTAAAAACAATATCCAATAAGGCCACCTGAAGTATGATCCCGATAAAGCTTTTTCGGGCATTTATTTTAGATCCCATTTCGGGATTTTTATTTTCAACAAAAACAAAAAGCTCTTTGACAGATTTGATCAACAAGAAAACACCCCCAGAAAACAATATCAATCCCCTGCCCGTAAGTTCAAATGTTCCAATCGCAGAGAATGGCTCTGTTAATCCCATTATCCATTTTATGCTGAGTAACATTAATATTCTTGTTATTAATGCCAAACCAATACCAAAAGACCTTGCGCGAGCTCTGATCTCTTTGGGTAATTTATTGGTAAGAATACTAATGAAAATGATATTATCAATACCAAGTATAACTTCCATCAAAGAGAGAGTTAAAAAAGCAAAAAGCATATCAAGGGTTAAGAGATGTTCCATCTTAATTAATTCCAACATTTGTTCTTAAGACGATAAAAGTAACGCTTATCAAACTCTTAAACTAAGAATCCCCTTGGTTATAAGTTATAATCAAGGGGATTCAAATGATAAATTAATTGGGTTACTGGATTATGGCGACATTAAAATTCTGTCTATAATCTTCTCCTATTAATCTTATGCTGTATATACCCGCCGGCAGATCAAAATTAGGAAGACTAGCATCTCCAATAGAATTGGTATTTATCTCTCCTTGATACAAAACTCTACCAAATCCGTCCACTACCTCATATTGAGCCGATGAGTTCGAAGACCAACCCGAGACATTAAAAATCTGGGAGCCCCCTTTAGGATTTGGATAGATCTTTGCCTGAGTCCCAAATGCTGATTCATCAATATTGGTTTCATTTAATGTATGAACTGATGTATCTCCCAGTGCACATTGGTTTGATATAATCAATGTAACCGTGTAGTTCAATGAAGGTACTGAGTACAAATGCTGAATGAAATTAGCACCCGTTGATGATGTTCCATCCCCCCAATACCATGTAAAAGTATTGGCATTTACTGAAGATGTAGCATCAAACTGGACTAACATTCCACTTGCAGTTGAGGAAACAATAAACCATGTGAACTCCGCAATTGGCTTAGTACATATTTCCAATGTATCTCCAACGGTGAGTGTATCTCCACAAATATTAAGGGCAGATAAACTAACATAGTAGCTACCTCCAACCACATAAGTATTGGTTGGGTTAGCAAGACTACTTGTTTGCCCATCACCAAAGTCCCAGCTGATATTTGGGTAAACAGTGGAATCGAGACCACTTGTAAAGTCAGCCTGAAACTGATTCAAAGTATAAGCAAAAGGAGATATCATCGTATCACAAACGGTTACAACCTGATTGGCTGAATCTATCTGTCCGCATTGATCAATAACAAGAAGCTTCACGGTATACATACCGTCATTGACATAATTATGAGTAGTTACAGGGCCAGAGCCACTGTTTCCATCACCAAAAGTCCAGATATGATTCAATGAAGTTCCAGTACTAGCCGATCCATCTAGGTCTATGGCAAGGCCATTCTGCACTAGATTGAAAGATGCCACAGGCGGAGGACAAGTATTCGTACAAACCGCACTTCCTTCGAATTTATAGCCAGTTGTGAGATTCCCACCAGGTATATGGCTGGTAACTGTATCTCCAGAAGAATTCATCAGATACCATCCTACTTGATTAGAGGCAAACCCAGTGTTAATAAACCTAACTCTAATAGTATCTCCATCACATACATTCATAGAGAATAATGCAGACCCGCCAGATGTTAATGTGTAAGGAGTTATTATCGATCCTGTTGTGATACTTAGCTCATGGAAGGTCGTTCCTTGCCAATTGCTTACCCATCCATTTGAGTTTGCATCATTAAGCTCTAATGTATACTGACAACCGTTTGTACAGGTGAATAACTGAACAGCGATAGGCCCAACAGAATTAGAATAATCATTGGCACCGCACGAATCTTGAACATATATATCATATGCTGCGCCAGGATTCAAACCGGTCAAAGTATATGGATTAGAGGTTGTCGTAACCGTAGATCCTGAACCCGGAGTAAATCCTGAAAGTCCATATTCAATAATAGCAGTTCCTGAACCTCCACCTGTCCATGTGACAAGTGTGGAAGTAGCATTAAGAGGTGTCGCAACTATGTTACTTGGATCTGGACATGTCGGCGCACTTGAAATACTAAAATCATCAATTGCAATATCACTGGATTGCGATGCATTGACATTTTGCTTTCTTGCCTTGAACCTAACTTTCATGACCGGGCCGTAGCTCTGAGGTATAGTAATAACTCGCTCCTGCCAGCTATTTCCTTGTGCTCCCACTAGAGAATCTACAGATACCCATGAACCATTGACATTTTGGAAATCTATTCTCAATGAATTGATTGTAGTTCCATCCATATGATACCAAAAGCGTAGCTCTGGAAATGCTAGAGATGATATATCAATGGCAGGAGAAACTAGATATGCTATTTGCTCAAACGGTGTATAGGAAGCTTCAGTCAGGGCATAGTTTCCAAATCCTGAAGTGTGATCTGCACTCGGTCCAGTATTGCCCGTTGGCGTACCTCCCGTGCTGCCACCCCAATGATAGACTGCTGTTGCTGCAGTAGTACCTCCACTTGCAGGTGTTCTTGTCCAGCATGCTCCTATCGTTGAACCACCATTGTATCCTCCTGCATTATTTGCATTTGGTCCCGGGCTCCAATTAATATCAAAGTTCTCGGTATGCGGAGCAACTATTGTTGCGCAAAGAGTTGTTAGGGTATCTGCCTGACTCCAAGAACCAAAAGAGCTTGAAGAAGGACATGTCCGCCGTACCGATACAAAATATGTTGTTCCTGGATTCAGTCCCGTCAACACATATGGAGATGACGTAACTGGAACCGTGGTTCCTGATCCCGGAACACCTCCCCAAAGTCCATAATTTAACTCAACACTGCCAGAAAAACTTGAAGTCCAACTTATCGTTCCTGTTGTTGTAGTGGTGGTCGTAACCTGCAAAGAAGGCACTCCAGAACATGGAGGAGCATTGTCAATTGTAACATCATCTATTGATATATCAGCTCTGTTATTGAAGCCTAGAGTCCGGTAACCAATCCAGTGGATTCTAACCTCATCTCCAACATAACTAGATAAGTCAATTACCGCTTCCAACCATGCCGCATTTGAATTGGCCTGTTGTTGTCCTGTAAGACTCCATAAATGGGTGATGGCTCCATTGACCTCAGCCTTAACCGCCATGGAGTCTAATAAACTTCCATACATATGGTACCAAAAACGCAACTCGGGATTAGACAACGTATCTAAGTCTATAGTTGGCGAAATTAAGGTAGTATTTGCTGCTCCACTATAAGATTCGGTATACATATACTTTCCATTTCCAGAAGTATGGTCTCCAGATGGTCCAGTTTGTGTTGTTGGGGTTGTGCCTGTTCCCGGCCTCCACCAGTATGTAAGACTTGATGAAGAAATATTACTTCTATTCCAGCATGTGTCAATCGATCCATAAGTAAAACCTCCTGGGTCGTCATACCATTGAGAAGATTCGAAGTCTTCAGCATACGGCGCAGTCAAGGTTCCACAGAGTGTCAATGCAGAAGCAGGTCCTTCCCATGCAGAAGTTGAAGATGCTGAGCAAGAATCCTTGACATAAAAATCATAACCTGTTTGAGAAGTAAGACCCGTTACGGTATAAGGGTTAGTTGCAGCAGCAACAAAAGTTCCAGCACCTTGAGTAAACCCTGCTGGTCCGTATTCTATCATCCAATTTGTCGCACCTCCAGTTGTCCAGGCAAGTTGAATAGAAGTTCCCGATAATGATGTCGCTGAGAGTAATGTAGGCGCAGGACATGCCGGAGCGTTATCAATCGTTACGTCATCTATCGCTATATCACCTCTACCCGCTCCCCCGCCTGTTGGCTTTTCACCACGGAAGCGAAGTTGAATACTGTCTCCCAGTAATGTTGTTGTCAAAGGTACTTTGACCTGCAGCCAGCTATTGCCCTGGTCGCCAGAGGAAGTATGTATTGTACTGTAAGATCCACCGTTTATAGATATCGCTACACTGAAAGTTCCCATTTGATTTCCATATTGATGCTTCCAAAAAACCAATTCAGGATTACTAAGGGTATCCAAGTCAATTATTGGAGTAAATAAATCTGCACTATTGCCATTGTTTCCGCTGGCCTCTATATAGGCGTAAGATCCACTTCCTGATGTGTGGTCAGAAGAAGGCCCAGTATTTCCTGAGGGAGTAGTTCCTGTACCTCCACCCCAATGGTAAGGCTGATTGAACCATGGTGTTCCGGTACCAGTAGAAGGATTGCGATTCCAGCATATATCTATTGTTGATCCTGAATTTGAAAAGCCATTGCCTTCATCAAAGTTTAAATCAAAATCTTCTAAATATGGAGCAGTAATTGTTGCGCATGGTGTATTGAAAGTTACTGGACCTACCCAATCAGAAACATCTCCCAAACCACAACTGTCTCGAACATAAAATTCGTAAGAGGTGCCTGGAGTTAGACCTGTAATAGTAAATGGGTTTGTATTCGCTGAAGCAAAAGGCAGATAGGTTACTGCCCCCGTTTGACCGAAAGCAATATTCCAATTAGTAGCACCTCCAGAGGTCCATGATAGTGTAACCGATGTTGCCGAACCTGAACTCACAGTCAGACCATAAGGATCTGGACAAGTAGGAGCCTCAATAATTCCAACCTCATCAATAGCTAAGTCACTCTGATTGCCATTTCCTCTAACTGCTTTAAAACGAACCATTATGGTATCGGAAGTTGCGGCTAGAGTGAACGTAGTATCCTTCCATGCTGCATTCGCGGCAGTTTGCTGAGCTCCAGAAAATACCAGCGTGGGAGATCCCCACCCATTGGAAGGAGTCCAAATTTCAAAGCTTAAGGATCCCATAGAATTACCAAATGCATGATAACTAAAAGTCAATGCAGGAATAGTAAGCGAAGACACATCAACAGGAGGCATTCTCAAATATGCAATTTGCCCTGTTAAACCACTGGATGACTCTGTGTAGGCGAAATTTCCTGAACCACTGACATCTTGGGAAGGGCTTTGGTATGTGGTTGGTGGGTCGCTTCGAATATTCCAAGAATAGGGATCCGCTGCACTTGTACATCCCTCAGGATCTCTGAACCAGCAGGTGGCCAGTGCATCACCAGTATTGTATATGCCCGTACCGTCTGACCAGGCTGTTCCATCAAAATTTTCTGTAAACGGAACCACTGGGGCACACAAGGTTTGAACAGTTATTGGACCGTACCATGAACTTGTGTCTCCGGGTCCACATATTGACCTTACAAAGACGTCATATGTTTGTCCTGGTGATGCACCAGTCAATGTACCTGACGTTCCTGAAAAAGGAGTTCCAATTAAAGAATTTGTACCTAAGGTTCCTTTTAACTGATAGTCATTAGATGTACCCGTCACTACAAAAGCTGCCTCAGTAAAGCCAACATTAGTCGATACTAATCCCGTTGGAGCAGGACATGTTGGACCATTTTCAAAAGTAATATCGTCGATAGCGATATCTCCTGTATTTCCAAAAGAACGAACGCCTTTAAATCTTATTCGAATAGTATCATTAGAGAGTCCAGCTAGTGAGACATTAATGCTATCCCAAGCAACAGTGGAAGACGTTTGCACTGCACCTGAATGAGTCCATACACTATTTTGCCAACCACTAGAAGGAGTCCAGACATCCAAAGAAAGAGTACCTGTATTGTTTCCGTACATGTGTCTCCAAAAAGTAACACTTGGACTTGTCAAAGCACTGATATCTATTAATGGAGAAGTTACAAGAGCAATATCCTGATAACCTCCTCCACTAGCTTCTGTGTATAAATATTTTCCAGCTGCAGTTCCCGAAGTGTGGTCTGAACTAGGTCCTGTATTATTTGTTGGCGTTCCGCCATCTTGCGTACCCCAGGCAAAAGGCTGGCCTCCTCCTGTTCCTGTAGGAGCTTGAGGGTCTCTAGACCAGCAAGAATCTATGGTATTACCGGCATTGCTAAATCCTGTACCAGGATCCCATGCCGTGCCTGAAAAGGATTCCATGTATGGTGCGGCAATTGGATTGCAAAGCGTAGTTACAGTTAGCGGCCCAGCCCAAAGCGAAGAATTCCCTACTCCACAACTGTCACGTACATAGATATCATAGCTCGAAGCTGACATCAAACCTGTGACAGTAAGAGATGGTGAGGATGCTGAAATCCAAGGGGATGAGGTATTTGTTGGACTAAAACCTACCGTATCGTAACGGACTTGCCAATTTGAAGCACCTCCTGTTGTCCAGGATATATTTACAGAATTAGATAATATTGTTGAGGCACTAAAAGCCGTCGGTAAAAAGCAAGTAGGAGCTGGTCCGTAACTCACTGTTATGGACCAAGATCCCGAATCTACTCTGTTTGTGTTGGAATCACATGCGCCACCTCCCCAGGACCTGAAAGCGTGCATATCAAAAATTATTTCACCCGTTACGGATAGCCCATTAGCAATTGAGACACTTGTTCGATTGTATGTTTGCGTGCCAGAAGAGTTACCTGTCCCCTGTGAGATAACTGTTTCTGATAATCCTGTGGTGCGGCATGTAACATAACTATATTGCTCGCTCATCCATCCATTTCCCGCAGCTGGTGCAGTCATGGCATATGAAATATCTACACCATACACCCAATTGTTGGCTGGAATTTGGGCGACAATAGAGTCAGGACATGACGATACGCTCGATATTGTTGGACCAACTCCACCTATGTACAGTGTTGAAATTGATGGCCCTACATGGGAAAATGTAGAATCAACATTTTGTGCCTTTAGCCCAGAGCTAAAAACAAAAATCCCTAAAACTAAAATACTTTTTAAAAAACTCTTTGCCATCATTTATAATATTTTGATACGTAAATTTACATCTACTTTCCATACCCACAGCGCAATTGACGTGCCAAAATGTCAAAAAGAATTATTTTATTCCTTTAATTATATTTTATGATCAGCTTGTTAAAGTTTCCTGAACAGAATGAAATAGATGAGTTTATCGAGATAAATAAAGGCTTGAAGGTTGAAGACTTAAGATTAAAATACGACTTGAGAAGCGGTTTTCATGTGCACATAGACCAAATGGAAGTTCGTCAAAAAATGAGTCATAGATTTCCACTACTTAGCAAGCGAAAAAATTATATTTTCCCTAAACCTTCGCTACTATCTCAAGCAAGCTCTGAGGCAACATCCCTTTGGCGAGCAAATCAAATGTCTTTAATTGAGCCACTTACAAATGTTTTAGAAGTAACTGGCGGTTCAGGAATTGATACTTGGGGACTTGAAAAAATAGGCGCGCAAAAAATTGATGTCTTGGAAACAAATAAAATGCTGTGCAACATACTCAATCACAATGCAGATATAATGGGAGGTGTAAGAAATATATTCAGTACAAATGCAGATGATTTTACACCAAAAAAAAAATACAATTGGCTTTATGCAGACCCATCAAGAATTGACTCCAGCGGAAACAAGGTTTTTCATCCTGAAAAATGTTCTCCAAACTCATTAAAATTAATTAATAAATGGGAAAAATGGGCTGCTTATGTTGCTATTAAACTTTCTCCAATGCTGGATCCACAAGAAGTCCTTAGGTGGTTTCCAAATTGTAAATTCCTTATAACTTTAAGCGTTGGAAAGGAGGTTAAAGAATTGATCATGATTTCTTCTCTAACTAATAAAACCGTCACTCAAAGATTAGCGGTAGACCTAAGTAATGACGGAAACGAAAATTATAGGCTTTTATTAGATACAGGTTTAAAATATGAAATCTCATCTAACCCCCTGACATACATATATGATCCAGATCCGGCAATAGTAGCATCTAATGGGGTATCTTTTGTTTGCAACAAATGGAATTTAAAAACACTTAATATCAACAGTAGAATTCTTACTTCATCGGAATTTCATTCCAATTTTCCAGGAAGAATATTTACTGTTATGAAAAAAGAAAAACCCTATGAATTCTATTGGCCATATGGTGCGTCCGTTGTCTCGAGAAATTTCCCGTCTAAAGCAGAAGAAATAAAAAAACGTTTGAAATGCAAAGAAAATAAGGAACACTTTTTGTTTGCATATACTGATACATCAGCAAAGAAGTGGTTTCTTAGATGTAAAAGAATTTTCATAACGAAATGATTTGTTTGTAAAAATGTACCGGGTTCTGAAATACATATTATTTCTTTCTAGCTTCTACCTTGAAGCCCAGCCGTTATTTATTCCAAACATGGGCCAATGGGAAGACCCTTTTATTGCAAAGATGGATCTTCGCTTTGGAGCCTTTTTTTATGAAAAAAACGGTTATCGCGCCATCATCTACGATCCTGAAGAACTTCCAAGCCATCATAATCATTCTCCTGAAAAAGCAGTTTCACAGGTCAGAGCCCACTCCTTTTCCTGCCAATATCTTGGCTCAAACGAAAACCCAAAATTCATAGGGCTCCTGGAAAGTGAATCGAAACGAAATTATTTTTTAGGAGCAGACCCCTCACGTTGGAAATCTGAAGTCCCAGAATATTCCGGATTTCAGTTAAAAAATATTTATAATAACATTGACTATGAAATAAAAGATGAAAATGGCAATGCAAAATCACTTTGGAAGATTTATCCAGGTGGTGATCCTTTGGATATTAAAATGACCTTCAAAGGTTTGAGCCCAAGAATTAACAAGGAGGGTCAATTGGTCCTAATGACTGAATTTGGAGAAATTATAGAAACTGCTCCGGTTGCATATTCATTGCCCAAAATGAAAAAAATAAAATGCTCATTTCAAATTCATGGTGATGTTGTTTCATTCAAACTAGGGAGATACAATAAAAGAGACTCGATCGTGATTGATCCCACTCTAGTATTTGCATCTTTTTCAGGAAGCACGGCTGACAATTGGGGATATACAGCAACATATGATGCTTCTGGTAATTTATATGGCGGCGGAATCGTATTTAATCCTGGCTACCCAACGACTATTGGAGTACTGGATCCAACTTATAATTCTTTAACCACAGGTGGTGGAAATTACTCAAATATGGATATTGGGTTGACGAAGTTTTCCGGTAATGGAACTCAAAGAATCTATTCCACCTACATCGGTGGAGATCTTCCAGATCAAGCACACTCGATGATTGTTAATAATGCTGGAGAACTGCTGATCTTTGGGACCACAGGTTCTTCAGACTTCCCTATCAATGGAATGGCCATAGCCGGTTATGATAAAACATTTAATGGAGGACCATCTTACGGTCCGAGTCAAGGTTCTAATCTTCCGTTCCAATTCAACGCTGGAATCGATACATATGTCCTAAAACTAAATTCATCTGGAACAGCGATTACTGGTGGCTCTTTTGTTGGAAGCACTTCGAATGAAGGTCTAAATCTAAGTCTTGCCAAAAATTACGGAGACCAAGCACGAGGAGAGATAGTGGTCGATCAAAATGATAATATTTTTGTTGTAACAACCTCTGGAGCATCAAGTTTCCCAGGAGCCGGAACCTCTGGAGGACAATCGGACGCAATTGTTTTTTCAATGAATCCAAACTTGCAAAATTTAAGGTGGTCAAGATTTCTGGGAGGGAGCGGAAAAGAAGCAGGGTCAGGCATTAAGGTTGCAAATAATGGCAAAGTTTATGTTACTGGATCTACAACATCTAATAATTTTCCGAATACGACGGGAGGCAAGAACCCCAATGCTTTCGGAAGTATTGATGGTTTTATTTCTCGTCTCTCAGCGACAGGGGTGATAGAACAAAGCACCTATTTAGGCACGAATTCAATTGATCAAAGTTTCTTTATTGATATTGATAAATATGGAGCAGTCTATGTCTTTGGTCAAACTTTTGGGTTGTGGCCAGTATTTCCATCTAATACATGGAGCACGCCCTCTGGAGGTCAATTTATTCAGAAATACAATAGCCTTCTCACAAGCACCATTTTTAGCACAAAATATGGAACAGCTAACAATAGCATTAACATTGTTCCTACAGCTTTTAATGTTGATGAATGCTTGAATATTTTGATGTCAGGATGGGGCGGCGAAACAAATGCTGGAAGCTCAGGTTCTGGGGGGTCCACTAATGGTTTATTTACAACTACAGATGCAATCCAAAGAACCACAGATGGAAATGATTTCTATTTTTTAGTTATGGAACGTAATGCATCAGCTGTGCTTTACGCTTCTTTTTTTGGAGGGTCAGGCAATGAACATGTAGATGGAGGCACATCGCGTTTTGCTCCAGATGGCACGATTTACCAGGCAGTTTGTGCCGCATGTTCAAATGGTAGCTTTCCTACAACACCGGGGGTGGTTTCCCCGATTAACTTATCTCCTAATTGTAATCTTGGAGTTATAAAAATTGATTTTGAAACATCAGTGACAGCAGATGCATCTGTTGACTACGAAGCTGACGTTGACACAATCTGTGATAATTTGAGAGTTTCTTTTACTAATAAATCCTTGAATGCAAATCAATTTTTTTGGGATTTCGGCAATGGTCAAACTTCTTCTGCAAAAGAACCAACAGTGGTCTTCACCAAAGGAGTTTATACAATCAAATTGATCGCCACAGATACTGTTTGCGATATTTCCGACAGTACATCTTTGACAATTGACCATGACCAAGGTCTGTTCCCTACAGCTGATTTCTCAACAGAGTATTTTGCATGTGACCGCGATTTTAAAGTTACATTTTACAACAAAAGTGATGGTTCGCAGAGACATGAATGGCGTTTTATAGGTGGGTCAATACAATTCGGAGATACTGTTAATTTTTATTTCAGTAACCCTGGAACTTTTGAAACTCAACTAATTGCCTATGACACAACCTGCGGTACTTCTGACACTATATTTAAGAGTATCACCTTTGATCCAGATTGGCCCGGTCCAGATGTTACAGTCTCCCCTGATTCGTGTAAAGATGGAAGGATAAGAGTCAATGTTGAATATGGCTCTGATACTTCAATCTATATTTACAAATGGACCTTTGAGAATGGTATAACAGATACAGGTCGAGTTACAACATACAGGCTCCCTGCAAGCGGAACATATACTGTCCATTTAGACTTAATAGATACGATCTGTAACGCTGTATACGGGTATGACTTTACCTCTACAATCCTAAGATTGGATCAAAGACTCTTTATCCCTAATGCTTTTACGCCTAATGGCGACGGAACTAATGAAGAACTTAGGATTGGAGGAAATGACTGTTTTTTAAACGATCGTTTTGTAATACTGAACTCAATTGGAACTGTTGTTTTTGAAACCTCTGAACCCTTCAAGGAGTTTTGGGACGGAAAAATTAACGGAAAGCCTGCTCAACAAGACACTTATGTCTATCGCTTTGAGACCGAAGATGGATGGGTTTATGGATATGTCAGTCTAATCTATTGAACACCCATTAGACTTGATATCAACTTTGTGATTCTGATTTTATTTTTTGAAGGATAGTTATAAAAGAATCCACCTCTTGTTTAGTACTATACCGGGAAAAAGAAATACGAGTTCCTCCTTGTGAATTCAAAGCATTTAAAACATGGGAGCCGCCTGTTGCTCCGCTGCTGCATGCACTACCACCAGAACATTGAACTCCATTTATATCTAATTGAAAGTTGAGCATTCCATTTTTATGAAGTTCCTGATGATAAAAATTTAAAACAGTGTAAAGACTATTTTCTATTTCACCTGAAAGGCCATTAAATTGAACTTCGGGGAATTCAGATTTTAGCCTAATAATTGCATATTTTTTCACTTCCGAAACTTTTGCAATGTCAGCGACCATATCATCAAAGCATAAGTTAAATGCTGCACCTAACCCGGCAATCCCTAGCACATTTTCAGTTCCTGCTCTATGGCCCCTTTCCTGGGCGCCGCCTAGAATAAAAGGCTTACAGATCACTCCTTGCCGGACAAAAGCAAAACCAACTCCCTTTGGACCGTGGAATTTATGACCGCTGCATGCAGCAAAATCGACTTTAATCTTCGAGAAATCTATTGGTAAATGTGCCATTGTTTGAACAGTATCACTGTGAAGATAAGCTCCGTACTTCTTGCACAATTCGGATAAACCTTGCAAGTCAATAAGGTTACCTATTTCATTATTTGCATGCATCAAGGAAACCATTACATTTTCTCCTGTCTTTGACTCTAACTCTTTACTTAACCACCCAAAATCATGAACTCCACTATTATCATGAGGTATATAATGAACCTCACATAATTTATTTTCTTTAATATGTTCTGCAACATGGGCAACCGCATGATGCTCAATTTTGGATGTATAAAGATGCTTAATATCACAGTTCTTGATGCCTGAAATTAACGCCCAATTATCTGCTTCAGTCCCCCCACAGGTGAAAACAATTTCTGATGGCTTACAATGTAGTCTTGATGCAATGTCTTTACGAACGGTTTCTATTATTGCCTTCGCCTTTCTCCCCTCACTGTGAGTACTACTTGGGTTTCCAAAATTATCCATCGCATTAGCCATAGCCAATTTGGCCTCTTCGGATAATGGCGTTGTTGCTGCGTTGTCGAAGTATATACTCATAAATACGAAAATAGAATAATCAAAAGTAAAATATACTTTCTAAATTCTTGAATTAAAATTATTGACCCAAGTCGTTTATTTGATTGACAAACTTTAGTGCAAGAGTCTCTGCTTCCAATTTACTCTTTGCTTCTGTGTAAATTCTTACAATTGGTTCGGTATTAGACTTTCGCATGTGAACCCAACTTTCCTTGAAATCTATCTTGACTCCATCTATGCGACTAACCTTTTCATTTTTAAATTGACTTGCCACTTTATCCATTATTTTTTCTAAATCCACTGATGAAGAAAGAGAGATTTTTTCTTTTGCCATATAGTAACTTGGATAAGATGAACGTAAAGCAGATACGGTCAATCCTTCATCTAAACTCTTTAGATTAGCTAAATGAGTTAGAAACAATGCTATACCCACTAAAGAATCCCGACCATGATGAAGAGGTGGGTAAATAATTCCACCATTACCTTCTCCACCAATAATGGCATCACATTCTTTCATTTTTTCAACTACGTTCACCTCTCCCACTGCAGAGGTAAAATACTTTGAATTATGTCTTATTGCGATATCATTCAAAGCCCTAGAGCTTGAAAGATTACTGACGCAATTACCGCTAGACTTTGATAGAAGATAATCAGCAACTGCAACAAGAGTATATTCTTCTCCAAAAAGTTCTCCATCTTCAGATACAAATACCAATCGATCAACATCGGGATCAACCACAATACCTAGGTCACAATTTGAATTAGAGACCAAATTACAGATATCATCAAGATGCTTTCTTAGAGGTTCCGGGTTATGGGGAAATTGGCCATTAGGTTCGCAATATAAAAGTTCCTGATTTTTGACACCTAAAGCACTTAATAATATAGGCACAGATATGCCACCTGTTGAGTTTACGGCATCCACAGCTACCTTAAAATTAGAATTTCGAATCGCTGCAACATCAACATCATCGAGATCAAGAATGGCATCAATATGCTCTCTGATTCCCCCATCAAAAGAAATTATCTTACCAATTTGATGGACATCTGCATAATTGAACTCTTTTGACCTTGAATAATCCAATATTTTCTCACCATCACTTGCTGAAAGAAATTCACCTTGAACATTTAATAATTTCAAAGCATTCCATTCAACGGGGTTGTGAGAAGCTGTAATTACTATGCCACCATCACAGTTTTTCATTACAACCATCATTTCTACTGTAGGAGTTGTCGATAATCCTAAATCTAAAACATCAATGCCCATAGAAATCATAACAGAAGAGACTAAATTATGCACTAAAAGGCCAGAGGGTCGAGCATCTCTTCCAATAGCAATTTTTAGTTTAGTTTTTCCAAGTTTTTTATTTTGATCTTTGAGCCATGCAGCATAAGCAGAGCTGAAGGAAACAACATCAATTGGTGTAAAATTCTCTCCAGGTTTACCACCTATAGTTCCTCGAATTCCGGAAATTGAAGTAATCAATGACATATGGCCTTGTTTTTGATTAAGAACACAAAATTAGTGTATAAATGAAGCACAGAAAATTAGAGACAATAAATGTTAAAAAGTGTTGGAAAACCAAAGAATAATGGGTATAAATAAAAGAAAGTTTCTAACTAGATTGTACTTGTAATTATATCTATGGGAAATTTAGAATCTGATCACCTAATTCTGAAATTTGAAAAAGCGTTAAAAGAAAAGTTTTCACTTTTTTTTGATGTTGATGAATTTGAACAAATTGCAGATTATTACTTAGAGACGGGTCAGTTGCATCATGCCCTTATTGCCATTGACATGGGGGGAGAACAACATCCCCACGCAATAACCTTTGCTGTGAAAAGAGCTCGATATTATGTTGCAGCACATCAACTTGATCAGGCAGAAGAAGCTATAGAATCGGCAGAGAATATCGCTCCCAACCATCCTGATTTGGATTGGGCACGTGGCCAACTATTCATGCGTCAAGGCAAGCACCAAAAGGCAATAAAAGCCTTGAAGAACGCACTCCAAAATACTGAAGATCAGTTTCCTATCCAAGGCCACCTAGCAAGTCTATATACCGCTATTGGAGAATTTAGCCATGCTATTAAAGTTCTAAAAGCAATGCTCCGAGAAGAGCCAAAAGATGATCATCTGTTGTACATGTTAGCAGCTAATTTTGACATGGATAATAAAGATGAAAAATCGACTGAATGGTTTCGTACCTACCTCGACCAATACCCATACAGTGAAACTGGATGGTACCACCTTGGAGCCGCACTTTTTAGACTTGAAAGCTTTGACAAAGCACTAGAAGCATTTGAATACGCTCTTTTGATTGATGAAAAATTTACTGCTGCACATTTTGATACTGGTAGAATTCTTGAAGAATTAAGGCAATACCCCGAGTCCATAAAGTCATACAAAAACGCATTAAAGTCAGAACAAAATGGCTATACATTTTACCGATTGGGAATATGTTACCAATTAAATAGTCAAATCCCCGAAGCTACAGAGGCTCTAAAACTTGCAATAAAACAAGATGAAGACCTAGATGAAGCATGGATAGAATTGGCAATAATTTATGGGGAAGGGCAACGGCTTTTTGAAGCCATTGAACATGTGAAAAAAGCTCTCTCATTAGATCCAGAAAACCCAGATTACTATCTCATTGCATACGATTTATACCACAGACTAGGGTTGTTTATTGAAGCTGAAAAAATGCTTAGAATGATCCTGAAATCTCTAAGAACAGAGGAACCCAAGGGATTATTTGAATATGTAAAAACTCTGCAAAAAATCAATCAAGACTCTGCTGCAAAAGAAGTGATAAAAATGGGTTTAGAACGTTACCCTGAAAGTATCGATATGTCAGTAATTGAGTGTGGATTCATAATGGGGTTAGAAAATGAGAATAAACTAGCAGCAGAGCTTATATCCAACGGTCAATTGCAATATTCAAAAGAATTTAAAGAGATATTACTTCGATATTACCCAGGGCTAGAATCTGACCCTCGCCTAAGTCATTAATCATGAATGCAAAAACTTATGATAGGAATCACGAGCGTTCAAAGTCCTACTTACTGATATTTTTAAAAGGATTGGCCATGGGCGCCGCAGATGTTGTCCCTGGAGTCTCTGGGGGGACAATAGCATTTATAACTGGCATTTACAAAAGACTGCTAAACGCAATTAGCTCATTAAATTTAGATTTATTTAGATCCTTAATAAAGTTAGGAATAAGTTCAGCTTGGACTAAAATTGATGGTAATTTTTTATTAGCACTTTTTTCAGGAATACTAGTTTCAATATTAAGTTTATCCAAACTGGTTCTTTGGGGTTTAAAAAACTATAATGAGATTGTTTGGAGCTTCTTTTTTGGACTTATTCTGGCGAGTCTACCTTTGATTTTTTCCAAGCTAATCAAAAGTGTGCACTGGAGTAAATGGCTACCGTATAGTTTCATTGGAATATGCATAGGTTCTGTAATTACTTTTTTACCATTAGCTAACCCCGAACTGACATTATGGTATGTATTTCTTTCTGGGTTTGTAGCAATATGTGCAATGATTTTACCTGGAATTAGCGGTTCTTTTATCCTTATACTCTTAGGTTCATATGAAGGTATTTTAAATGGTTTAAATAGCGCAAACTGGTCACTCATTATAGTTTTTACCATAGGAGCAGCCTCAGGCTTAATATCGTTTGGACGAGGCCTCAGATATTTATTTGATAAAATCCCAAATATTATGACAGCACTGATGGGAGGCTTCATCATTGGGTCGCTAGTAAAAATTTATCCTTTCAAAATTATAAGCCCAAATGGAATGGAATATCCCAGATTCATAAATTCTGAAGACTCGATATTAATATGCTCATTGGCCTTTTCGTTAGGGTTTATTTTTATTTCTGCTCTGAACTTATTGGGGAATAAAAATAACCTTAAATAACAACTCCAAAAAGATGAGTTACAATTTTGCTGTTATTGGCGACCCGATTGACAAATCCCAATCCCCTTCATTATTTCGAAAAATATGGAGCAATAATCCATTAAAAACCAAACTAAATTATTCTTCAATAAATCTTAATGAATTTCAACTTGAAGAGTTTTTAGCAACAACTGATTTAAATGGATTTAATGTAACTGCGCCTCTTAAAGAGACTATAATTCCACATCTCTCAAGACTAACTACAATAGCAGAGGAAATAAAAGCAGTTAACACGGTAGCTAGAGTAAATGATGAATGGATTGGCCACAATACTGATGGAGACGGATTTTGGGAAATGTGTAAGAATCAACTGCCAACTCCAGAGAAAAGTCAAGATATATGTATTTTGGGCAATGGTGGTGCTGCAAGGGCGATTGTTTACATTTTAAATAGTTTAGGCTATCATGGCCTTATTCTATGCAGAACGCCTAAAGGAAATTTTAATTGGCCGGAAATTAAATTTAACACGATTAAGGAATTAAAAGCTACCGCAGTAATTCAATGCACAACATTAGGAATGACCCCAAATATTAATAGTAGCCCTCCCCTACCAATTTGGCTAGGCAAAAATAAGCCCGTCGCATTTGATTTAATTTATGAACCTACTGAAACAAAATTCCTAAAAGAAATGGAATTTCAAGGCTGTAAAACTATAGGAGGATCACAAATGTTAATATTTCAAGCAAAAAAAGCATGGAGGTATTGGGTAGATGTCCTCAATATTCCTCAAATTTGAACAGAAATTCATTAAATACCACCAGCTATGGCTGAGAAAGACTTACTTCCCGAAGAAGGGAATACGATTGCAGAGAATGCGAAAAATATTGAATCCATTGACAATAAGAAGGATTCCGTAGATAAAAAAGAGCTCAAAAATAATGAGCTAAAAGCCGCCCACCCAGAAATTAAAAAGGTTTCAGGGTCTGAAAAAGAAACTCAAGAGTCCATAGTTAAAGACCCACCTAACTCAGATGCAACTGACGCAGACTCAGGTGAGACTGATGCAGACTTAGGTGGAACTGATGCAGACTTAGGTGGAACTGATGCAGAAGTGGTAGAAGAAAAAAATAAAGAGGATAAAGAAGAGCATGACGACCATACTTCTGATTACAATGAGAAATCAGACGAAGAACTGTTAATCGAAGCTAAGAAAGTTCTAAAAAATATCCCTATCAAGGATGCTAGGATACCTATTTTAGCGATAAAGTCGGTTCTCTCGCCGAGATGGGATAACGAAAGATCTGAGGCTCAAGAAAAATATATTGAAAGTGGAGGTAACATAATTGATTTTCACTTTGATCAAAAAAATAAAGAGGATTTTTACAAAGTCTTTAATGATTTCAAAAAATTATATTCTGAATACCGCGCGCAGCTGCAAGGTAAAATGGCAATTAATCTTGAACTCAAGAAAAACTTGCTTTCAGAAATAAAAAAATTGGCGGAAAGTGATGATTTACCTACCGGCCACACTTACAAAGAATTTAAACGCATTAATGATAAATGGAAAGAAATAGGTCATGTACCAAATGAGGCGACACGAGACTTGTATGCGTCATATAGATTTTTTGTAGATCGATTCTATGATAATCTAAGACTATCTCAGGATTTACGGGACTTAGATCATAAGCACAATAAAGAAGCGAAACAAAACCTAATTGCAGAGATCAAATCTCTATCAGAGAAAGATTGGACTGCTGCACTTGGTAAAGATCTACAGAGATTACATGCATCCTGGAAAGAAGTAGGTCCCGTTTCTGTTGAAGACAAAGAGACTCTATGGGCCTCATTTCAAGAAAATTCAAATATTTTACATGAAAAGCGAAGGTTAAAACAAGAAGCTGCAGCTGAAAATAATAAAACAAAATTAGGCTTAAAAGAAAAAATAGTAGAGGAATTAGAAAGCCTTTGCTCCTCGGAGTATAGCGATCATAAACAATGGCAAAACTCGACAGATAAAGCCAAAGAGCTCAGAGAATCAATGTCTAAAATAGGAAGGACATTTAGCACTGCAAGTGATCTGCTATGGGACCGATTTAAAAAATCTGAGAAACTTTTTTTTAAAAATCGGAATCAATTCTATAAAGGAAGAAAGACCCTACTCAAGGTTGCTCTAGATGCCAAATATGAACTGGTGTTAAAGGCAGAAGAACTTTCAGTTCGGACGGATTGGTCTGTTGCCGTAAAAGAGGTGAAAAAACTACAAGAAGATTGGAAAAAAACAGGATTTGTCCCTCGAAAAGACTCAGATAAGGCATGGCTCAAATTTAAATCTGCCTGTAATAAATTTTTTGATTCTATGCGATCCGCCAATGGAGAAATGCGAATTATTCAAAGGAAAGAGGACGACCGTAGTAATAAACTTTCTAATGCTTTATCTAATGTGGAAAAGGCCAAAAGGGATCTTTCTCAATTAGAAAATAATATGGGATTTTTTCAATTTGCCAATGAAAATAGTCCGATAGTAAAAGATGCTCAGAAAAAAGTTGACGATGCCAAAAAAATTGTAGAGAAAGCTGAAAAAAATTTAAAAGAAATTCGAATTGCTCAAAGAAAAGAAGATAACGAAAAATCAATCGTGGATAAACCTTCAGAAACCGAAGAAAATAGCAACGAAAAATAAAATATGGATTTTCAAATAGAAAGTCCTTTTCAGCCTACTGGCGATCAGCCTCAAGCTATAGAAAAACTAACTGATGGGATTTTAAATGGTGAGTCCCACCAATCATTATTGGGAGTAACGGGTTCAGGCAAAACATTTACTGTTGCAAACGTTATAAACAGAGTTCAACGTCCAACATTAGTTTTATCACATAATAAAACTCTAGCTGCACAACTATATCAAGAATTTAAATCATTTTTCCCAAATAATGCAGTTGAATACTTTGTATCCTATTATGACTATTATCAGCCCGAAGCATTTATGCCGAGCAGTGGGACTTATATCGAGAAAGACCTTAGCATAAATGATGAAATAGAAAAAATGAGGCTGAGCGCGACTTCCTCTCTCTTAAGTGGAAGGAAAGATGTGATAGTTGTAGCATCTGTCTCCTGCCTTTATGGAATGGGGAACCCCGATGCTTTTAATTCGCAAACTATTGAGATATCAAAAGGTCAAATTATTTCAAGACAAAAGCTTTTACTAAAATTTGTTAGTGCTCTTTATAGCAGAACAACAGGAGACTTTAAAAGAGGTAATTTTCGCGTCAAAGGAGACACTGTAGATGTATTTCCGGCTTATGGTGAGCTATTTCATAGAATACTATTTTGGGGCGATGAAATTGAATCAATAGAGGTCTGGGATCCAACTGAAATGAAGAAAAAAGAAGACATTGAAGACCTAAGACTATTTCCTGCAAATTTATTTGTAACAACTCCTGATCAGCTCAATAATGCAATTAAAGATATTGAGCTTGACCTTGGTTTACAGGTTGAACATTTTATAAAAACAGATAGACCCCTCGAAGCAAAGCGCATTAAAGAGCGAACAACGTTTGATCTTGAGATGATCAGAGAACTAGGCTATTGTTCTGGAATAGAGAACTACAGTAGATATTTAGATGGACGAAAGCCAAATACACGGCCTTATTGCCTAGTAGACTATTTCGCAAAAGATTTTTTACTTGTCGTTGATGAAAGCCATGTTAGTCTCCCACAAGTAAGGGCGATGTATGGGGGTGATCGTTCGCGAAAAGAAAATCTTGTAGAATATGGATTTCGTCTTCCTGCAGCAATGGATAACAGGCCCCTTAAATTTGATGAATTTGAAGCACTTCAAAATCAAGTCATTTATGTTTCCGCAACTCCTGCAGATCATGAACTAGAAAAATCTGAAGGAGTTATTGTTGAACAAATTATTCGTCCTACTGGACTACTTGACCCAATAATCGAGGTTCGACCTAGTGAAAACCAAGTTGATGATCTAATGGAAGAGATTCGTATCAGGTCTGAAAAAAATGAAAGAATATTAGTAACTACTCTAACAAAGCGCATGGCTGAGGAATTGACTAAGTATTTTTTACGCTATGGAGTACGCTGCCGCTATATTCATTCAGATGTTGAAACGTTAGATAGAATACAAATAATGGAAGATTTGCGCAAAGGTCTATTCGACGTATTGATTGGAGTAAATCTATTAAGAGAAGGTCTTGATTTCCCGCAAGTTTCCCTTGTTGCAATTATTGATGCTGATAAAGAAGGATTTCTAAGATCTGAAAGATCACTAGTCCAAACTATTGGACGCGCCGCAAGAAATATCAATGGTATGGCTATTTTTTATGCCGATAAAATAACTTCTTCAATGCAAAAAACAATGTCAGAGACAACACGCCGTAGAAAAATTCAGTCGGAATATAATACTGCTCACAACATAATACCAAAAGCGATAATTAAAGAAGAGTCTCACGCTTTCCAGGATAAGTATGAAGAAACCCTGCGAATAGATACTGCAAAAAGAAAATTAGATGAGACAAGAGTTGGCTTACTAACTGCCAGTCAATTGGAGGATCGGATTATCAAAACAAGAAAAGAGATGGAAAAATCGGCAAAAAATCTAGATTTTCTTGAGGCTGCTAAATACAGGGATCTTTTAGCTCAATTACAAAAAGCCAAGAAGAGCTAAAAATATTTTCTTAATTATTTATCCATTTTTAATTTTTGCCCTTAAAATGATAACAGCAAGAACCAGTGTTGTAACATTAGCAAAAGTCATTGGGCCATTTCTCATCATTACCCCATAAACCAACCAAAACAATATCCCCACAGTAAAGAGTGAATACATCCATAAACTTATAGAAGCAGTGTCTTTTGTGCGAATAACTTTAATTGCTTGCGGGACAAAGGAAAAAGTGGTCAAGACAGAAGCTAACCATCCAATAGTCTCCATCTACTAAACTACTTTAACTAATTCAACATCGAAAATTAATGTTGCGTTAGGTGGAATTACTCCACCTGCGCCTTGAGAACCGTAACCCAATTCAGATGGAATAACAAAACGAGCTTTACCACCCTCCTTGAGAAGCATAATACCTTCATCCCATCCAGGAATTACTCTACCAACTCCAATAGGTATATCTATAGGCTCACCCCGCTGAATACTTGAATCAAAAGTAGAGCCATCAATTAGGCTTCCTGTATAATGAACTTTCACAGTTTGCCCGGAATTTGGAGCTTTACCTGTTCCCTCTAACTCCATTTTGTAATATAAACCTGAATCTGTCTTAGTCATACCTTCTGTAACCGACTCAATAGCTTTCAACTGCGAAGCTTTACCCTCAGACTCAATTTCATTTTGAGCCTCAATACCTTTTTCAAAAGCTTCATGAGCATTGAATGATTCTGCCTCTGAGCCGATTGCCAAAATCTCTACATTATTTAATTTATCATTCTCCGATACCTTGTCAACAACTTCCTGACCTTCAACAACCTGGCCAAAAACTGTATGCTTGCCGTCAAGCCATGAAGTCTCAACATGAGTGATAAAAAACTGAGAACCATTTGTTCCAGGACCTGAATTTGCCATTGATAACACTCCAGGGCCTGAATGCTTTAAGTTAGAAACGATTTCATCTGGAAAGTTATAACCGGGACCGCCAGTTCCCTTTCCTTGAGGGCATCCACCTTGAATCATAAAGTCAGGAATCACCCTATGGAAAGAAAGTCCATCATAATACTTTTGACCATCAGGGAATGCTGAGTTTTTTTGAATTCCAGTTGCTAAACCCACAAAATTACCAACAGTCATGGGCGTCTGCTTATGATGGAGTAAAACTGTGATTGTTCCTTTTGAAGTATTGAAACGAGCATACAAGCCGTCATTCATAATTATGTTATTTAAAGAATATTATTAAGAAAATAAGAATGATTTAAGAAGTAATCAATTAGATGGTAAAACATCTTCAATCCAAACGTCAAAAACCAAAGAGCTATTCGGAGGAATAACCTGTCCTGCTCCGCTTTCTCCGTAACCAAGATCAGAAGGAATTAACAACTTTGCATGACTGCCTTTTTTTAAACCGATTATACCTCTCTTCCATCCTTCAATAACACGACCTGAAGGCCCGGCAACTAATGGAAATGGTCCGTAAGGCTCCCGTTGAGGATTGTAATTATTCATTTGCATCGCCACTTCTTTTACACTACTGTCAAAAGGCTTTCCGGATGATAGATACCCTGCATAGTGAACAAAAACTTGATCGCCTGCTTTAATAGGTTCACCTTCTCCCACTGTTACATCAAAAACCTTTAACCCGTCTGCTAGTTGGCGAGCTTTAGCATTCCAAAATTTATATTCTGGCTCATATAAATCTGAATCAACCATTCCCCCATCCATTAACCAATGAAATTGAGCAGATCTTTCAAGACCTTTTTTCGCACTTTCTTTTTTCTTGTCCTCAACAGCTAAAATTATTTCGTTTTTTTTGGTCGAGAATCTTTCTGGAGCAGAAAAGGATTTCGCTGTTTTGCCTACTCTTATGATCTCAATTGTCATGGTTATGTCTTCATTTGGTACGTTGGACGCACTTTTTTCAACTCCAGAAATTTCAACGATTTTTTCAATTCCTTTTATGGTTTTCCCAAAGATTGAATGTTTGTTATCTAACCAAGCTGTTGGTACTTCAGTAATAAAAAACTGAGAACCATTAGTGTTTGGACCGCTGTTGGCCATTGACAATATGCCTGGAGAAGAATGCTTGAGGTCTGGATGAAATTCATCTGGAAAGCTGTACCCAGGACCACCCTGCCCTGTTCCTTGAGGGTCCCCCCCTTGAATCATGAATTGAGAAATGACGCGATGAAACTTAAGTCCATCAAAAAACGGCTCTCCGGACTTAGAAGCTACTTCTGGATGATTTCCTTCTGCAAGAGCTACAAAGTTTGCAACTGTCATTGGCGCCTTTTCCATTTCTAACTCGATCAGTAAATCTCCTTTTGAAGATTTAATTAAAGCAAAAAGACCGTCTTGAAGTTTTACTTTTTCACCATTTACCTCGACGCCACTTGGCTTAGCTGCGCAGGACATTATAAAAATTGCTACCAGAGCAAGAGCTGCAAATCGTTTCATAATTCTATACTTAGATAATTTATCATTTTATTTAGAGAATGCGAAGGTAATAAACAAGGGGTGTAAGAGGAGGTATTGTCTTTAAATCTCCTGCAAGCCCATGTGCAAGATGCGCAGGGATGATTAATATTAAACTATCTCCACGTCTAGAACCCAAAGATGCCTCTTGAACTCCCCAAATCGTCTCGTTATCTCGAAGTATTAAAAATTCTGAAATTTTAGATTGACTAAAATCATAGCCTTTGAGGCTAGTAACTCTTGAGTTAACCCTTGCCAAATCTCCAGTATCCAAAACAACTCCATTACCGCGCTCAATTAAGGAAATATGCATTCCCAATCCATTTCTAAGAAATTTGTGACTCGAGGAATCGATGAATAATTCTATGTCTTTACGTTCCGCTTCTAAAACTGCCCTATTTTGAGCAATCATTCTCTCAAATTTCTCATATTCAGTCAATTTGAATTCCTTATTTTCTTCTACTTGAGTCAAACATGAGGTTGAAAAAAATAAAGGAAGCATAAAACTCAAAGCGGTTAATTTCATGCTTGAAGAATATGGATAATCAGGATATGATTTTGTCCTAAATAATCTAATCATTGAGAAAAGCTTCTTTGAAGGTAGACTTAAACTTATCAATTGTTTCTGTAATACTCATGCTACTTGAACCTCCTGAGGCATTTTTATGACCACCACCTTCCCAATTCTTTCTGGCATATTTATTCACATCAACATTGCCCTTACTTCTGAAAGATAGCTTCATATTGCTCTCTGAATCTTCACGAATAAAAATTGAAATCAAAACCCCAGCAACCCCAAGACCTTGATTCACAAGGCCTTCTGTGTCTCCAGGTTGATATTCCAATTCTCTAAGATCGTTTTGTTTGATAAATACAATTGAAGCAAACCCATCGTCAGTAATAATAAGGTTCGATAAGGCGCGACCCCAAATCATTAATCGGCTCTTTGGATTATTATCAAATAAACGGTCGTGAATAACATGAGGAGCGGCTCCAGCTTCAATAAGTTTCCCCGCAATATGCATGGTCCTACCAGAAGTTATTGGAAATCTAAATGACCCAGTATCCGTAATTAGCCCCGTTAAAAGATTATCTGCACAAGCAAGGTCAATATTACCTCCATCCTGTTCAATCAAATCATAAACCATCTCACATGTTGAACTTTTCGAAGTCATGGAAAACACTAAATCAAATGATATATCTGGACTTTCATGATGATCAATAATGATTTTACTGCCAGAAAAGCCACTGATAATTGACTCCATTTGATCTCCAACTCTGCTTGCCACATTATAATCGAGGGAGAAAAGAACATCAGCCCTTTTAATAATCTCTTTGGCCTTGCTGGAGTCCAAACTAAATATATGAACGAAATCTGATAAATAGCCCACACTTCCCTGTAGCGGTAAAGAGGGTGGATTTGGGAAAATGACATCAACAGCGAAGTTCTGGCTATGCAAATAGTGAGCTAACCCCAAAGCACTTCCTATTGCATCACCATCAGGATTCCAATGACTCGTTAAAACAATCTTTCTCGGCTTTTCCCTTAAAAAAGTTATAATTTGATCAATCATTCTGTTGCATTAAAGTGAGTGTAAATTTCGTAATTTTGCGGCCGAAAACTAGAAATAATTATACCAAGATGAACCGCACCTTTACAATGATCAAACCAGATGCCGTAGAAAACGGCCATATTGGAGCAATATTAGAAAAAATTAACGCTGCAGGATTTAGCATAGCAGCAATGAAATTAACGAAACTGAGCAAAAGTGATGCTGAAAAGTTTTATGAAATTCACTCTGAGCGACCTTTTTATAGAGAACTTGTTAATTACATGTCCTCTGGACCAATAGTAGCTGCAATTCTTGAAAAAGATAATGCTGTAAATAATTTTCGAACCCTTATTGGATCCACAAATCCTGCAGAAGCAGCTGAAGGAACCATTAGAAAACTTTTCGCTACATCTATTTCAGCAAATGCAATTCACGGTTCGGATAGCGACGAAAATGCCAATTTAGAAGGAGAATTCTTTTTTTCTCTTGATGAGAGGTTCTAAATAAAATAAAGAAGGCCTTTAATTAGGGCTTCTTTAATTCAGTATTATCTCAGAAATAACAATTTCTTGATCAATTTTTTCATTCAAAGCATTCAATAACCTTTTTTTTTGCATGCTTAGCTCGTGTCTTAAGGAATTTGAATCACAAGAAACGTAAAGAGTCTCCTTTTTAATTGAGAATTTTCGAACTTTTTGATAGGCCTGCTCTCCTAATATTTCAATCCAAGCATTCTCTATCAATCCCAATTTATAGGAGTTTTTATGCTGAAAAGGTTCCTTAATTGAACTTATAACTTCAGCTATCGATTTTAGATCGGGTCTTAACATTAGCTACTTAAATCTATTACTTTAGCCTCTTCATTTACTGATTTAATCATAAACTCTGTTCTTTCAGTGTGGGTATCGGTAATGAAAATTTGGCCAAAATGGTGCTCATTTACTAAACGAATTAAACCTTCAACCCTCAGAGCATCTAACTTATCAAATATATCGTCTAACAATAAAATTGGTTTGACCCCCAAAGCATTTTTCAAAGAATCAAATACCGCCAGTTTTAGAGCTACAACAAATGATTTTTGCTGCCCCTGGGAACCGACTCGGTTTAATTGCTCCCCATGCAGTTTAAACAATAAGTCTTCTCTGTGAATTCCCTTAGAAGTATACTGCAAAACACGATCTTTATCTAAATTTTCATTTAGTAAAACATCTAAATCTTTTTCATGTAACGAAGATTTATATTCAATTGCCACAATTTCTTTATCACCTGCCATCCAGCCATAGTACTTTTTTAAGACTGGTTCAAAATACTCAACAAATGTTTGTCTAGCTGAATAAATTATTTTACTATTCAAAACAAGCTGATCATTATATAAACCAAGCATAGACTCATCAAAAGTTCTATTAGCAGCAAAGTATTTTAAAAGCGCATTTCTTTGTGACAAAGCTCGATTATATGATAAAAGAGCTTCTAAATACTTCTTATCTGATTGCGCGATGACAGAATTCATGAATTTACGTCTAGCCTCGCTTCCATCGGTAATAAGATTCCTATCATAGGGACTAATCATAACTACTGGAAATCTACCTAGGTGGTCTGAAAGCTTTGTGTATTCGGCGTCATCAGTCTTGAAAACTTTTTTTTCAGCTTTTTTAAGACCGCAATAAATTGGAGTCACAATCTGATTCGCTTGCATTTTTCCTTCAAGCACAAAAAATGGAGCGTTGAACTGAATGTTGTGAAAGTCAGAGTTGTGAAAATAACTCTTTGTCATGCACAAGACATGTATTGCATCTAAAATAGTAGTCTTTCCAGCACCATTGATTCCAACTATAGCATTTAGTTTAGGTGAAAAAGTGAAATCAATTGAAGTATGGTTTTTAAAATGAACCATACGCAATTCTGTTAGTGTCAAATCATGCATATGCCAAAAGTAGCTCCAATCGACGGTTTTGGCTATCTTTGCCGCCCTTAATCTACAGATCTTCTATTTAAGACGTTATGGCAAAGAAAAAAGAATTTGATCTTATTGAAAATCCTGAAGCAGCAGTTGAAGCAGGATTGAACAAAGTAGAAACGTTTGTTCAGAAACACAAAGAAAAGATTATTACCGTGGTTGCAGCGGCAGTAGTAGGAGTTGCTGGAATTTGGGCCTACAATCAATTCATAAGTATTCCGAATGAGGAAAAAGCTCAAGTCGCAATCTATCCTGCACAACAGGCCTTTGCCAAAGATTCTCTGAAATTAGCGCTTAACGGCAACGGACTTACTCTTGGTTTTTTAGACATTATAGACGAATATGGAGCTACAAAAGCTGCAAACCTAGCCAATTATTATGCTGGACTATGTTATTTAAGCCTGGGACAACCTGAAGACGCAATTGAATACTTAGATAATTTTAAAGGAAATGATCCAGTTTTGAGTATTGTTGCAAAGGGTGCAATTGGAGATGCCTTCGCGGACTTAAATCAGCCAAATGAAGCATTAGAATATTATATCAAAGCTTCAAATGGCAATGCGAACAATTTTTTAACCCCAATATTTTTAAAGAAAGCTGGAACTGCTGCTGAAATGGTAGAAAATTATAAGGTGGCATTGAAAGTCTACAAGCGTTTAAAATCTGATTTTTCCAATTCGAATGAGTCCCAAGACATAGAGGCCTTAATTTCTTTTTGTGAAGCTAAAATTAGCAATTCTTAAATGTCGACTGCTCAACGCTCCAATGTTGATCTAAACAAGCTACCCTCGACAAAAGGAAAACGCTTTGCTCTCGTCGTTTCTGAATGGAATTCGGAAATTACTAACAACTTAAAGTCCGGAGCGCGAGAAACCTTGCTGTCATCGGGAGTGAAAACAAAAGACATTGAAGAATTTAATGTGCCAGGCAGTTTTGAACTAATCCATGCGTGTAAGGTTGTTTCAGAATCACTTGAATTTGATGCCGTTATTTCTATTGGCTCAATCATTCGAGGTGAAACTTCTCATTTTGATTTCGTATGCCATGGTGTATCGAGCGGAATAGCTCTCCTCAACGCCAATGGAAAAACTCCTATTATATTCTGTGTGTTAACTGATGACAATAAACAGCAATCAATTAATCGGTCTGGTGGGAAGTATGGCAATAAAGGTATCGAAGCAGCAATTGCAGCGATAAAAATGTCCAGCTTTTAAAAATTCATCTAATATTTTTCTAGACCTCATTAATTAGGTTTTAACCGTTACAGTTGATATTGAGGCTTTTTAATTTAAACTTTCATACATTGACCTAAATGAGCGAAAAAATAGATATATCAGCTTACAATCGGGCATTAGATTGGATAGAAAGCTCAATTGACGATTCGGATAAACTAATTATCAAAGACTGGCTTGTTAGCGACCCTAAGACTCTAAACGAATCCTTCTATAAGGATCTAGAATTTGGAACTGGAGGGATTCGTGGTCTAATGCGTCTGGGATCAAACGGAGTCAATAAGTATACTTTAGGATTAGCTACTCAAGGACTATCAAATTATTTGAATCTCAAAATAAGTGAAAAACCTAAAGTTGCCATAGCTTATGATTCAAGAAATAATAGTGAAACATTTGCTGACGAAGTATCCAAGGTTTTAAGAGCTAATAATATTGATGTTTTTCTATTCTCTGATTTGAGACCTACTCCTCAACTAAGCTATGCGGTAAGATCCTTATCATGCAATGCGGGAATAGTAATTACAGCATCTCACAATCCAAAAGAATACAATGGCTTTAAGGTTTATTGGTCTGATGGTGGACAACTAGTCGCTCCCCAGGATCAAGAAATTTTAACTTGTGTAAAGAATTTAAAAGTATCTGATATTAAATGGAATGGGGGAAATGGAGAAATTAATTATTTAGGTAAAGAGATCGACGATAGTTACCTTAAAAATATTGAAAAACTATCTCTAAACCCTGTATCTCACTCGAATATTAAGCTTGTTTTCACATCTCTCCACGGCACTGCCATTACACTGTTACCTCAAGTTCTCCAAAGTTTTGGTTTTAAAAATGTTCATATCCTTGAATCTCAAAAAAAACCTGATGGGGACTTTCCTACAGTTATATCGCCAAACCCTGAGGAGGCCGAAGCTTTAGATCTTGCTTTACAAAAAGCTCGAGAAATTGATGCAGACATGGTAATTGGATGTGATCCTGATTCTGACCGAGTTGGTATAGCAGTAAGAGACCATCAAAATGAATTAATTCTCCTTAATGGAAATCAAACCGCAGCAGTTCTTTTTGATTATATTTTAAAACAAAAAAGAATTTCAAACTCCCTGCCAAAAAACGGATTTGTAGCATCTACTGTCGTTACATCCGCTCTGCTTGGGGACATAGCAAAATCTTACAGTATACCGGTTTATAATACCTTAACGGGCTTCAAATGGATAGCAGAATTAATCAACAAATTAGAAGGAGAAAAAGAATTTATCATTGGTGGTGAAGAATCTTACGGCTACTTAATTGGAAGCTTTGTTCGAGATAAAGATGCGATCTCAGCATCCGCTCTACTGGCAGAGGCGGCCTCATGGTATTTAGATCAAGGGTTAAGCTTTTACAGCCAGTTAATGAATATTTATGCAGTACATGGCACTCACGAAGACTCTCTTTTTAGTGTAATCAAAAAAGGCCAAAAAGGTGCACAAGAAATTCAAGAAATCATGTCCAGACTGAGGGAAAACCCTCCTAAAGAAATAGGCACACATCTTGTCAATGAAATATCTGACTTTAAAACAAGTAAATGCACAAATATCTCATTGGGTACTGATAAAATAATCGACCTACCAATATCTAATGTGCTGCAATTCAGGCTAAATAATGGAGATAGAATTACAGTACGCCCAAGTGGAACAGAACCCAAAATAAAATACTATTTTAATACAAAGGGAGCCCCACTAAATCTTACCGAGGAAAATAGCTATGAGATCATTCGTGCAGAGCTAAGGCATAGAATAGAATTATACAAATCAATCGTTGCGGATTTTTAATTAACTAAGATGAAAACATATCTAACCCATAAATTGCGGCGATATTTTTGGATATCAATTGGATCAGCAATTATTCCGGGATTTTTTTATGTTTCTTATTTGAAAAAGATAAATGATTCATTGGATACGTTAAGCCTTCAGAGCAAAACTCAATTATGGAATGCTGAAATCAAATTTAGTGATGAGCATAGCTTAAAATTTCAAGTTGAAACGGTAAAATCTGATACATCATCATACTTTAATGATATCATTATTGTAAATGGAGATGAAAGACTATTTCTTAAACACCATAAGCAAGTAGGAGATCTCGGGAAATCTATTTGGCAATTCCCATTCCAATCAGAATTGCATCTTGATAACTCAAAAGAACTGAAAGGTTATTTTATTAATATTGAAACGAAGGAAAGCTATCCTTTTACTTCCTCATTAGCTATTATTTCAAAAGAAAATAAATTAGAAAAAGTAAATCGTTTTCCAGCAAATGAATTCAAGAAGAAATCAAACAAAAACATATTTCCTTTCGCCAAAAGGTTTGCAATAAAATTAAGATCAAACTCAGAGAGTTCTAAATCAGCGATTGGTGAATTTATTAATAAACCAAATTCAAATGAATACTATGGATCTATACTGACCGAAACTGGAGATTATCGATACCTAGCTGGAAATCGATATGGAAATAAACTTTTCTTGAGCACATTTGATGGGGTTCATGCTTATACATTTTTCATTGACATCAAAGAAAATGGAAGTATTACAGGAAGACATTTTAGTGGAGCTGGTTATTCAGAACCGTTTATTGGGATTAGTGATAGCGTGTCAAAACTTCGAAACCCTAATGGAATAACTTTAGGTAAAGAAAATTCAAAAGTTGATTTAAAGCTACCTGAATATAAAACGGGAGAAATTATGCACCTAATAACTGGGCGCGGCAATGTTACTTTAATCCAAGTAATGGGTAGCTGGTGTCCAAATTGTCTGGACGAATCAGCATTTTTTAAAGAGCTTACGGTTTATAATGACCTAGACATTTATGCATTGGCATTTGAAAAAAGTTCCGATCGTGAAGAATGTATTTCTGCAATTAAAAAAGTTGTAGATTATTTAGACCTAAACTACCCTATTCTTTTCGCGGGAAAGGCCGAAAGTGGTGCTGTAGAAGACATTCTACCGATAAAAAATTTCATTTCTTACCCAACATATCTTTTATATGATCGAAAAGGAAAGCTCATTGAGGTTCATGCTGGGTTTTCCGGACCTGCAACTCAAGGATATAATGATTTCACCGAGAAACTTCGTTCAAAAATTCAAGACTTATTGGATTAAAAATTATGAGTAGCCAGATTCAATCTAAAAACAAGTTCTTCCAAAGTTTAAAAAATCAGAACACTAGAACGCTCGATAAGGTTATTCATGAATTACATGACGATGTTTTTAAAAAAATTGATTGTTTAAATTGCGCCAACTGCTGCAAGACAACTGGACCATTATGGACAGCTAAAGATCGAGATAGAGTAGCAAAACATCTAAAAGTAAAAACTACAGAATTTGAAAACTCCTACCTAAAAATAGATGAAGAAGGTGATTATGTTTTACAACAGCTTCCGTGTCCCTTTTTAGAGAATGATAATCGATGTGGTATTTATAAAATCAGACCCAAAGCATGTGCTGAATATCCCCATACCAAAAGACCTAAGCAAAAACAAATACTGCATTTAACCCAGATTAATCAAAGCATTTGTCCAGCAGTTGAGAGTATCGTCGATCAGATGGAGTTTATATTTTCAAAAAACGCAAAGAAAGGATTGCAGAAAAGATTAAAACGATAAAACAACCGATTAGATTATACCATAAATATCCTAATTGTATAAAATCATACTGATTCAATAAATGCAATAGCATAACTGAGAATTGTGCTATTATCCCTGCAATAAAAACTGCATTTTTTTTTAGTTTTGGAAAGATCCAAGCACAAGCAAACAATCCCAACATTGGACCATAAAAAAGAGATCCAATTATATTAACTAATTGAATTAAATTTTCCGATAAAGAGGCACTTAGAGCGACAATTAATGCAACAATACCCCAAAATGCTGTTAATATTCTTGAAGCATGAATCGTCGTTTCTTGGTGAAACCCAAACGCCTGTTTAAAATCAACAATAGATGTTGCAGAAAGTGCATTTAATTCCGCACTGCAACTAGACATAGCTCCAGATAAAATAACTGCCAATAGTAGTCCCAAAATACCAACAGGGAGACTTTTTAGGGCCCACCCTAAAAACACATAATCTGTGTCTTTTGTCTCTATACCCGGGAAACGAGATCTAATAACAGATTCCGCACTAGTTTTTAGTGAGTCACGTCTTTGATCAAGCAGTATCAGATTATTTTGATATTGATTATTTGACCCAGATGCTTGCTTAGAAAAATCACTTGCATTTTTCTTTCTCAACAGAATCATGTTTTCCCATGAAGCATTGATATTTTTAACCTCTGGAGAAGTAATCTGATTCCATTTTGATTTTACTGAGGGATTATGCCAGATAGGTTCTTGGGAAAAATGCATAGTGGTAAATAGAAGTAAACCTAAACCTAAAATAAACAATTGCATTGGGATTTTTATAATTGCTGTAAAACCTAGACCAATTCTTATTTCTCTCATACTCCTCCCACCCAGATACCTACCAACCTGACTTTGATCTGTGCCAAAATATGCCATTGCCAAAAAGAAACCACCAGCAAGGCCTGACCAAACGGTATATCTACTTGATGGATCTATAGACCAGTCTAAAATCTGAGTTCTATTATAAACTTCCATTAAATCCCATGATTCTGACAAACCTATATTAGTGGGCAATTCATTTAGCAATACAAAACCAGCGGCGAAGAGTCCACAAAAAACTACAAGCATTTGAAAAGATTGCGTTACTCCAACTGCCTTGTAACCCCCAAAAACAGTATATAAAATAACTATTGCGCCGGTAATTATAATTGTTAGATTTAAACTCCACCCAAATACAGCTGAAAGCACAATACCAGGAGCATATAATGTAATACCTGCGGATAAACTTCTAGACAATAAGAATAGGCTTGCGGCCAACCACCGAACCCTATTCCCAAATACTTTTTCTAAAAACGAGTATGCAGTCATAACGCCTGACTTCATATATCTAGGAATTATAAAAAGTCCTATGATAAGCAGGGCTATGGGCATACCAAAATAAAACTGCACAAATCTAAGCCCATCAGAAAACCCTTGTCCAGGAGTAGAAATAAAAGTTATTGCTGATGCCTGAGTAGCTATTATGCCCAATCCGATGGTGATCCAATGACTTTCTTTTTTACCCACCAGAAACTCGCTACCCGAAGCGTTCTTTCTAGTTTTCCAAACACCCATAAACACAATAGCCCCCAAAGTACCTATGAGTGTTATCCAGTCAAAATAAGTTATGCTATTTCCCATGCCCAACAAGGTTCGCTAAAATCCTGTATGCACCAGGAACGCCCTCTCTCCATTGGCGAAAAAGTGAAAGGCCGCAATAAGTAACAGTGCCTTCACCAAAGTCAGAAACAATCCAAGCACCTCTTTTGTCGACCTCTCCAGGGTCACTCCATGAAATTAATGGTTCAAATGAAGAATCCCAAGAACTAGCAAAGTATAAACCTCTCTCTTGAACCCAGCCTTCAAAATCTTTTCTATTTAATTCATTCGGGGAATTCATTTGTAAATGGCTTTTAACCAAAAACTCAGGATCAGCAGTCTCAATGGTCACTCTATCTCTACCTAAATCAAATTGGACAGGACCTATTTTCTTTAAAACTCTATCTCGACTTGCGGTATTATACTGAATAACTAAGCGACCACCTTTTGAAACATAGTCCTCAATGACATCCTGAGATGCCTTTAGGCCAACATTTACGTTATATGCCCTTATTCCAATAACTAACGCATCTAAGTCTTTTAATTTTCCCCAAGTTAGATGTGACGCTTCCAAATCAACAACTGACATACCCATTTGCCGCATGGCCATCGGTGCATCATCACCGACACCTTTTATGTATCCGATTCTAAGTTCTGGCAATTCCATGGGAATATATCTTAACGGCAATGAACCATCAAGCCAGACCTCTTGGTTCGGAATATGGTTGTATCGAAGCTTTACGGCTCTTTGAATCACTTGACCATTATCTTTGTTACGGATAACCAGATCGCCTGATTGAGCATTGCTACTGGGCTCAAGATAAAATTGCAAATGATAAACATTTTGTTCAGGGCGAAAACTAATAGAAGTAGATTCTTCATTTTTAGTTTTTACACTCCACCCTTTTGGCACTTCAAAATCAAGATTTAGGCTTTTCTTTTTACCCCATCGAAAAATAGAAAGATCAACTTTACGAATATTTTGGTTTACAAAAACAATGCAAGGCATATAATAATTAATACTAAATGAATTTGCCTTTTGGACTGGTCGCCTTAGCTCGCCTAAAACCCTATCAGAAGTAACATGATCCGGCCATAATTTTAATATACTCTCTTCTCCCGTTTGTTCATTTTTAAATAAAATACTCTTTTCTTCTAAAGATTTTAGTTCAAACGGTATGATAACTTTTGAGCGCGTTTCAAGTTTCTGCTGCTTCTCTAAATGAGGGTCATCAGAATTTAAAATTTTAAAACTAAAGTCTTTTTCTGACTCATGGTATATTTCAATTTCAGTATTCAGACTTTCTCCTTCAATGAAATTTGGACTTTCCGCTCTAAAGTCCACATAAATTCCTTGTAAATTAATAACATCTTTAGTTTTTGACTTCAAATATCTGTCAGTCCATTTGACCGATTCCCCGGATAATAGCTTTAGGTATTCTTTTCTAAACCCTCTATCGATTTTCCCAGCAAAACCCTGAGATTTATGCATTCCTCTGGCTTGGGTACCTATTTGTAGGGAGGATTTACCTATTTCTGGAATAAACCCTCCTATCTCAATCATTTGAATAGAGTCATTCAAGTAATAATCATCAAGATTCTTCAACCACCACGAAGAAGTATTCCAATAAACGGCTTTGGGATAATATCCCGTATCGTTTGCCCCTAACCGGACTTTATCAAATGCCTTTAAGGCCAGTACTGCAGAAGCTGAATGATGACCATGGCCTGCTCTCTTATCTGGCGGGAATCGAGTTACAATAACATCTGGCTTGAACTCCATTATAACAGATTCTATTCGATTTAATAATTCATCTTCGTTCCATTTATAAAGAGTTTCATCCGTGGACTTAGAGTATCCAAAATCCAAAGCCCCTCCAAAAAATTGTTTCGCTCCATCAATTTTTCTCGCAGCAAGAAGCTCATTAGACCTTATTACACCTAGAGCTTCACCTAACTCGGGGCCAAGCATATTTTGGCCACCTTCTCCCCTGGTAAGACTTAAATACGCTACATCATACCCATTATATTTGGACCAATGAGCAATTAATCTTGTATTCTCATCATCAGGATGTGCAGCGAGATACAAAATCCTATAATCCTGAGATCTCTCATTAAGCGCCAATTCACCATTAGATGGGGAGACATAATGTCCATAAGTTTGACATTGTAATGAACTTATGAGACCTATGGATGTTAAAAAATATATAATCAAATGCATATGGTTTTCTTTCAAGTTTAAAATTAGATCAATGTAAAAAAAATCAATGTAGTTCGCATATATTAGTGGTCTCCATAACCTTGAATGTTATTTACTCTATACCGTGAAAAAAATTTACACACTACTCTTACTTGCTTTTTCTTTTGTAAGTCAAGCACAGAATTCATCAGCATATCAATCAGTTGAGAACAATTCTCGTGTCATTTTTCAATCTGGAACTTATTCATTGCCTTTATTGTCCGAAATTACAATTAAGAGTTTTAATAAATCTGAAAGAAATTTAGATAAAGTTGTTAGAATTATATCTTCAAAAAAACCCTTGAGCAAAAAGGCTTGGATAGAGTTAGAAGAAATGGGAGTTAAAAATATTGGATATCTTCCAATAAGTTCATATTTGGTTTTAATGCCAAAAACGAATAAAGAACTTCTTTTGGGGTTCAGGAAAAATGGTATTATCGGAATAGGTTCTCTCTTACCGGAAATGAAACTTTCAGAGCAGTTAGCTAGTGGGAATGTTCCTGAATACATTTGGGTAGGATCAAAATGGGAACTTTATATCGAGGGAATACCCTCAATCGATTGGTCCAATGTTATTGATGATTTAAATAACCTTGATATCGATATTTTAGGCACAGAATTCAAGGGGCTTAAAATTTTAATTTCACCAGAAGATGTTAATTCCCTAGCGAATCATCCTTTCATTACTTACATCCAACAGAAAGAGGCTCCGGCTGAAACAGAGAATAAAATTGGAATTAAAAACCACAGATCAAATGCCTTAAGAGTTTCATACTTAGGAGGGCGGGATTACGATGGAACTGGTGTTGTCGTAGGACACGGAGATGATGGAGATATTGTGCCTCATATTGACTTCACAGGTAGAATTCTAGCGAATAAATCCGGCCCCTCAAATGGGGCTCATGGTGACCATGTTGCAGGAACAATAATGGGAGGGGGCAATTTGGATCCTGATGGTGAAGGTCAAGCTCCTGGATCAAAATTGGTATACTATGACTATCCTGACAACTTAAATGACATTGATGTAGATTATAATTTGTACGGAATAAGAGTTACTGCATCTTCGTACTCTAATGGTTGTAATGCTGGATATACAGCATTTACGCGTCAGGTGGACTTAGATGCTATTCAGCACCCAAGCTTAACTCACGTCTTTTCTGCTGGAAATAATGGTAATTCTAATTGTAATTATGGCGCAGGGTCTGGCTGGGGAAATATAACTGGCGGCCACAAGCAGGGCAAAAATGTTTTGGCTACAGCAAATGTTACAGGAGCTGATATTATTGCTGGATCAAGCAGTAGAGGACCAGCTCATGATGGACGTATCAAGCCGGATATCGCAGCCCTAGGAACGAACGTATTCTCTTGTCTCGCTCCAAATGACTATCGTTCCATCACGGGAACATCTATGGCATGTCCAGGAATAGCGGGCGTGATGGCTCAGCTCTATGATGCTTATAGGCAAAACAATAATGGAACTGACCCTGAAGGAGGTTTAATGAGATCTCTATTGACCAACAATGCAGATGATCTGGGAAATCCAGGCCCGGACTTTAAATACGGTTATGGCAGAGTAAATGGACTTAGGGCCGCAAAAGTTATCGAAATGGGTTGGTTTCATAAGGACAGTGTTGCGCAAGGCGAAACAGATACTGTTAGCATAAACGTTCCCTTAGGCAGTGGTATTGGAGAACTTAGAGTGATGTTACATTGGACAGATCCTCAAGCTACTGTAAATGCTGGACGCGCATTGGTAAATGATTTAAATGCTACACTTAAATTAGATGCTGCAGCCTGGCTACCTTGGGTTTTAGACCCAACACCAAACGCAACGGCATTAAACTCAAATGCAGTTCGAGCCGTGGATAGTTTGAACAACTCTGAACAATTCACTTTATCCCAGCCAACTGGAGGCACCTACAAATTATTAGTCAATGGAAATTCTATACCTGTTGGACCTCAAGAATACTGGGTTACTTGGACAATAGTAAATAATGAAGTGGAGCTGACTTATCCAACTGGCGGAGAAGTAATACCCCCACTTACAACAATTCCTGTAAGATGGGATGCTCCGGATGGCACTGGGACTTTCAGTCTCGAATACAGCACTAATGGAGGAAATACTTTTACCCAATTTGCTACTGCATCTGCAACTAGCCGGCAGGCGAACTTTCTCACTCCCAACGGTGCAGGAGATAGCCTGGTATTCAAAGTGCAAAGGGGAACTCAGCAAGATTTGAGTGATACTCCCATTGGGCTTATTGGATATCCTGGAAATCTTCAACTTAATTGGGCTTGTCCCGACTCGTTCAATGTGAGCTGGAATTCAGTTAATAATGCTTCAGGTTATGTCGTTTATATATTAGGTCAAGAATACATGGATCCTATCGATACAACTGCTAGCAACTCTTATACATTTTACAATATGAATCCATCCAATACAATATGGTGGAGTGTCGCCGCCTTAACCCCTGGAGGAAAGGCAGGCAAAAGAGCAGTTGCGGTTGAAAAAATACCAGGACTGCAAGGCTGCTTATTAACAAATGATGTTGTCATGACGTCAGTTTTAAGCCCTTCAGACAATATTCCAGATTGTCAAAGTACCAGCAACTTACCAGTATCCATTTTAATTGAAAATGGTGGTTTAGACTCGGTATTTACTGTCCCAATGGCTTATCAGTTTGGTAGCAATCCAATTGTCAGAGATACAGCCTATGTAAGCTTAGCATCAACAAATACTCATGTATTCACATTTGACACAGCAGTAAACGTTAGTTTGATAGGATCGTATTCAATCAAAGTATGGATGGAGTCTTTAATTGATCAAAATAGATGGAATGATACATTGATTTCCTTCTTTGAAATAGTGCAATCTGACTCGACTTATGCAATGCCTTACGCTCAAAATTTTGATAGTTTTTCAACTTGCGCAACCAGTAATAACTGTGGTTCCACTATTTGTAATTTAAGTGGGCACATGACCAACTGGAACAATGGCTCGCAAGATGATATAGATTGGAGAACTAATTCGGGAGGAACGCCATCTTCAGGCACCGGTCCATCCTCTGGACATACAAGTGGCTCTGGAAATGATAGGTATTTATACCTCGAGGCCTCATCCTGTTATGAAAATACTGCAATTCTCACAACACCATGTATTGATATGACGCAGACAATAATTCCTGAATTAGAGTTCTGGTCTCACATGTCAGGAAATTCGGATGGTGAACTGCATATTGATGTTTTGAGCCAGGGACAATGGTATAATGATTTCGCCCCAGTTATTTCCACTGTAGCAGGATCCAATTGGACTCAACAAAATGTGTCTTTAGCTGCATTTGCTGGGGATGTTATTGTTGTCAGGTTCCGTGGGAAAACAGGTGATGCTTTTTCAAGTGACGTTGCAATTGACGATATCTCAATCACAGAAGTTACAAGTGCTCCAACGGCAAACTTCAGTATAAGCAATTCACTTCCATGCCTGAATCAAACAATTTTCTTCATTGACAACAGTTTAAATGGACCAAATCAATGGGTTTGGAATATTAGTCCTAGTTCAGGATATTCATATATGAATGGAACAGATTCAACAAGTCAGTATCCGCAAATTTCTTTTAACAATTTTGGCACTTACAGTATTAGTTTGACGGCTAGTAACAATTACGGATCAAACACCTCAAGTTCTTCTTCTATAATAGTAAATGGTGGATCCAACTTACCGTTCAACCAAGGATTTAATAATTTTTTACCATCTGGTTGGGAGCTTGAAAACCCTGATAACTCTACAACTTGGGATCAAAAAAATGCAATAGGAAGCAACGGACAAAATACCTCAACTGTATATGTGTCCAATGTCAACTACAATGCACCTCTTCAAGAGGATTATCTAATAACCCCAGGAATCGACTTAACAGGAGCCTCACAACCTGTTTTGATTTTTGATGTCGCTTATGCCACATATAGCTCAAATTATTCTGATGGACTTAGAGTTGATGTCTCTTCAAATTGTGGCAGTTCTTGGAGTCCTGCAGGATACCTCAAATCCGGAACTGTATTGGCTACAGTACCGGCCCAAACTTCTTCATTTACCCCGAATAGTTCGGGTCAATGGCGTGAGGATACTGTTTTTCTTGCAACCTCATTATCTGGACCTAGCATCAAATTTAGATTTGCTGCAATAAATGGTTATGGCAATAACTTATATATTGATAATGTTAGGGTTTATAATCTTGGAGCCAGTGCGCCAAATGCATCTATAAATAGCTCAGTATCCAGCGCGACATGTATTAATGATACAGTTGTTTTCCAGGCTATGAATCCAGGGACGGCAATCGCTTCTTGGGACTTTGGTGCAGGCTCAATTCCAAGTAGCGCAAATGGTGCGGGACCCCATTCCATTGTATATTTTTCAAGCGGACCAAAATCAGCGACTCTTTCTCTTACAAATTCCGGTGGGACAGATATCGATACGTTAGGATTTAATGTTGGTCAACCTGTCATTGCTGGATTTTCCTATAATACCAGTGGTCAAACCGTAAGTTTTACAGATAATTCAAATGGCATTGGGACCCAGTGGAATTGGGATTTTGGTGATGGATCAATTAGCAGTCTTCAAAATCCAACACACTCCTACCCATCGACTGGTGGATCTTTTGATGTCTATTTTGCAACATACAATGACTGCGGTTGGGATACAACAACCTCAACTCTTCAGATATCAGGAGTTGGAGCCGATGAACCTATCGCAATTGATTGGTCCTTATCGCCAAATCCCAGCAATGACAGGATTAATATAGTCAGTCCTTTTAATGATCATATTGACAATGTCCAAGTAATTGATGCTTTAGGTAGAGTGGTTTTCAACGGTAAGCTATCATCAGAGAACTCTTTAAATATCGAGTCATTTGCCGCTGGGCAGTATTTAATACGGATTCATGCAAAGGGAACAAGAAAAGTGCTTCCTTTCATAAAAAAATAATTCAGTTAAGACCAACTGGGAAACTCCAATTATTTAATAGTTAGATAATTGGGGTTTTTTATGCAACGACTTTTATCTAAAAAAATGAAATTAGTTGATAATAGCTTACTTCGTTATTCGGAATAGTAACTCTTCCACCTTTTCATTTGGGAGTTTGATTAGGCCACAGGATTCAAAGCCTAATTTTTCTAAAAGCCTCTGAGAAGAAATATTTTGTTTTGACACAATTGCTTTAATTTCTTGAATATGAAATTCTTCAAATCCGGCTTTTATTAATCTTGATGATGCCTCATAGGCATAACCAAATCTTTCATATTTAGGAAGAAGGCCAAAACCAATGTCAACCCCATCTAATCCATCTCTATCGTAGATGCCGCAAATCCCTATCTTATCTCCACTTATCTTTTCAATCAGTGAATAATTTGAATATCCAAGATTATATAATTGAGGTAGCATATTAGTTTGAATATATTTTAATGCATCCGGAATTGAATATATTCTTCTATCTCCCACAAACTTTAAAAATTTCGGTGCATTCATTAATTGAAATATTAAGTCAGCATCTTCTTCTGAAGTAGGTCTTATGAATAATCTCTGTGTTTCAAAATTTTGATGAACTATTTTTTTCATTGGGCCCATTCCATTTCAGTATTTGTTCTAACATTTTACTTAGGAAATGTTTTTGACTGATGAGGAGCTGAAATAAAGCATCATAGTCATGAGTAATCCATTTAATATAATAATTTCAAAACCAAAAGTGTAATTAAAATACATTGGGGAGATCCAACCAATAAAATAAGTCAGAAGTGGACTCAATATCGCAGCGAATGGAATAATCCATTTGTTAGGGATTTTAGCCTTAGAGAATATTCCAAAAGTAAAGAGCCCCAATAATGGCCCATAAGTATAGCCAGCTGCAGTAAAAATATTTTTGATTATGCTTGCATCAACAAAGGGGCGGGCTGCAATTATTAAAAGAGCAATCGCTAATGTCATTCCGACGTGAACCCTTTTTCTTATTAATAACCCTCGAGACTCTTTCATTTTCTCGATACCAAGAATATCAACACAAAAAGATGTAGTGAGAGAAGTAAGAGCAGAGTCTGCCGATGAGTATGCTGCAGCTATAAGTCCAATGAAAAATAATAGCCCCACAATTATTGGAATCTCCGCATAACTTGCCACTGCTGGAAAAAGTTGATCCCCATGAGCTTCTATACCTTCTTGACGGGCATAGATTAACAAAAGAACTCCTAGAGATAAAAAAAGTGCGTTAACAAAAACAAGAACACCCGAGAGAGTTATCATATTCAATTGAGCCTCTTTTAGGTTTCTGCAAGTCAAGTTTTTTTGCATCATATCTTGATCTAGTCCTGTCATAGCAAGAGTGATAAATATTCCACCTAAAAACTGTTTCCAAAAATTCCTGCCATCAGTTGCGTCTGGGAAAAACCATTTAGATTCATCCTGAGAAAATATAGTATTAATAATTCCATTGGAATTATCCAAGGAATTATAGACATAATAAATAGTTAAACACATAGCTCCAAGCATAGCTATGGTTTGCAATGTATCAGTAAATATTACTGTACGGATACCTCCTCGATTGGTATAAACCCATATCAAAGCCAAAGTAATTAGTACAGTCCAAATAAAACTAACTCCAAGTTCATCAAAAACTAAAGACTGGAGAACCGATGCAACCAGATAAAGTCGAAAAGAAGCCCCTAACCACCTTGATATTATAAAAAAAGTGGCTCCGGTTGTATGGGCAACCTTTCCATACCGTTGAGCTAAAAATCCATAGATTGTGGTAGTGTTATGTTTATAATATATTGGCAATAATAAAAATGCAATACAGAAATAACCAACAACGTAGCCCAACACCATTTGTAAATAAGCCATACCAGAAGTTTCTACCCAGCCTGGTACTGAAATAAATGTTACGCCACTTAGTGATGCCCCAATCATTCCAAAACTCACAAGCCACCAAGGTGATTGTCTGTTTCCAAGAAAAAATGTCGAATTATCAGTTTTTTTTGTGCTTATTCTGGCAACAATAAGAAGCAGGCAAAAATACCCAACCATTAAGAGTAAAATATATTCTGGTTTCATGCCTGTAAAGATGGCGTACTTTTACCATAATGGAACTCCCGTCAAAATCAATGGAACGAGCGGTACAAGAATTGTCCAGACTACCAGGAATAGGTAGGCGTTCTGCACTTCGGTTAATTCTACATCTCCTTCGCCAAGGAAATGATAGAATGGAGAATTTAGCAACTTCAATACAAGATTTGAGCAGTAATTCCCAATTCTGCGAGAACTGTCATAGTATAAGCGATGTGGCATTGTGCAGCATATGCAATGACCCAAAAAGAGATGGTAAATCTATATGTGTAGTTGAAGATATTCGAGATGTTCTTGCTTTAGAGAATACTCATGCTTTTCGTGGGAAATACCATGTCCTTGGTGGACTAATATCTCCAATGGATGGTCTGGGGCCTGGGGATTTAACAATTGATGAATTGATAGAAAAAATAAAAAGCAATGGGGCAGACGAGGTTATCATGGCTTTGAGCTCCACAATGGAAGGAGATACAACGGCTTTTTATATTTACAGAAAGATAGGAGACCTTTCTTTGAAATTGACATCTATAGCACGGGGCCTGCCAATAGGTGATTCGCTTGAGTATGCTGATGAAGTAACGCTCAGTAGATCATTACAGCAGCGTGTTCTATTTGAATCAACATTGAGTAAATAAAAAGATGGATTTATCTGTTATAATAGTCAGCTATAATGTAAAAACATACTTAGACCAGTGCTTAATATCAGTGGAACGGGCTTCAGGAAATTTGAATGTTGAGGTAATTGTTGTAGATAATTGCTCAAAAGACGATACTTTAAAACATATAAAAAATAAATTTCCATGGGTTCATTGTATTGAAAACAAAGTAAATCTTGGATTTGGAAAGGCAAATAATTTAGGCGCAAAAAAAGCTATTGGGGATTATGTGCTTTATTTAAATCCTGACACTGTCGTTGCTGAAGATAATTTTAAGCTAGCAATAAGTCAATTCAAAGACCATAATAACTTGGGGTCTCTTGGATGTCGAATGATTGATGGTAAAGGTGATTTTTTACCTGAATCTAAGCGAGGATTCCCTACACCTTCGGTTGCGCTTTATAGATTATTTGGATTAGCTAAGCTTTTTCCTAAAAGTAAAAGATGGGCTGGTTATTATGTCGGTCATATTGATGAAGCAGAAAATGCTGCTGTAGAAATTCACTGTGGAGCCTGGATGATGCTATCTAGAGAGGCCCTTATTAAAAGCGGTGGTTTCGATGAAGCCTTTTTTATGTATGGAGAAGACATAGACTTATCCCATAGAATAGGAGAATTAGGTTTTGAAACTCGATATTTTTCTAATAGCCCAGTAATTCACTACAAGGGAGAAAGTACCAAGCATGCATCATGGACGTATGTCAAAAACTTCCATAAGGCCATGGATATTTTTGCTAAAAAACACTTTACAAGCGGAGCCAAAGCATTCAGTCTTCTAATTCGCACAGGAATATACGCAAAGGCCTTTTCATCAATCCTGAAACGATCGATGGAACTAATTATTCCTATGGTTTTTACAGCGGCCATAGGTTACTTTTTAGCAAATGAATTTACCAGTTACTGGGAAACGGTTCATCGCTATCCTAATGGAGGAGAATATCCGATTATTTATCGTCAAATAATTCTTCCAATATATTTAACAGTATGGATTCTATGTATGTTTATTAGCGGCGCCTATTCGATTAATTCTTCTATTTTCAGGTATTTTTCAGGTTTCATTCTATCAACACTTACCCTACTCTCATTATATGCACTTCTTCCTTTAGATTTGCGATTTTCGAGAATATTAATTCTAATTTCGTCACTTCTTTTTTTTATTTCATTTCTTAGCATCAAAGCATTTCTAAAGTCTAGATCAGCAGGAGGGATATTTGGGCTAGTTAATGAAACAATCGCGCATATTGACAGAGATGATAGCAGAAAACTACCCTTATCATCAAACTACGATATTTCAATTAATGAAATTGTTGAGCAATTGGATTACTTAAAACCCACAGAAATTCATTTCTACCCGGTAAATATAAGTTTTGACAAGATCATTAGAACAATGATCCTGTTAAGAAAAAGAAACTTCAAGTATAGAATGGTTTATTCTTCGTGGACACTTGGGAGCGATAATTATCAAAGGTCGTCCGATTTAGCATTTCCTGCTCTCTCAAAGCCATCCTTGCGCAGAGCAAAATATTTACTAAGTGCATTTTTTACAGTTTTTATAATAATCACTCTTCCTATTTGCGCATGCTTCCCCAGAGGCAGGTATGCATTGAAAAACTTGCCTGCAATTCTTCTAGGGAAGAAAATATGGGTAGGTTACATAAGTATTGAATCAAGTGATTTACCATTCTTAAAAAAAGGTGTATTCCGCCATACTGATTCTTTGGGTGATAAAGAATTTCAAAAATTTGCAGATATAAGGTATGCTCATCACTGGAGACCAGAATTTGACATATTTGCTCTTTTTAACGGCTCGATTTAACTTAAATTTGCAAGACAATCCTTAGAAAATGTTTGAATTAACAATGCCCAAAATGGGCGAATCTGTAGCTGAAGCAACCATCACTGAATGGTTAAAAAACGAAGGTGACTCTGTATCAATGGATGAATCCTTATTAACCATTGCCACCGATAAAGTTGATAGTGATTTGCCATCTCCTGTATCTGGAGTTTTATCAAAAATTCTTTTCAAAGTAGATGATGTAATTCAGGTAGGTCAGGTTATTGCTCATATTGCGACTGAAGGAGACACTATCACTACAATTGAAAAAATTGAAGTAAAAGATGATTTAAAAAAGTCTGAAGAGCACTTAGATTCATTGCCCTTAAAAAACAGGGAGAAAGAAGAAGTATCGACTGCAAATCTTGAATTCAAATCAAGTATTTCTAGAGAAAGTGCCGGTAGGTTTTACAGCCCATTGGTTCGAAGTATTGCCCAAGAAGAAGGGTTAAGTCAGCAAGAATTGGACAATATCAGAGGAAGCGGTAATGAAGGACGCGTAACAAAACACGATTTAATTGCTTTTTTAAATAAAAAGTTAACTGAAAAATTATCCAATCCTTCAATTACGAAAATAGATACTGAGAAAAAAATTGAAGCAAATGAAGCTCCGAAAAATCTATCAGCTAATTTAATTAGCAGTTTACCTGGTGATGAAATTGTAGAAATGGATAGAATGCGAAAACTCATTGCTGATCACATGGTTATGAGTAAACATACATCTCCGCATGTGACATCATTCGTCGAAGCCGATGTAACCGCTTTGGTACTTTGGAGAAAAAAGGTAAAAAACAACTATGAAGATAGGGAAAACAGCAGATTGACTTTTACTCCCATATTTTTAGAAGCTGTTATTCGAGCAATTAAAGATTTTCCAAATATTAATGTTAGTGTTGATGGGAATAAAATCATTTCCCATAAACCAATTAATATTGGAATGGCAACTGCATTGCCTAATGGTAATTTAATTGTTCCAGTTATCAAAAATGCAGATAGATTTAATCTTTCAGGTCTAGCCAAAGAGGTTAATGAACTTGCCGATAATGCGCGGAATAACAAGCTTAAACCGGATGATATAAAAGGAGGAACGTATACTGTAACAAATGTTGGGACTTTTGGCAATGTTATGGGAACGCCCATAATTAACCAGCCGCAAGTTGCGATTTTAGCCTTAGGGGCTATTCGAAAAATGCCCGCAGTAATTGAAACTCCTGATGGAGATGCAATAGCAATTCGTCATAAAATGTTTTTATCACATTCTTATGACCATAGAGTTGTCGACGGTGCCTTGGGAGGAATGTTTGTTAAAAGAGTTGCCGACTATTTAGAAAATTGGGATAGTGAACGCGAAATATGATTAGTTTAACTAGACCCTTATGTGTATTTGATTTAGAGACTACGGGAATTAATGTAGTTCATGACCGAATTGTGGAAATATGTATTATTAAGGTAAATATCGATGCTAGTGAGATTACAAAAGTATGGAGAGTGAATCCTACCGTCCCCATACCAGCAGTAACTACGGCAATTCATGGAATAACCGATGAAATGGTTAAAGACTGTCCGACGTTTAAAGGTTTAGCATCCGAAATTTCATCTTTTATTAAAAATTGCGATTTAGCAGGATTCAATAGCAATAAATTTGATATTCCATTACTAGCTGAGGAATTTTTAAGAGCAGATATTGAAATTGACATGCATAAAGTATATGCCGTTGATGTCCAAAATATTTTTCATCAAAAAGAGCAAAGAAACCTTAGCGCTGCATTAAAATTTTATTGTGATACTGAACTAATAAATGCTCACAATGCAGAGGCTGATGTTAGAGCAACCTTGAATGTACTCAAGGCGCAGTTGGAACGATATGATGACCTTCCTAAAAACATCCGCGATCTTGCAGAATACAGTAAGAGACATAAAGCTGCGGATTTCGCTGGCTTCATAACTTTCAATGAAAAAAATGAAGAACAATTTTCTTTTGGAAAATATAAAAATCAAACAGTTATATCCGTTTTATTAAAGGATCCTGGATACTACTCCTGGATTCAAAATGCAGACTTCCCTCTGTATACAAAAAACATTCTTACTGCAATTAGACTCAAAAACAGATGAAAATAATTTGCATTGGGAGAAATTACGCCGACCATGCTGAAGAATTAGGAAATCAAATACCCGATGACCCCGTTGTTTTTTGTAAACCTGACTCATCAATCCTTCAGCCGAGAAATCCATTTGTTATTCCTCCTTGGAGCAAGGAAATTCATCATGAGATTGAATTACTATTAAGAATAGGAAGAGTTGGTAAATACATAGATAAAAAACATGCTTTATCCTATATTGATGCTATAACTGTAGGTATAGACTTTACTGCCAGAGACCTCCAAAAAAAATTAAAAGAAAAGGGTTTGCCATGGGAAAAATCTAAAGGATTTGACGGGTCTGCAGCCATTGGTAAATGGGTTCCTGGAAGTCTGAAAAAAAAAAATTATCAAATCACATTACTAAAAAATAATTTGATCATACAAAACGGCAACACTTCTCAATTTATATTTTCAATAGAGGAAATCATTTCTCACATTAGTAAGTTTTTCACACTAAAAACAGGTGATGTTATTTTTACGGGAACGCCTCCTGGAGTTGGCCCAATCACTGCTGGTGACCAATTAGAAGGCCATTTAGATGGTAAAAGCTTACTCTCGCTGAATATACGCTAAGGATTGAAGGCCTTAAAATTGTATATTTGGTAGCAGGAGATTTTCCATAGCACTTTGAAAAAATTATGAAATACAGTATTCGAATAATATCTACACTCGTAGTCTTCTTGTTTTCTTTCTCTGGCTTTGCTCAGACAAGCCCTATTACCGTTGTATTTGAGGAGAAATTCGACCCGCCATCTGGCCCTGATTCTGTGACGACTTTTCATACGACGCCAGGAACTAATGTTCCATACTGGAATGACACATCAGCCTTTTCTATTTCAGCACCAAACTCTTATCATGCCAAAATAATCCCATTTGACTCAATTATTTTTCAAACTGATACATTTTCTACTGTAGGCAATGTTTTCGTTAGTTTAACTTTTGCCCAAATATGTAAGGTCCATTTTGGCCAGCATGCATACATAAGAGTTTCTAATGATAACGGGGCAACTTGGACACGTCTGAATGGATCCCACTACAGTGGTGCCTCGCCAGCTTTTCCCACTGCTGGTTATTTTAATGAACTATCATATGCCAATCCTAATGCATCTCCTTACTGGGGTGGTCTTACAACCGTAGGCACGGGTAACTCACCGTCTCAGTCCTGGTGGGTGGGTGAAACCTTTGACATTTCTAGCATCATAGGAAATGGACCCAATGGAACAGGTAATGGATATTCTAATTGTATGATTCAATTTGTTTTAGAATACAGAAGCCCATTTGGAACTGCAGACCCAGCAGGGTGGTTTATTGATAATCTCAAAGTTGAAGCGGCTCCGTGTGAATTAGTTCCTCCAACTTTAACTTTTAATCTCAACCCTAAAAGGGAACCGATTGGCCCAAGATATCAAAGCAACCAAGAGATAAGGTTAAAAGCGACAGATTTAGGTTCTGGGATTGATTCTGTAGTACTTTTTCATAGATTAAATAGTGGCCCATGGGATACAGTTCAAATGTCTAGTAGCATGAGTGGAGCGTGCCCAGATTCCGCTCAATATTTTCATACATTGACTAGTTTAATTGTTGGAGATTCAGTGGATTGGTTCGTTGAGGTTTATGATTGTGCCTGTCCCAATATGGTTCGCTCCCCTTCTTTAAATTCAGCCTCGCAATACAATACATTTTGGATAGATCCCTCTCCTCCTGCTATATGCGGAATAACTACACCAACTAGCTTCCCGTATCTAGTAACAAGTTTTCCTTGGGTCGAGAATTTCTCATCTATAGATTGGATTCAAGGCTCTGGTGTTGGTGGAATTGGAACCTCACACAGAGGAGTTTTTCCTCAAGGGAATCCTCCTTCAGGAAAAAATTGGCAAGTATCGCCAAATACAAGTAATACAGGCTTCGCTTGGTCTGTTAGATTAGGTCAAACTGGAACTTTCAATACTGGTCCAAGTGGAGATCACACTACTGGAGGCGGTAAATATCTTTATACCGAGGCCTCACAGGGTAATGCCAACAATAATACCACAGTTATAACCCCGTGCATCAAATTAACCGGATTAAATCATGCTGTTTTAGAATTTTGGTATCATAAGTTTGGACAACACATGGGTAACATGCGAGTGGATATTGATACTGGGTCTGCTTCACCCTCATGGGTTAATGCAATCGCTGTTATTCCTGGACAATTTCAGACTTCCCAAACACAACCCTGGGAAAAAATGCTAGTAAATCTTGATCCTTATTTGGGAAAAATAATAAGGGTTCGATTTTTAGGGAATAAAAATAATTCGTCTTCTAATGATCTTGGAGATATGGCTTTGGATGATATTAGCATTTATGAACCAGATCCAGCGGATATCGAAATGCTTGCTGTTTACAAACCGCAAAATGGATTCTGCCAATATACGACAAGCGAAGATGTTCGAGTTCATATAAGATCTGAAGGCTTCTTCCCGATCGATACAATACCATTAGCCTATTCGGTAACAAATTTAACTACCAATACTACGGTGATAGGCAGAGACACCTTATACCAAGCTCTAGGGTTGGGAGATACAGCTTCTTACACTTTTATTCCAAAAGCTGATCTTAGTGCTTTTGCCAATTACGATGTATATGCTTGGTCTGAAGCTCCAGGAGATCCAAATACTTCCAATGATAGCATCGGACCAATTTTTATAGAACACAAAGCTCCGATAAATCAGTTTCCGCATATCCAAGATTTTGATGGACCGGGTTGGTCACCAGGAAATGGAACTTCTGCAAACCCCGGGACCTTCAACACCTCAGACTGGGAAGTATTACCGGCATCAAATTCAGGAAACTATGCTTTCATGATAGGAAATGATCTAACATCTTCTTTTTCAACTGGACCTCGTTGGTCTAGAGGTCGAAAAGGCAATTACATGTATGCTGAAGGTTCTTATGGCAGCAATGGCCCCGCTACAATATTTGCAACTACCAAATGTGTTGATCTTTCATCCCTAACAAATCCGGTATTAACATTTTGGTATCACATGTACGGCTCTGATATAAACTTGTTAAATGTCCAAGTCATCCCAAATGGCAGCAATACATGGCAAACAGTTACTGGGGCACCGATTATAAATCAACAGCAATCAAAAGAAGTTGATGATTGGAAATTCAAAATAGTAGACTTAGCAGCTTACGCTGGTGATATTGTTAATATAAGAATCCTTGCAAGAAAATCAGGTTCAGGCGCTTCGGCAGACATTGCATTAGATGATTTGTATATATATGACCAACCAGCATCTGATGTTGGAGTAAGTGTAGTTTCATCGCCGCTTAATTCAGTCAATTTACTCAATCCCCAAAATGTAATATTTAAGGTTTATAATTATGGAACTGTAACCCAATCTAATATTCCCATTACATACACAATACAAGATTTATGTACTCCCTCTAATTCTGGAACATATACCACCACGTATTCAGGAACTCTAGCCCCAGGGTCAGAAACAACAATAACCGTTGCTTCATTTCCAACTTATTACAATGGTGATTTTGAAGTGAAAGCATGGACAACATTAACAGGAGATGGATTTGCTATCAATGATACCGCTTCAAAAATATCTTCTGGAGCCACTTCATACCCGATTGCATTTGGGCCAGTTGATTTTGATAATTGCGTCGGTGACGAGTTTAGTTTCTTTGGCCAAGGAGGTTCTGGTACTCTTCAAATGTGGGAATTTGGGACACCCGCAAAAGGTAGTGGATGGAATAGCGCTGCATCAGGAACTAATTGTTGGATCACAGGAATAAAAGATAACTATCAACCAGGAATGACTGAAATCCTAAGAATTCCAACACTTACAGAATTTGACACAACGGTTGCAGCAGAATTACGATTCAAACATAAATTTGAATTTGCGCCGAGCGATGGAGGTGTAATTGAATATTTTCAAAATGGTAACTGGAACGCCCTAGGAAATGCATCTATGTCGGTAGGATATAATTGGTATGGTTCGATTTATGGATCTGCTGCTGTCCCTTCTTTAAATAGCCCAGGTTGGCTTGGAAACAGTGGAGGCCAATGGATTACCTCTTCAATCCCTTTAAGCGTTTGGGACTATTCGACAAATCCAATTCAATTAAGAGCCCGTATGGTTTCATCTGCTGGAAGTAGTGCCAAAGGATGGGCAATTGATGACTTTGAAGTCTATGTGCCGCCTCAAAACTCAGCAGCTCCTGTCGAAATTGAAACTTTAGAATACCTAATCATTCCAGGAGATACATCTCATTTGAGAGTTCGTATAGAAAATTCGGGAGCAAAACTTCTAGACTCATGTAAAGTGAGATATAAAGTCAATGGAGGTGCATGGACAAGTTTTGAAACGGTTGTCTTCAAAAATAAAGCTGGTGCAACTGCCCCTATGATGCGTGGACAACGTCAATGGTATAATTTAGATCAGGTTTGGGTCAACAACGGTGCAGGCGCATATAATATATGTGTTGAAACCTCCAGACCAAATGCTAAAGGAGACAATCTGGTTTCTGATGATTCTCTTTGCTTGTCTTTTACAACATTAGATAGAATCAATATTGATTTGTCTAACCCATATTGTAACGACTTTGAAGATCCAACAATTGCTTCATGGCTTCCTCTTCACCCTTCTGTTAAAACATTACAACATGATTGGGAATTTGGAACTCCGAACCAAACTGATATTACAGGAGCTTCCAGTGGAACAAAGGCTTGGATGACCCGCCTTGATAGTAATTATAATCATATGGGGCAAAGTGCTCTGCATACTCCATTTTTTGTTTTAGACACATTTAAAGTATATGACCTAAGTTTCGATCACAGTATGATTACTGAACTATATCATGATGGAGGAAATGTAGATTGGTCTTATGATGGTGGTATTACATGGCATACTCTAGGGAGCACCTTAACAAATGGACTCTGGTTCAATACTACGAACGTAACATCATTAGACATTATCCGCCCAGGTTGGTCTGGAAACACAAATGGATATATTACTTCAACAATTAAGTTTACAGTTGATAAGCCAGGAACTTTAGTTTTACGATTTAGGTTTGGATCAGATTATACCTATCATGATCAGGGTTGGGCAATTGATAACTTCTGTCTTGAAGAGACGCCCGCTGGAACACCTGCAGACATTGTTGGAATAGGGATTCCGGAAATAGTGATTCCAGGATTTTTCTTGGGTCATATTTCTCCAAATCCCTTATCCAAACAGGGCTTTCTTAATTTTAACGCATCAAGACAATTAAATGTTGACTTCTCTATCTCTAACATGAATGGTCAAACCATCATGAAGAAATACATCAACGGAGAAGAAGGCTACAATAAGGTACTTTTTGATGCAAGTGAATGGCCTAATGGCTTATACTTTATTGAGGCTCTAGTTGAAGGAAAGTCCGTCGTAAGAAAGTTTATAGTGCAGCACTAAAAGTCAGAATATAGCTTTTCAAACAGGCTTTTTTCTTTACTATTGCCAAAATGACATTATTCTGATTCGAATACTGTCATTTTGGCCCTTAAAACCTTTCGGCATTCCATTTGAACACTTTCTGTATGAAAACCACTGATAATGGAAAACTTTACGTTAAAAACTCAAGATGCAATTCAATTTGCTCAAAAACTTGCCATTAAAAATGGACACCAAGCTATAGATCCTATTCATATTTTCTTAGGTTGTCTAAACACTGAGCCTATCTTTTGTGAATCATTAATTCAAAGATCCAGTGTCAATTTTAAAAAACTGCGTGATTCAGCAAATCAAGAATTAAAGAATATCCCTTCAAAAAAAAATACGAAGTCTTTTATGTCAATAAAAGCTCAACAAGTAATTGAGACTGGGATCGGCAATGCGCAAAAAAACGGAAATGGATTTTTAAGTCTTGATTATCTAGTCTTAGCAATTGCTTTGAGTAAAAGTCTAATCGGTAAACTATTTCAAAGGAATGGTTTTAATATAACCGAATTTGAAAAAACTATGCAAGATTTAAGACGAGAAATTAGATCATCAGAATCAAATTTAGATTCTAATTATTATTCTTTAGACCAGTTTGCAACCAATCTAAATAAGCTTGCCGAACAAGGTAAGCTTGATCCTGTTATCGGACGAGAAGAGGAAATAAGAAGAATTCTTCAGATTCTTAGCCGAAGAACAAAGAACAATCCCATATTAGTTGGTGAACCAGGTGTTGGAAAAACAGCCATAGCTGAAGGTCTTGCGAATAGAATAATGAGAGGCGACATACCAGATAATTTGAAGAATAAATTGATTTACTCTCTCAACATGGGGTCTCTTATCGCAGGAGCTAAATTCAAAGGTGAATTTGAAGAAAGATTGAAATCGGTTATCAAAGAAACTACGGAGGCTGATGGAAAAATTATTTTATTTATTGATGAGATACACACTCTTGTTGGAGCCGGCGCATCAGGAGAAGGAGCAATGGACGCAGCCAATATACTAAAGCCTGCATTAGCGAGAGGTGAGTTAAGGTGCCTTGGAGCAACAACGATCCATGAATACCAGAAATATTTTGAAAAAGACAAAGCTTTAGAAAGACGATTTCAAAAAGTAACAGTTAATGAGCCTGATAATGATGCAACGATAGCAATCTTAAGAGGCATAAAAGAAAAATATGAAAGTCATCACAAAGTCAGAATAAAAGATGCAGCGGTTGTGCAGGCTGTTCAACTAAGTCAACGGTATATTTCTGATAGATTTCTTCCAGATAAAGCTATTGACTTAATCGATGAAGCCGCTTCAAAAATTAGACTAGAAATCAATTCTAAACCCGAGGAATTAGATAGTTTAGACCGAGAAATTGCTCAACTTGAAATTGAGCATGAAGCTATTAAGCGGGAAGAAAATAAGGATAGACATCGACTTGTTAGGCAAAACCTCGGGGAACTCAATGAGAAAAGAGCCAAACTATCTGCACAATGGAAAAAGGAGAAAGAAGCTATAGAAAATGTACAAGACACCAAAGAAGAAATTGAAAATTCACGCTTTAAAGCTGACCAGGCAGAAAGATTAGGTGATTATGCAACTGTTGCGAAAATCCGTTACGGAAAAATTCGAGATCTTGAAACAAGATTAACTACTGCTATTGAAGAACTAGAAAAATTAAAAGGACATAATCTGCTTGTCCAACAAGAGGTTTCAGAGGATGATATTGCTGAAGTTGTAGCAAGGTGGACAGGAATACCAGTAAATAGAATGCTAGAAAGTGAAAAAAGCAAGCTGCTAAGGTTAGAAGAAGAACTTAATAAACATATAGCAGGACAAAAAGAGGGAATTGCTGCAGTTTCAAATGCACTTAGACGCTCTAGATCTGGCTTAAATGACCCGATGAAGCCGTTAGGTTCATTTTTATTTGTCGGCCCTACGGGAGTTGGTAAAACAGAGTTAGCTAAAGTATTAGGGGATTTTCTTTTTAATGATAATGGTGCAATTATTCGAATTGATATGAGTGAGTATCAAGAAATGCATTCGATTTCACGCTTAATTGGATCCCCTCCTGGCTATTTGGGCCACGACGAAGGGGGACAATTAACTGAGGCCATCAGGCAAAAGCCTTACTCCGTAATTCTACTCGATGAAATTGAAAAAGCCCACCCGGAAGTCTTCAATGTATTATTACAAGTACTTGATGATGGTCACCTAAGCGATAGTAAGGGAAGACGAATTAATTTTAAAAATAGTATTATCGTGATGACATCTAATATTGGATCAGGGCTATTATTAGAAGGACAATCTGATCACGACGTAATGGAGCTAATAAAAAAATCTTTTAAGCCCGAATTTATAAATAGGATTGATGAAATAATAGCTTTTCATTCTTTAAATAAGACCCATTTAAATTCAATTGTAAAAATGCAGTTGTCAAATATTATTGAACAGCTTGATCAAACTAAGAACATAACTATTGATTTCACAGAAGATGCAATTTCATCTTTAGCCAGTGACGGTTACGACCCGGCATATGGCGCCCGCCCGGTAAAAAGGGCTATCCAAAGAAAAGTAGTAAATGAATTATCGAAAATGTTATTAAAAAGTGAAATAGAAAAAGATTCTGTAATTCTAGGTGATGCAATCGATGGGGTCATCTTTTTCAAAAATCTTACCGTCGAATCCCACGTTGATTAAGGCTTCTATGATATTTTGATGAATTGATTAAATGCTGCCGAAATGAAGATGTGAAATTATGATAACCGATGCGTTTAGGATCAGCACACATATACAATTCACCCTTCGGAATAGCACTTAAAACAGCATCAATGATCTCAGGTTCAACTGTAGCTATGGGACTTGGAGGAAGTCCAGGAATAATATAAGTATTATACGGATGATTTATTCGGGTGATTTTCCTCGATACCCGTCTAACTATACCCGTTCCAGGATTCATTTCATGATACGCATAAACTGCTGTTGGATCAGACTCTAAAGGCTTTCCAATTCTTAACCGACTTATATAAAGAGCTGCTACCCTTGGTAGCTCATCGAGAGCTTTAGTCTCTGCCTGGCTAATTGATGCGATAATCATAATCTCATCAGGACTAAAGCCTAAATACTCCGCCCTATCTAGACGATGCTTACCCCAAAATACATCATATTCTCGACGAAGCCGATTACTAATGTCCTTAGGGTCACTAGACCAATACATTTCATAAGTATTAGGAATAATCCTAGACCAGGAGGTGTCATTTCCAAGATAAGTTCTTAATGAGTCTATAGACCTTGGAAAAATATTCGATAGTCCTTTCAAATATGATTCACGACTTTTATACCCGCCTATTCTAACTTTTAAAGGATCCTCATACCCAAAAGTTAACTTCCTTAAAAACTCCATTACTCCTATCGTGGAGTCTAACTTATAGTGGCCAAATTTCGCAGAATCATAACCCCTTAAATCAGCTAAAATTGATATCGCCTGGAAATACTTTATTTGACCTTTAGAACCTAAAGTATCCAATACCTCATAAAGAAGTCTACCTTCTTTTGGAATGAATATTGAGAATTCCTGCTGTTTCTTTTCAAGAATTGGAGAATCAATAACCTTTGAAAATATAATTAGAGAAGCTGTTCCAAAAAGAACAAAAAATAATAAGCCATAAAAAAAACTAGAATTTTCTTTCTTTCTCATCTTTAATCAAATTAATTTACGAGCCATTGAAAAATATTGATATCAACCCACCCTTTAGAGGTTCGAATCCATGATTTCAGAGAACCCATATTTTCAAATCCAGCTGATATAAATGCCTTGTGAGATGAAGTGTTTTCTGAAAAAACATACACCGTTAAAGATTTTAACATAGCCATATCCCGGGACCATTTTTGAATTATTTTCAGGGATTCTAATGCAAAACCATTGCCCCTATGTGAAGGGTCAATTAAAATACCAACCTCAGCTCTTAAGTGAAGTGAATTGGCATTAAATACATCAATGAGTCCAATACATAAACCTGTTGATTTTAATGTTATTGCAAATCTTATCTGATTAACATCCCAGAAGTCATTACCAGATTCTTTAATGTAACGATCCAAAGAGTCCCTTGAATAGGGAGAAGTACGAATCCCAGCGATCCAATTTTCTGGATTATTCTCCCATTTTAACAAATTATCAATATCCGATGGCTCAAGAGCCCTTAGTTCTATATTTTTTAATTCTAAACAATGCATTTCCCATCAAATACTTTAACAACTGGTCCCGTCAGGATTATATTTTCAAAACCCATTTCAGAAACAGAAAATTCAATACTCAAAATCCCTCCTTTTGCACTCAATTTTACTGGAGATTTCATCCCTTTGAATTGATTTAAGACCAACGCCCCCGCAACTGCACCGGTTCCACAGCTTAACGTTTCCCTCTCTACTCCCCTTTCATATGTTATTATTTGGAAATCACCATTTTCCATTGCCTCTATGAAATTTACATTGCATCCATTTAACGCATCAACTCTTTTACTAATAACCGGACCGAGATCCGTAATATCTAAGTCATTTAAATTCTCTACAATCTGCACATAGTGGGGTGATCCGGTATCTATTAGGTAACCTAAACCGCTTTTAATCGCTTTTACAGAATTCAAAAAATTAATACTAACCAGACCGTCTTCCATAATAAGACCTTGATGGAGGCCATCAGAAGCTTGAAAATTACAACTATCCCCTAAAAAAAAACCTTTAGAGTGAGCAAAATTTATAGCGCATCTCGAGCCATTTCCGCATAGAGATCCTAATTTACCATTTGAATTAAAAAAATGCACAGTGAAGTCAAAAGTACTGTTTTTGATGTTCTCAACGCAAATAAGACCGTCTGCTCCTATACCTAACTTCCTGTTGCACAAATACTTAATGGCAGAAGCATTGAATCCAGTATAATCTCCAGAAAAAACTATAAAATCGTTACCAGCACCGTGATATTTGACAAATTGTCTTAACATTATGTAAATGTAGCAAGTGGAATGGTTTTTGAAATTAAAAATCCCATAAATAAATTATTTCTCAATGAATTCTAAATCATTTCTTTCAATAATCCTTTTTACAGGAATAAGCATTGCTGGCGGAATAGCTGGCGCTGCACTTTACTCAAATATCTCATTTGAAAATGGAGATGAAACAATTATCGAAAAAGTTCAAAGTGTGAATGTTATTGAACGGGTTCAAGGAATTGCTTCGTCAACAGACTTTAGCCTAGCGGCCGAAGAAGCTATACATTCTGTTGTTCATGTCAAAACATCAGTTGAGCAAGGATATTACTATAACCCTTTTAAAGATTTTTTCTTTGGGTTTGGTCAGTCTCAACCACAGGCCACTCCAAGGATGGTTCAAAGTTCTGGTTCTGGGGTTATTATCTCAGAAGATGGTTATATAGTCACAAATAACCACGTTGTGGAAAATGCAAAAGAAGTTAAGGTCAGCCTTAATGACAATAGAGAATACTCTGCAGAAATAATAGGCGTTGATCCAACTACAGACCTAGCCGTTTTAAAAATTAATGCCAACAAACTACCTCTATTAAGCTTTGGTAATTCTGATAAAGTTAAACTGGGCGAATGGGTTTTGGCCGTCGGCAACCCATTTAATTTAACATCTACAGTGACTGCAGGAATTATATCAGCGAAAGGAAGAAATATCAATATCATCGATGACAAATCTGCAATCGAAGCCTTTATTCAAACCGATGCGGCTGTAAATCCAGGAAATAGTGGTGGCGCACTCATTAATACAACAGGACAATTAATTGGAATTAATACCGCAATTAGTACTAGATCTGGATCCTATGAAGGTTACAGTTTTGCTGTCCCGGCTAATATTGTCCGGAAAGTCGTTGATGACATGCTCAAGTATGGAACTGTTCAACGAGCATATTTGGGTGTGAATATAATTGACGTAAATCAAGATCTTGCAGAGGAAAAGTTTCTAGAAGCAAAACAAGGTGTATACATTTCGGAAATTACCGATAACGGAGCCGCCAAAGAAGCAGGGATAGAAAAAGGTGATATAATTATTAAAGCTGGAGATAAAGAAATTAATAAATCCTCTGAATTGCTTGAAGTAATTGGAAGTAGAAGACCTGGGGACAATATTAGAGTTGTTGTTTTAAGGGGGAAAAAGAAAAAACAATTTGATATCATTCTGAGAAATCGTGATGGAAATACAGATATGATCAAAAAACAAGATATTGATTCTAAATTAAGCCTTGGTGGGACTTTCGAAACTCTTTCAAAAGATCAGAAAAATCTATATGGAATAATATCAGGCGTAATTATTACCAAAGTAGGAAATGGTAAATTATCGAAAGCTGGAGTACCTAATGGTTTTATTTTGACTAGATTAAATAATCAAGCTGTTGATTCTCAAAAGGATGTTGAAAAAATTGTTAATAGTTTAAGTTCTGGCGACGGAGTATTGCTTCAAGGGTATCGATCAGATGGAAGACCTGATTATTTTGCCTTTGGGTTATAGACAACTGAGCTCTAACTATAGACTCTGTGTGTGTTTTACACTAAGTAAAAAAGTTTTAAATAACTTAAATAGAGTGTTTTAAGAACTGAATTAGGAAAAAATTTATTTTGGGTTTTAGGTATTCAAAATGTTATTTTTATGAAATACATTTCGAATAAAAAGTTAACCACATACCCTTGATGAATCCTTCCTTGAATAGCTATGAATTTTTGGTTTCTGAACGTATTGAGTTTGAAAAATCAGCAACAGCTCTAATCAAATTAGTTAGTGATCTTTTTTATGAACGAAATCTAGAAGTTGTTTTATTCCGGCAACAGCTAATTGATCAAAGGCCTTCTGAACTATTGCAGGCCCATTCTCATGCGTCAATTATGGCTGGAGAAGCCATTACTATTCAAGACACGTTTGCAATGACCAAATCATTGTCAAATTCACAAGTCCGAAATTCAACTATAGACGTTGGTAAGCTGGCAATAGAATGGAAAAGAGAGGCTGGAGTTTACTTGAAAAGAAGAAAATTTATAGATTCTAAATTAATTGAATTCGATAATGTAGACAATCATGACCCCAAACCAATTGATGTGATTCTATATGGCTTCGGTCGTATTGGAAGATTAGTCGCCAGGGAACTAATAGCGCAGGAAGGAAAAGGAAATCAACTAAGAATGCGTGCAATAGTTATTCGTGGTGACATTGACAAAGTAAATCTCGAAAAAAGAGCATCAACTCTCAGAGTAGATTCAATACATGGACATTTCCCAGGTACTGTCGAAGTTGACTCTGATAATTCTAGCTTAATTATTAATGGCCGTCCTATCAAAGTCATATCATCTAATTCAAAAGAAGCAATTAATTATGAGCAATATGGTTTTAGGGATTCCCTGGTAATTGACAATACTGGAGTTTTTAGGAATCAAGAAGATCTTAGTATGCATTTAAAAGGGAAAGGTGTTGAAAAAGTTTTACTAACGGCACCAGGGAAGGATATTCCAAATATCGTATTTGGAGTAAACCAGAATGATTTTCAAGATAGCCAACAGATATTTTCTGCAGCGAGCTGTACGACAAATGCAATTGTACCGGTTCTGAAAATAATAAATGACAACTTTGGAATTAATCAAGGCCATATTGAGTCAATTCATGCATACACAAACGACCAAAACTTAGTTGACAATATGCACTCTAAATATCGACGAGGACGCGCTGCAGCTTTAAACATGGTGATTACTGAGACTGGTGCAGAAAAGGCTGTCGATAAAGCAATTCCCGGATTAGGTCTGAAATTCACAAGCAATGCTATTCGAGTACCTGTTTCTAACGGATCATTAGCAATCTTAAAATTAAATTTAACTAAAGACACTTCAGTCGAACAAATAAATGCTGTAATCAAAGATGCTGCTTTTAAGGGTGATTTGGTAGAGCAGATAAAGTATTCTGTCAGTCAAGAACTCGTTTCAAGCGATATTGTAGGTGATTCCTGCTGCTCAATTGTTGACAGTGAAGCAACTATTCTTCATAGCGACAAAAAATCTGCTGTTCTTTATGTTTGGTATGATAACGAATTCGGCTACACGAAGCAAGTCATGCGTCTCGCTAAGCATATTGTTGGAATTAAAAGAAGAACGTATTTCTGATTTTAAAATAAAAATCACATCTTTTCTAAAATTGTCCTCAAAAGATTTTTACTGGAATTTATACACTCATCTAAGGCAATCATCGTCTCTGTATTTGAGACACCCGGTATTTCACTTATCTTGAAAATAATATCTTTAGCATGTTTAGTATCTCTGCAGCGAACCTTGGCAAATATCCCAAAACGGCCCGTAGCTATGTGCGCAACTGTAACTTCAGGAATCTTTTTCAATTCATCAATAACCTCTGAAGTATTCAAAGTACGATTCAAATAAATCCCAACAAATGCTATGAATCCATAACCTAAGTTCTCGTAATCTAGTTGCAAACTCGCACCTCTAATTACACCTGCCTTCTCCATTTTTTTAACCCTAACATGAATAGTCCCTGAGGAAACGTTCAATTCTTTTGCAATGTCAGTAAAAGTTTTTCTTGCATCTAAAAGAAGATGTCCTAAAATTTGACGATCGATACGGTCCAATTTAAACTGTTCCATGAATACTTTTTATTTTTCTTCTTTCCAAAAAGGTAGTGAAACGATTCTAGCCAAAAGATGCTTCTTTCTAACCACAATGAAAATATCAGATCCAACTTTAGATTTTTCAACCTTCACATAACCCAGACCTATCCCTTTCCCCAAAGAGGGTGACATGGTCCCGCTGGTCACGACACCAATTTCGTCTCCTGAGTTGTCTGAGATCCAATAGCCTTGCCGCGGCACTCCCCTATCCTCTAGCTCAAAAGCTACTAACTTTTTTGAAACACCCAATTCTTTTTGAACTTTTAAAGAAATAGAATTAATAAAGATTTTGTTAAATTTAGTTATCCAAGACAATCCCGCTTCTATTGGAGAAGTCAAGTCATCGATGTCATTCCCATACAAGCAATAGCCCATTTCTAATCTGAGTGTATCTCTTGCCCCTAGACCAATAGGTTTTATACCCAAGCTTGAACCAGCTGCAAATATGCTTTTCCAGATTAAATTAGCAAAGTTGTTTGGCACATATATTTCATATCCCCCAGAGCCAGTATATCCTGTAGCAGACACAAGAACACCAGGCACTCCACAAAACTCCCCAATTTCAAAAGTATAATATGAAAGTTCTGATAATCTCATATTTGTTAAGTTCTCTATAGCCTTTGTGGAATTTGGTCCCTGAACAGCAAATAATGAAATATTATCTGAACTATTAGTTAATTTAATATTAAAAGAGCCCTTATTTGCTTTGAGCCAGCTCCAATCCTTTGAAATATTTGAGGCATTTACAACCAATAAGAAACTTTCTCTATTAATGCAGTACAATAATAAATCATCTACAATGCCTCCGCTTGAATTTGGAAAACATGTATACTGTATTTTTCCAGGGGACAATTTAGAAACATCATTACTTGTTACCAATTGAAGAAAATTAATTGAGTCGGGTCCCTCGATGTAGAATTCACCCATGTGAGAGACATCAAATACACCAACGTTTTTTCTGACTGATAAATGCTCTGCAGTGACCCCTTCATATTGGATAGGCATGTCATATCCTGCAAAGGGCATCATTTTTCCACCGCTATCCCGATGTACCGCATCAAGAGTTAATTTCTTGATCAAATTTTCTTCATCCATTGTAAAAAGTTCAGTATAAATAGTAAATAATTAAAAATAAAAGATCCTTTATCCATGGATACGCCCGGGTTCTGCGAATTCACGAATTATATCACCTTCAAATTCCAAAAGAGAATTCCATAGATCGTCAACCTGTTTTCTGTTGCCATACTTTCTTGCAAAACCAAGAAAAATTGTATAATGGTTCGCCTCAGAAGCCATTAATTCAGAATAAAAATTAGATAGTTTCTCGTCCTTCAAGTTTTCCGATAATACCCTGAACCTCTCGCAGCTTCGGGCTTCAATTAAAGCTGCAACTAACAGCCGGTATATTAATCTTTTCATTCGATCGTCACCTTTTGGGAAAAAATTCATTATCCTACGGACGTATAAATCCGGACGCTCTCTACCTAAAGTCCAATTCCTCTCAAGTATTAGTTTGTGTACCATTTCAAAATGAGACATCTCCTCGCGAGCCAGACTTGACATACTCTTAACCAAGTCATTCAACTCTGGGTAAGTGACAATAAAAGATATTGCTGTTGATGCCGCTTTTTGCTCACAATAGGCATGATCAACTAATATTTCTTCTAAATTCTCTTCTACCACATGAGCCCATCTTGGGTCGGTAGGTAATTTTAATCCAAGCATAAGAAGGCAAAAGTAATAGCATTTACCGATCTTTCCGGTATGGTAAAGCGTTTAAAGTTGCAATACCTGATTGTGATTTCTCTTCTAGTAATTGAATTTCCATCAGAGCACGTTGAGATAAACTCAAATTTTCATTGGACTCACAAGGGAAATCAGTATCGGAATGTAATTAAAGTTGCCTTCTTTCCGGATTTGGGAACCATGAATATCATTAACGGCAAACCTCAAGGATTAGAGTTTTCATTAATCGAGGAATGGAGTAAAAGAAATAACAATAAAATAGAATGGCACTTTGTCTCCAGTTCTGAAGAAGCAATTTCAAAAGTCGTAAACGGGATTGTGGATATTGGAGCTGGAAATATCCCATTACAAGAAAGACCAGGTCTAATTTATTCTGATCCGATAAGAAGTTTTAATTGGCTTCAGTATGGGGAAAGTGACAGTTTATTATTGTTAAAAAAATATCCAAAACTATCCATTGCCTTAAATAAATCTGACACTTTACCTCTTTTGATTAAAAAAACTCAAATGTGGCGACATGCAGACTTTAACAAAAAAGGATGGTTAATTCCTGACTATTTAGCTCATGAATTGAATAAAAAGACTTATTATAAAAATTCGTCCATTTTTTTAGCCAAAGGTTATTTTTCTTGGGTATCCCAAAGTCAGGACAGCTCATTAATAAAGTCTGTAAATGAATTGATAAAAGACCCTAAGCTAAATAGAAAAATTAATTATTATAAATCACACAATATCTATTCTAACTACCAAGACTATCAGAAAATATCTCCTTTTGATGATGAGTTTAAAAACCGAGTTGAACTTGATAAATATACACTTACAGCACTTGTGTTTGTAGAGAGTAGATTTCGCAGTGACATTATATCACCTGCTGGGGCTATTGGGCTAATGCAGGTTATTCCCTCAACGGCGGAGTCCTTAGGCATTGATTCGATCAGCCTATTTGACTCTAAAAATAATATCTACGCTGGACTCAAATACTTGCGCTTCTTAGATGAATTTTGGGATTTAAAAGGAGTCCAGTCTGAAAATCGTCTACCATTTATACTTGCGAGTTATAATACGGGACCATCTCGCATCGCAAAATCAGCTAGAAAAGCAAATAAATTAGGATTCAGTTCTTATTTGTGGTTTGATAATGTCGATCAAGTTGCTAAAGGGCCAGGGTCACATTATGCCAATAAAATTTTGAATATCGCCAATATTTATAAAGGATATTCAGAATCAATAACTCAATCAAAAAATTAGAATTGAAAATAGATAAAAGGCTGACTATCCGAAGACATCGCTTGATATAAAACCACAACTACCAAAAGAACAGAACACCATTGAACTAACAATGGAGAATTAATGAATTTTCGCCGATAATTTTCCTTTTGAATCTCTGGAATCCAATGGATCAAATAACCTGCGAGCATAAGACTCAATGGACGCCAAAAACCCGAGAGAATATCGAATGTGATCGATGGATCAAAAGCAGTCCAAATTCTAGTTAAAATTAATAGGGCATTATCCCATGTCTCAGACCTAAACCAGGCTCTAGTAAATGTTATAAATAGTAATGTTGTAGAAATCCCAAAAGTCCTTCCTAATAAGGATGCTTTAGGATTCCAAGGGCGAATTTTTTTCCAAAATTTATAAAAGATTATACCTAATCCATTTAGCCCCCCCCAAAGAACAAAATTCCAGGAGGAGCCGTGCCAAAGCCCTCCTAATAGCATTGTAAGCATCAAGTTGATATTTGTATTTAACCATTTTCTAAATGCTGTTACCCACCGTGTAAGGAAGAATACTATCAATAAAAAAATTGCCATAAAGATTGGAACCTTCCATGATTCTGCCATAATAGCTAAAGCAAAAAAAGACGTAAATACAATTATATAAGATGCAAAGGAGCCTTCTCTATTGCCTCCAAGAGGAATGTAGAGGTAGTCCCTTAACCAACTACTCAAAGAAATATGCCAACGCCTCCAAAAATCACCAACATTAATTGCCTTATAGGGTGAATTAAAATTCTTCGTTAATGTGAATCCCATTAAAAGAGCTACGCCGATCGCAACATCTGTATAACCGCTGAAGTCTGCATATACCTGCAAAGAATAAGCAAAAAGAGCAAGCAAGCATTCCAGCCCACTGTATAGGGTAGGTTGAGCAAAAACCCTATCGGCAAAATTAGTTGCGACATAGTCAGCTAAAACTATTTTCTTGAGTAAGCCATTTATTATCCAAAAAAGAGCAAGTCCAAAAGCCGCTCGAGTTAATTTATAAGGTTTATAAAGTTGTGGAATAAATTCTGAGGCCCTCACTATGGGACCTGCAACTAACTGTGGAAAGAAACTGACATAAAAACCAAAATCTAATGGCGATTTAACCGGCTCTATTTTTCGCCTGTAAATATCAATTATATATGACAAACATTGAAAAGTATAGAAAGAAATACCTACGGGTAATAAAATTTTGCTTTCTATAAAATCGGTTCCCAAATAAGCATTACTCCATATCGCATGAACTGGCATTGGATCCCAATTGATATTAAAACCCTCGGATAAAAAATCAGAAATAAAGTATGGATATTTGAAATAACTCAAAACCGATAAATTAACTAAAACACTAATTGCAACCCATACCTGCCTCTTCCATATCGATAGAGTTCTATACAAACCGTGTCCAATTGCAAAATCAACTAGAGTGGAGAAAATAAGTAGAATAAAAAAAACTCCACTTGTTTTATAATAAAAAAACAAGCTTATAAAAAACAAAAATGCATTCCTTAGAGCTGTCTTTCTATAAACTAAAGCGTAAAAGAGTAATGAAAAACCAAATAAAAGCCAAAAAAATATAGAAGTGAAATTCAATGGAGAGTTTGAACTGAAACTCCAGATTTGAGGAAAGTCACGAAAGAAAAGTTCAATCATTACTTTAAAGTATTTAGAATTTCAAACCCTTGGTTAGCATCCTCCCTTTTAGTCTCTAAAAATGCATTCTCAATAGCCATTGCAAGCCAATTGGCTTGAAGCCCGTAACCAGCTGGGGTCATATGAATGCCGTCTGCTTTTGCCCATCCTTTTCGGATCCAAAAAGGCACAGAGTTCCTTCCTCCCATCAAATTATAAAAATCATGAACAGAGGATCTATGCTTATTGGCAAGTCTATACATTACTCTGCGGACAGTTTCACCATGAGGGTTATATTTCCCTTTGTAAAAACTATCATTGTTCGTTAAAAATATAAAAGCACAATCAGGATTTACCAATTTAATTGCCTTAACTAAGCTGTCATAATTATTCTCATAAGCCAGAGAATCAAATCGGTGAATGGATTTATAAGCATCATTGATTCCCAGTCCGAAAAGAACCAAATCAGGATATATGGCATTCAATTGTTTGCCGAATCGATCACACTTTAAGTATGAATGAGTAGCTGCTCCATTAGCCCCAATAGCATGATAGCGCAAACCTGGAGTGTTCCTGAGCACTTGAACACCTTCCAAAGAAAAATATTTTTGTTTTGAGGTAAGAGAAACAAGACCAAAACTAATAGTGTCTTGAGGTCGTAAATAAAGTGCCTCAAAAGCATCAATATCTGAATTATACCATGAGCTATCGGGATTGTTTAGAAACTGAACATGCATAGAGCTATCACTTGGAGAGGCAAAGATTCTAATCTTATCATATCTAAACGGCTCGTCTCTACTGTAAATTTCAACCTTTGAATTAGAGTCTCGGGTCCAAGCCCTTATACCTGACATACCCCAAGGTCCCTTATGTCTTGGGACTGAACAACGCTGACCAATCCAATTCGAAGATGACGGATATGCTATTACTTTATACGTGCTTGGGTTGTTTGTATGAGCTAAAGAAAAAGGAAAGAAAAAACCTCTTTCCCCTTCTAAACCGGGAGACATGGATTGAAGTTTAAATCTAATAGCATCAGTCAACATACCTGCTTGGACATGAGAGCCTCCAATATGAACTATATTAACCTCTCCCAAACCTTTAAATATCAATTGATCTAACTTATTAAAAAGGGGTATGAATCCATTTTTTCCATTGGGGAAATCTAGTTGATTTTTTATACCTGGCTCTGGAAGAGGATCAGGTAATGCTTTCAAAGATATTGGCTGAGAAGAAAGACATAAAAAAGCCTGAAAAATAAAAATGCACGCTAGAATTCTATTATTCATAAGTGCTTAATTCAAATTCTAATGCTGCAACAATTGCCCTTCCAACTTTCTGAGCTCCTCTAGGAGTAAAATGAATATAATCAGGACCTGCTAAAGGAGGAGATTGATTCACCCAATCAACCATAGATCCCTCTTCACCCATTAAAGCAAACAAATCAAAAAAGCCGACATTCTCATCAAAAGCTACCTTTTTCATGATATCCCTAACTTCTCGAACAAACGGATAACTCACCCAATTCAGCCCTGCTTTAAAAGCCATATCGCTAGGCCCAATTACAAGAATATTAGCTGACGGAACGAGCCTACGAAACAACCTGATTTGACGAACAAATGAATCGCCATATCTACTAACTGACTCTTTGGATTTAAAATATGGAACTGAATTACCTCCAAACTGCAATATAATAAGACCAATAGGATGATTTTTCAGCTCTTGACTTAAATGAAATTCATCCATTTGGGTAAAGCTCGTTCCACTAGCTCCTCTCATAGATATATTGTCAACATTTACTCCAAAAAGCCCATCAAGAGAAATACCATATAAATCTGGACTATTGCCTGTGAATTCAAGCTTCAATTCTTGAACAGGATCGGTTGCTATCTGAATAAAACTACCTCCGCTGGCATTACTATCGAGATATTCAATGCGCCAAAGAGTATCATTTGCAAACCACTTTATTTCAAGTGGACCTTTCGAGGGTCCATGAAATAGCTCGAATCTTGAAAATTTTCGGGCCCTCGTATATCCATATTTACGTGGCTTAAAACTAACTATCGCATCTGCACCAACATCATTTTGAACTTTGTAGCGATTAGATATTCCTGATAAACCGTAACGCCCTTGTTCTTGTTTCTGATTCTTTCTCCCGAAACTAACCATTCTATACCACTCTCCCTTTGTGGTATGGGCAACAGCCGCCATTGGAACAAAAGGTGTTAAATTTTGAAAACCCGCACCATTTCCTCCATAATTCTTTTGGAAGAAATCACGAATTTCTCTTGTCATTCGATCGCCTTCAATCTGAGAATCTCCATAATGGAGAATTCTCAAAGATGTCTTTAAATCAAGCCTTTCTAAAGATTTTGAGAATGACTTGAATCTGAGAGTGTCATTCTTTGAAAATGATATTGTCGACAAACGTCTTTGTGTTTTTTTTGACCTTTCATCTGTTCGAGATTTATTTATTTCCTTAACTATTGTATCCTTGGATAGATCTTCAATAACTAAAGGCTCTTCTTCTATTGGTTCTAAAACGGTTAGCTTCCATTGTGGAGCCCTCAAAGTAAAATGTTCATTTATCGAGATTTCCGCAGAAGGGTTTAAATAAGACCCTATCCCTATAACAAGGATTATGCTTAGAAAAAAAATAGCAATCTGCAATGGGTTCCGTTGCTCATTTTTCATAGAAAATTACAAAGGGATATTAAGGCGTTGACCAGGGTAAATTGCATCGGTTCCTTTGTTTATTAGAATTAGGTCATCTAATGATAACCTTGGATAGCTTTTTCTTATTTTCCATAGACTATCACCTTTTTTCACTTTATAAATTGTGAATCGAGGAATTTCTGATAACCTAATAACGGGATTACTGGTCTTTACTTTACTAGAACTAATGTTACCAATACATTCCTTTAGCTCAGTTAAATTTCCTAACAGATCATCCGAACCCTTGCTGTATTTTATTCTAGCCTTAGTCAAAACAAGTTCGTCAATTGGCATAGTCCCTAAAATTGATGGCCCATAAATCAAAGCAAGATCAGCTTTAGTTGAATCATTAAATTGACACAAGTACTCAAGCCAAAGAGTCTCAGCTACAGAAAATCCTCTTAAGGAATCTAAATCCTCGTGATTAAATCCATATTTCGCAATTGCACTGGGATGCAGGCCAAATAAACCCATGAAACGAACATGTCCATCTGGGCTGTCAAAATTCTTTTGTTGCCAAATTATCTGCTCTGTTCTTATCAAGTCTGGAAAAAAATAGATAGGAGGCTCAGCTTTTGACTGGAAAAAATTTAAGCATAAAAAAATACCAAGCTGGAAACGCATAACCAAAGATATTATTTCAATATCCTAGTTACATCAAGTTGCAGAACAACTTTTCAACTGATACGATGCTTTTTTGGTTAAAAACATGTAGACTTGTATATGATAATTTTGAAAATCACTTTTATGAATATTACCAAATTGTGTTCACTTCTATTTATTGTAATAACTGCTTCGTCATGCGGAATACTTCAACTAGAAAAAGACAAAGATTCTGAACCCTTAACAATGGAGGTCGTTCATGAGAAATTTCCGGGATATACACTTACAGAATATCAAGCAGGAGAAGGCTTATACCAGGTGAATTGTGGCAAATGCCATGGCCTCTATAAAGCTGGAAGTTTTACAGAAAGCCAATGGGCAAGTACCATTCCAAGAATGGCCGTAAAAGTTAATAAAAAGGGAGGGAGAGAATTTATCTCAGAATCCGGAGAGCAAGCGATTTTCCGCTATTTGTATTCCCAGGGGATGCTTATCAATTAATGAATCATGAACTTGTTTGAATTAAGTACGCGCAAAGAATACAATACGGCATGTAAAAATGCCGCTGAAAATCCAGAAATATTTTGGGATGATATAGCATCTCATTATCATTGGCAAAAAAAGGGGTTTAAAACACTAGATTGGGATTTTAAAGAGCCTAAAATAAATTGGTTTCAAGGCGGCAAACTGAATATAACGGAAAACTGTCTCGATAGACACCTGAAAATTAATGGTGAAACGATAGCGTTAATTTGGGAACCAAATAATCCGGAGGAATCGGAAATTCGGATGACCTACAATGAATTGCATATCGCAGTATGCAAGTTTTCAAATGTTTTAAAATCACAAGGCATTAATAAAGGAGATAGAGTTGCCATTTACATGCCCATGATACCTGAATTAACTGTTGGTGTTTTGGCTTGTGCACGAATCGGTGCTATTCATAGTGTAGTTTTTGCAGGTTTTTCTTCTCAAGCCTTGGCTGAAAGAATAAATGACTCCACATGCTGTGCCGTATTGACTTCAGATGGAATGTATCGTGGCTCAAAAAATCTAGCTGTAAAAACTACAGTAGATGAAGCACTAACATCCTGCCCAAGTATTAAAACAGTAGTTGTTGTCAAACGGGATAATAGCGATATTCAAATGATGGCGAACAGAGACATTTGGTACCACGAAGCGGAGCTAAACGTTAGTGATTACTGTCCTGCTGAACCAATGGATTCTGAAGACATGCTATTTATTCTATATACTTCAGGATCCACTGGTAAACCTAAAGGTATTGTGCATACATGTGGAGGCTATATGGTTTATGTTGGATATAGTTTTAAAAATGTATTTCAATACCGAAAAGGAGATATATATTGGTGCACCGCAGATGTGGGATGGATAACGGGGCACAGCTATATAATCTATGGCCCCCTTCTCAATTGCGCGACAACCCTAATTTTTGAGGGGATTCCTACTTGGCCAAATGCAGGACGTTTCTGGGAAATATGCGACAAGTACAGTGTTAACCAATTTTATACTGCACCTACCGCAATTAGATCATTAATGGCTCTTGGAAATAAATGGGTAGAAAGTGCTAGTCTGAAAACTTTAAAAGTGATCGGATCTGTAGGCGAGCCGATAAATAAAGAAGCTTGGGATTGGTATGAAAAATTAGTTGGTAGAAGTAATTGTCCTATTGTCGATACCTGGTGGCAGACTGAAACTGGTGGGATTATGATTTCTGGATTGGGAGACATAAATGAACAAAGAGCAACTTTTGCTGGATTACCACTTCCAGGAATTCATCCCGTTATTTTAGATGTGAATGGAATAGAAATATCAGATGATGGTATTGAAGGACATTTATGCATAAAGTTCCCATGGCCATCAATGTTAAGGACTATTTATGGCGACAATCAGCGATGCAAACATGTTTATTTCTCGAATTACGATGGCTATTATTTTACTGGAGATGGCGCAAAAAGAGAAGATGGCATGTTCCGTATTGTAGGAAGAGTCGATGATGTTCTTAATGTAAGCGGACATCGTTTTGGAACAGCGGAAATTGAAAATGCGATTAATTCTAGCACACTAGTCACAGAAAGTGCTGTTGTTGGCTATCCTCATCCTGTAAAAGGGCAAGGAATCTATGCTTTTATCTCTTTGGAGACTGGCAACCATAGTGAAAAAGATGTAAATATCTCAGTGATTTCAGCTGTTGTTGAATCCATCGGTCATATCGCAAAGCCTGACATTATTCAGATAGCACAAGGGCTTCCAAAAACAAGATCTGGTAAAATAATGAGACGTATTCTTCGCAAAATTGCAGAGGGAAATACCGAAGACATGGGTGACACATCTACCCTTCTAGACCCTAGCGTAATCGATTCCCTTATTCAAGGAAAGAAATAAACTTCTTTTAAAATTTAAATTCACGGATTAGGCTTTTCTCACTAAATATTCAAAAAATATCTCTCTTTTGAAATTGACCTACCTCCTATTCTGTCATAGAATTTAATTGCCCGTGAATTAAATGATGGCGTTTGCCATTGGATTATTTTACAATTAACCAGGTTCGCTTCTTCTTTTAATCTATTTAGCAAAATTTCGCCTAATCCGAATCCTCTGGCTTCTTTAATTAAAAAAAGGCAATCCATATGTAAATAATAATCAGAATCCCAGGTTGAAAACTGTTTCATGTATGAGCAATAGCCAACAATCGAGTCATTGTATTCAACAACCAAGCATTTGAAGCTTGGGCTTTCGCAAAAAAGCTTGGCTTCTAACATAGACTCTTTATTCATCCTAGAATAGTCTGCCCTTTCAAAATGAGCATGCTCTTCGCAAAGTAGAACAAGTGCAACGAGGTCCTTTTCTTGAACAAATCTTATTGTCGCTTCTTTCATAAAATTAGGAGTTGTATGATTGAGTCAAGTTACACTAGGATCTCGATTTAATTGTGAGACAAATACAATGGTTAACTATCTTAGTGTTGTGCGACGTTCAATTATATTTTCTTTCTCGATTTTTATTGGCTTATCATTTCAAGGCAATGCACAGACAAATTCCGTAAGCGAGAAAACTGCATTTCTAACAAAACATAATGGAACCCAATGGACAAATGGAATACTGACTTATACCTTTGAAGATTCAACTAAACCAATTCAAGAAGAATGGTTCAAGGCAGATATTGAATTTCCCTTGTGCGATACATGCGTGGTACCCTCTTTAGAATGTCATATGTGCGGCTACTGGTATTTAGTCAACAAAGTTGATACCTTTTCAATAGGTCAAAATTATCAGAATGATTTTTTTTATGAAGAAACTAAGAAGCTCTTTTATCAAAGCAGTGAAAAGTCAATCTGGAGTGTTGATTTTAGAGGTGGATATAGTTCAGATTTTGATTCAGGGAAAATTCATTGGATACCATCCGATTCAGATTCTTTAGAAATAAAGAAAATTAGAGATTTAAATAAACCTTTGTTAGATCTTTATAAAAGTAAAAAAGCGAAAGATAGAAGATTAGCGGAACGAGATTTACTGTAAAAAAGAAAAATAATTATGAAAAAAACAATCTCACTTTTAGCACTTTTAATTCTATTCTCTTGTGGTAAAGAAATCGTCATACCGGCAAATTTTACTTTTAATCATAACATTCATTCAGACCTTCCTAGTGACTGGGAATCAGAATTTTATACCATCATGAATAATCTGGATGATAAGATTAAAATCATACCAAAAGACTATTCATATGAAATGGATATTTACGCATGGAAAAGCACAACCAATAAGCCTTACCAAAGTCAAATTGGAGATGCTGATGGAGCTTGTATTTGTGGAAATCAGAATGAAAGATATATGGTCTTAGAAATTCCTGCTGCAGAATTTGACAATGACCAAATGCATAGGTATTCCGTGATTGCCCATGAATATTTCCATGTCTATCAAATGTCACTTTCAAAAACTTTTTACGATCATGATATTGAGCTGAAGTGGATGTCAGAGGGCGGTGCAACAACAATAGAGTCTATGTATATTCAACAGTACTATAATTATAATTATTTTAAGTGGGATGTTAATGACGTCAATATTGCAGCTGTAAATAACCCAAGTATTTATGAGACCTATGCTGCATCCTCAGATAAAGACCGAAACTATTCATCTTCTGTTTTTATGTTACTTGCCCTGTCAAAAGAACTTCAAAAACTAAACCACTCTGAAGAAGAAGCCTTCAGAATGATATTTAAGGACTTTTGGCTCCCGAACCCAACGGATGGTAATTGGACAAATAATTTTGAAGAAGTTTTTAATATCACTGTACCTAATTTCTACCAAAGTTTAAGTAGTTATGATCTCAATGCCGATGGCACAATAGACTCAACAGATCTAAATTCCGTCCTACCAAGTGAGACCATTCTTTTGCAAAACATCTTTGTAAACTAATTCTTACGATTATTCTAAATTCTTATTTATTATGAAAACAATTTTCAAATTATTTCTCTTATCCTCGTTTATTTGGATTACGAGTTGTGACTCATCAAGTACTTCGTCTAAAGCCAAATGGGAGATAGACATCACCCTTGATGGAAGTGATTATAAATACAAAGGTGAATTCCGAAATGACTCCATTAGTTTGATGGATTTTTGGGCCAATAACACGGAAGGGTCACGAGCGGCTTATACAGGCAATGCGATTTCAATTGGCTTCAAGGGTATAAAAAACTCTGAAAATTATTCAAAAGGAGAATCAATTTCGGGAACCCTTGGTTTAGCAAGCCAATCGACGGGTAAGCAAATGGCAACTTTTAATTTACCATTGGAACCATATTATGTCAAGGGAGAAATTGAGGTAAACGTAAGAAATATTGGAACAAAGACAATTACATCAGCAGGAGTTTTAGATTTTGGGAATGAGGTGATTATTAACATTCCTAAAGTCACTTTTTTAGATAGCATAACTGGATTCAATCGAGAATTATCAGGTAGTATCAAAAGTGTTCGAATCAACTAAAGACAATCAAATGAGAAAATTTCTAACCATCATTTTTATACTTCTGCTAGGAAATAATTTATCAGCTTCACATTTGATGGGTGGTGAAATCACGTGGCAATGTGCAACCTCAGGTGCAAATGCTGGAAAAGTTAAATTTAGAGCGATAATTTACAGAGAGTGCG
>CAJVWI010000009.1 GCA_913009655.1 uncultured Cryomorphaceae bacterium
GGACACCCATAACCTTAAATGTTGCAAACTGCGCCTCTAGATACTCATTGCAATTATGAAGGTACAAACCGACTTTTGAATTTTCTTCAATCGCCTTATTTTGAAGGGAATTTATTGATCCTAAGCTATTTACCCTTCTTTTAAAGTCTGCTATTTTAGTTGCAGAAATTCCTTGTGCCTTTCCAAGAACCTCTACCTGCGCCATATTATAACCACCTTTTTTTATTTGTGACCAGTAAGATTCAATTTGATCGTCAGAGATCGAATTGACATCTACATTTTTTAATTGGCTGATGTCTTGCGAAAATGCAATGCTTGTAAAAAAAATTAAAAGCAAAATTAGAAATGGTTGAGTATTCTTTTTCATTTATTTTATTCCTTATATTTATCACAAAAGTACGAATTCCTTTTGTGCAAAAAAAACTTCAATTGCCCACTGCAATTGAAATGAAACAATGGCGCCTAATTTTTGCAACTGGGCCAAACACTTTTTTCCTTTGATAGAGACCAATATAGCCTCTTGTTCTAACAAAGGCACTTTTACCAGATCTCCAACTGCTAGCGTTTTTGACTCCTTCTCAACCAGAATTTGTAAATAACTTTTTTGCTTCAGTCCGATCCATAAAAGAAACAGAGCATGAAACTTTATCCAATAATGTCATATCATAGTGATCATTATCTGCTTTGAATCTATTAGCTGTTTGTAGAATGGTACTTACTCTATTATACTTTACTTTCATTTTGTAGTATTTTAAATCACACATTAAAATTACCGAGAAAGTTCCGATCACTTTAGAATACTTTTGATTCCATTTCGATTTCACTGTCCATAGACCCGTGAACATCTGTGTTCGTTCCCCCGACATGATGATTGTCATCACAATTGGGAGTTCTCTTTTGTTGTTCGGGTTGTTTTTTAAAAAGTAGTTGAACTTGACATTACTCATAATTTCCTGTTTTTTAATAAGTTAATAACTAATTGATAAACAGTACTCTATGACCTAAAAAATCGATTTCTGTGACCTAAATGCACCTAAATTGGGTGTATTAGGTTTAGTTAGGTGCAGATATTCCAACGGAAAATCGGTTTAAAGAGACAAAAACAGGATGTGGTAAAAGATCTATGGAACACCCTACAGAATCTATTAAAGAACTCATTAAATTAAGTCTAATGATCTGTAAACATTTAGTTTGGGAGTTGTTTGATAGGAAGAAAAAACACCGAGGATAGTGCCAAATTAATGGACTAAATCCTCAGTGTTTGTCGGTCAATTGTGGAGAAGAGAGGCGGGAAGTCGAAACACTTCAACAACGATCTCAAGAAAATTTCAGACAAATTGAATCCTGAAAATCAAGACCAATAAATCTAAAAGTTAACTTTGGTGACGTCAGCACGGGAAAGTTCAAACTTTTTGACCGACCTAAACTCACTTAAATATATGTGAAAAAGTAATCGAGACAATTAAACATGGCACTCCCCTATTTGATCGGATTAACGTGCTTTGGTTTGAGGTATAAAAACCAATTTTAATTTTTGGCGACACCCTTATCCATTTACAAACGTTTACAATTATTTAATACTAGCTAGATATTTATAATTCAACGCTTTATATCTATTTTTGATATATATAACCATATAAGAGATATACCATATATGGTATATCCCTACGTTACCAATAAGCGAATTGAAACAGATAATTTAAAAATAGAATGATTGTAATTTATATTTTAGGATACATTGTACTTGGATTAATTTCGATATACCTGATTCTTCTAATCATGGGATTGTATCTTCTGAAAAAAGGGCCGCTCCCGTTTGATGAAAAAGCCCTTGAGAATGATGGGGGAAAATATGCTGAAACAGAAGATGGCAGAAAGGTGGAATACTTTGTTTTTGGAAATTTAGAACCTCAATCAAAAGTGGTAATATGTATGCATGGTTCTGGGCCTGAAGCGATGAGTGAAATTGCTTTTAATGAAAAATGCTGCATAGAATTAGGACTAAAAGGTATTGCCATAAGCTTGCCTGGTTATGGTTATACAGATATGAAGCCAGGTAGGCAAGTTGCAGATTGGCCAAAGGAGGATTTAGCAGCTGTTCTAAAAAAAGAAGAAGTTGATAAGTTTATGATTATGGGGCATTCGCAAGGGACAGTTCATGCAATGGCTGCCGCATATTATTACCCTGAACGCTGTGAAGGTTTTGGACTTAATGCACCATTGTTGCCATCTAAAGTAAGTAAAGAAGTAGGAGTTGTATCTGCAATTGGATCCGATTCATTACCAAATACTTCGACAATTCAGAAGTTTTATATGGCATGGTATTTTGGAGTAATGCACTTAAGTCTAGTTACATTGTCTCCATGGTTACCATTGAAAGCAATAAAAATGGCAAGCACAACTGCTACTTTTAGAATTATGAGAGATACTTTAAAAAGAGCAGTAATAAGAGGCATTGTTGGTGGTACTTATGAAACGACCCATGATGTGTGTTACGATTGGGGTTTTGATCCCCGCAATATAAAGAATGATAATATTTGTATTTGGCATGCTTCTGATGATGAACTCTGTCCGCCTGAAATTGGTAAATGGCTTAGCGATTATTACCAAAAAGAATTAGGTGTAAAGGTTAATTTCAGAGCAGATAAACTAGGTTATGGGCACTTTACATATAAGCAAGGAGAATTTTTAGAACCTGACCAAAGCATGATTAAAGCACTTCTGGAAGGCAGAAATTAAAGAAGGCAGAAATTAAAGAAGGCAGAATAATTCTTTGATAAAAAAACCCCCACTCAATTTAAGTGGGGTTTTTTCGTGGAGCTGGCGGGAATCGAACCCGCGTCCAGACGAGGAAAACATATGTTTTCTACATGCTTATTCCAGCATTAATTTTCGATATTCAGCTGATGTTGGACAACCCACTAAATACTTATCTACTTAATTTCGGAATACCGTCGTAGAAAAAATATCCCTATTCCTGCTTTATTACACCTCTTTACCAATCTCCGCAAGACATGGATATCGAGAGATGTCTCACTTTCACACCTGGTGCAAAATTAGCCTAATAATCTATCAGATTATTAAGCGGCAAGAGCGTAGTTAGACTCGCCAATTATAAATTTCGATGTTGTATTTACGAGCATCAATCGAATAGCTCGGCATGCTTACAAATCCTTTCATCTCGCTGTCAAAACCGGTCAGCCCCAATGAATTTATGTGTAAATGTAAATCGAATTATATTAAATCACTCAGATTTGCTTTAAGAAAAGGCAATCTGAGATTAAAGCATTTTGGGTGAAGCTTAATACTTAACCTAAATACGTTTTTAAAATAGTACTTCTTGATGTGTGCTTTAAGCGGCGAATGGCTTTTTCTTTTATTTGTCTAACACGTTCCCTTGTTAGGTCAAATTTCTCACCAATCTCTTCAAGAGTTAGGGGGTGTTGTCCGTTCAGACCAAAGTAAAGTCGTATCACATCGCCTTCGCGAGGAGTTAAGGTGGTTAACGATCTTTCGATCTCTGTTCTTAGAGAGTCAACCATTAGATCATCATCAGGGTTAGGTGAATCTGAGGAATTAAGAACATCGTATAAATTACTGTCTTCCCCTTCAACCAATGGAGCATCCATGGATACATGTCGCCCACTGTTTCTCATGGACTCTTTAACGTCCATTTCACTCATTTCAAGTTTTCCAGCAATTTCTTCTGCACTTGGAGGACGTTCATGAGCTTGTTCAAGCGATGCATATGCCTTATTGATTTTATTGATGGATCCAATTTTATTTAGCGGTAAGCGAACAATTCTTGACTGTTCTGCGAGAGCTTGCAAAATACTTTGGCGGATCCACCAAACGGCATAGGAAATAAACTTAAAACCTCTTGTTTCGTCAAATCTTTGGGCTGCCTTAATCAGACCAAGGTTTCCCTCATTTATTAAATCCGGAAGTGTTAGACCTTGATTTTGATATTGCTTGGCAACTGAAACAACAAAACGAAGATTTGCTTTGGTTAATTTTTCCAAAGCACGTTGATCGCCAGCTTTTATTTTCTGGGCTAATTCAACTTCTTCTTCTGCTGTAATTAATTCAACCTTGCCAATCTCTTGGAGGTATTTATCCAGAGAAGCAGTTTCTCTATTAGTTACTTGTTTCGTTATTTTTAATTGACGCATCGAATATAATTTATTCGTTAGTTGATTTGATCAAGGATATATCTGTTACTTGCTCTTTAATTTAAGAATTCTTGTTGTCTCTTTGTGCTCCTCGATCCTTTCGCGGTCCGCGATCTTCTCGTGGTCTCGGAGCTCGTTCAACATAGCCTTCAGGTTTTTCTATCAAAACTTTTCTTGAGAGACGCAGTTTGCCTTTGTCATCGATATTCAAAAGTTTGACTTGAACTTTGTCACCTTCTTTATAAAGTTGAGATGGGTCTTCAACGCGTTTCCAATCCATTTCAGAAACATGCAATAAACCTTCAGTTCCTCGACCTATTTCAACAAAAACTCCGAAAGTTTGGACACCTTTAACAATACCATCATAGATATTATCAACTATAGGTACAAAGCATATTTCATTGACACGTTCTTGGGCAAGAGCGATTCCATCAGCACTAGTTCCGCTTATTTCTACGCGTCCAATATTGCCAATTTCTTCAATTGTAATAGTTGTACCAGTTTCAGCTTGCATACCCTGTATGATTTTTCCTCCAGGACCTATTATACCGCCAATAAAGCTCTTCGGAATTTCCATAACAACCATTTTAGGTGCATGAGACTTCATTTCTTTACGATGACTTGGCATGGCACTAGTCATTACACCTAAAATATGTTCTCTTCCCTCTTTAGCCTGGTTAAGCGCATTTTTAAGTATTTCTACACTTAGGCCTTTGGTCTTAATATCCATTTGACATGCTGTGATACCATTTTTCGTACCAGTTACCTTAAAGTCCATATCTCCTAAATGATCTTCATCACCTAAAATATCGCTTAAAACGGCATATTTCCCGGATTTCTCATCTGTAATTAAGCCCATAGCTATTCCGCTTACAGGATTTTCTATTTCTATACCGGCATCCATGAGCGCTAAAGTTCCAGCGCAGACTGTTGCCATGGAGCTAGACCCGTTGGATTCTAAAATATCAGAGACTACTCGAATGGTATAACCGGATTCAGAAGGAATCATATTTTTAAGGGCACGTTGGGCAAGGTTACCATGACCAACTTCACGTCGACTGGTACCTCTCATCATGCGGGCTTCTCCTGTCGAGAATGGTGGGAAATTATAATGTAAATAAAATTTTTCGTCACCCGTAACAGTTGCAGCATCAATTCTGTTGGAGTCAAGAGCTGATCCCAAAGTAACAGTTGTAAATGATTGAGTCTCACCACGCGTGAACAATGCACAACCGTGAGGTCCGGGGAGAATATCTACTTCGCACCATATTGGGCGAATCTCATTTGTTTTTCTTCCGTCAAGTCTTATTCCACTATCTAAAATTTGATTTCTTACCGCTTGACATTCTACATCATGAAAATAAATTTTGGCTAAGCCTAATTTATTTTCTTTCTCTTCATCACTCATTGTAACGGCGAAATCCTCAAAAACTTGCTTAAATTTTGATGACCTTTCTTTTCTGTCAGAAATCCCAAGACCGGCAGCTTGATATGCCCCAGCATAAGTAGCTTCATGGATACGCTTTCTTAGGTCCTCATCATGAGATTCATGACTATATTCTCTTTTTGGCAATGCGCTTGGAACCATTTTAGCCAAAGCCTTCTGAACTTCTACTTGCTGCTTAATAGCAGCATGGCCAATTTCAATTGCTTCTAGCATTTCGTCTTCAGAGACTTCTTTCATCTCCCCTTCAACCATCACAACACTTTCTATTGTTCCACCAATCATCATTTCGATATCAGCTTCTTCTAATTGCTCATAATTTGGATTGACAACAAATTCGCCATTAACTCTAGCTACCGAAACCTCAGACATAGGCCCATTAAATGGAATGTCACTTATTGAGATTGCCGCAGAGGCAGCAAAACCAGCTAATGATTCTGGAGCAGCTATGGGGTCAAATGACAGCATCGTTATGATTACTTGAATATCGGCATGAAAGTCATCTGGAAAGAGGGGGCGTAAAACACGGTCTACTAAACGGCAAACCAAGACTTCTCGATCGCTGGGTCTTCCTTCGCGTTTTAAAAAACCTCCTGGGACTCTACCAGCACCCGCAAATTTCTCTTTGTATTCAACGGACAAAGGCAAGAAATCAACTCCCGGTCGAGCCTCTTTAGATGCTACTACTGTTGCCAAAAGAGCTGTACCTCCGCAAGTCAGAAGAACAGAGCCATTTGCTTGACGAGCCATTCTTCCCGTTTCTAGTGTTATTACTCTTCCATCTTTAAGAGTTATGCTTTGATGTATTGGTTCTGGTGCTTTCATTCTTTATATTTTTCGATGCTTGTATTAACTAACGACTGCTTTTATCAATGAGAAAAGGCAATTCAATATTGAATTGCCTTTGTAGATTCCTGTCTTTGGAATCTTATATTTTTATTTTCTGAGACCCAATTTTTCAACTATCGCACGATAGCGTTCAATTTGATTTTTTTGAAGGTTGTTTAGAAGTCCTCTTCGTTTACCCACTAAACGAATTAATGATCGCTCTGTATTGTGATCCTTTCGATTCTTTTTGAGATGCTCAGTTAAGTGAGTTATACGATAAGTGAATAGAGCTATTTGCCCTTCTGCTGTTCCAGTGTCTTCTTTTGACTTACCGTGCTGCGCGAAAATTTCACGCTTTTTTTCTGAATTTAAATACATGCCTTAATCATTTAGATGTTTGTGCTGTAAAATCTCCGACTATCGGAAGTTTGCAAAATTACGAAAAAATCACTCGGCTTCAGCAGGTTTTGGAAGATTGCCCACACATCGCAACCAATCTGATATTTTCATTTTAAGTTCCTTCCTTTTTACAATGAAATCGATAAAGCCATGTTCCTTGACAAATTCACTGGTTTGAAAGCCTTCTGGTAAGTCTTTACCTATTGTTTCTTTAACTATCCTTGGTCCCGCAAAACCAATAAGGGCACCAGGCTCAGCAATGTTTATGTCTCCCAGCATAGCATAGGAAGCGGTAACTCCACCAGTTGTTGGATTTGTTAAAAGACTCACATAAGGGATTTTAGCTTCGTCTAAAAGAGCCAGTTTAGAAGAGGTTTTAGCCATTTGCATCAAAGAAAAAGCTGCTTCCATCATTCTTGCGCCCCCGCTTTTACTTATCATTATAAAAGGTATTTTATTTTTTAAGCTAAAATCAATGGCTCGAGATATTTTTTCACCAACTACAGACCCCATACTTCCTCCGATAAAGTTGAAGTTCATCGCTGCTATTGATACGGGCATTTGATTTAAGTTACCTGTGGCGGTTGTAATGGCATCTTTTAATCCCGTCTTCTCTTTTGCATCCTCAAGACGATCTTTATATTTTTTAGTGTCTTCAAAATCAAGGGGGTCGAGTGAGGTCATGTTACGGTCCAACTCTTGGAATTCATTACCATCAAAAAGGAATGAAAAATAATCAATGGCTTCGATACCATTGTGATGTCCACAATTACCACAGACCCACAAATTGCCCTGATATTCATCAATGGATACAATCACTTTACATTTAGGACAGCCATGCCACAATCCATCCGGTGTTTCTTTCTTTTCTTGGGTTGGGGTTGTGATCCCTTCTTTCTGACGTTGAAACCAATCTGAAGACATAAATTTTTATTTAAGCAATTGAGATATCATTGTTCAAGTAGACGTCTTGAACTGTATTTAATAAATCGACCCCTTCCCTCCATGGTCTTTGAAATGCTTTTCTACCAAGAATTAAGCCTTGTCCACCGGCACGTTTATTTATTACCGCTGTGATTACTGATTCGGAGAGATCACTTGCTCCTTTTGATTCGCCTCCTGAGTTTATTAGACCAATTTTTCCCATGTAGCAATTTGCAACTTGATATCTCGTCAGATCAATTGGGTGGTCAGAAGATAATTCTGAATAAACATTCTGATGAGTTTTACCATGTTTAGTGGCATTATATCCGCCGTTATTAGTCGGTAATTTTTGTTTGATTATATCTGCTTGAATGGTCACACCAAGATGATTTGCTTGTCCTGTCAAATCTGCAGAAGTATGATAATCTACCCCATCAACCTTGAATCCAGAATTCCTGGTGTAACACCATAAAATAGTCGCCATTCCAAGTTCTCTTGCACGTTCAAATGCCTCTGAGACTTCTGATAATTGTCGGCGTGATTCTTTAGCACCGAAGTAAACAGTTGCTCCAACTGCAACTGCCCCCATATTCCATGCGTCTTCGACAGAACCATACATGGTTTGATCATATTGATTTGGATATGACAAAAATTCGTTGTGATTTAGCTTAACTATGAATGGTATTTTATGTGCATATTTTCGAGATACATTTGCTAGGACCCCAAAAGTTGAGGCAACTGCATTACACCCAGAATCAATTGCTAATTTGACAATATTCTCAGGGTCAAAATATAGCGGGTTCGGTGCAAAACTTGCTCCAGCTGAATGTTCAATCCCCTGGTCTATTGGAAGGATACTCATGTAACCAGTATTTGCGAGCCTACCCGTACCATAAAGTTGCTGCAAAGATCTAAGAGTTGGTATTCCACGATTTGTTCCTAAAAAATTATCATCAATAAAATTGCCAGATGGTAGATGAATTTGATCTTTAGTTATTGCGGTAGATTTATGCTCTAGAAGATATTTTGCTTGTTCTCCAAGTAATTCTTGAATTTTATCTATGGCCATGATGTCCGGTTCTGAGTTAATATTTTATATAAGTTGCAAACGTATTATTTTTCTTCCATATCAATGCTTATTTCTGAGATTTACTTCATTATTCTCCGCATGAAATAGAGGTGCTATTTAAAGCAATTAAGATTTGTTTAGCATTGCTATTGTTTTTATTGGTGATTCAGATTTGAAAACAGCATTTCCTGCGACAAGTACGTCGGCTCCCTTAGTTTTTAGTACTGATGCATTATCTAAATTTATACCACCGTCAATTTCTATCTTAGCCCTACTTTTATTAATAGTAATCATCTCTTTTAAGATTTGAATTTTTTCAAAAGTTCTCGGGATGAATGATTGTCCTCCAAACCCAGGATTCACGCTCATTAAGCAAACAACATCAATATCATTTAAAACTTCACTCAATGTTTCTACAGGAGTATGCGGATTTAGGGCAACGCCAGCAAGCATACCTTCTGAACGAATTTCTTGAATGGTTCTGTGAAGGTGTTTTGATGCTTCAATATGAACGGTCAAAATATCAGCTCCAGCATTCTTAAATTCTTTAATATATCTTTCAGGTTCAGCAATCATTAAATGAACATCTAAAGGCTTTTGTGCATGTTTTTTAATTGCTTTTAAAACCGGTAGTCCAAAGGATATATTCGGAACAAATATTCCGTCCATTATATCAATATGGAACCATGCAGCTTCACTTGCATTAACCATTTCAATGTCACGTTGTAAGTTTGCAAAATCTGCAGCAAGTATTGATGGAGCTATCATGCGAATATTTTGATTCAAATTTAAATATAATTGAACGAACTTTCGGGTATTAATTCCAATCTAATGTTTTTAAAAAATCATTCAAAGCTCATTCTATCATTGCGTTCTAAAAAGATAAGATGGGAAAGAAAATTGTTTATCGTTGAAAATCCAAAAGTTTTACAAGAATTTATTTCTGAGAATTTTGAGATTATATTTTTATTTACTTTAAAAGATGGGGTTTTTAAGAATCACGCTAAGTCTATTATATTATCAAATGACCAATTGAAAAAGCATTCATCTTTAGATAATCCCCAAGAGTGTATTGCTATTGTGAAAATGCAAAGTTTCAAACCACATGCTGATTCATGGTCGATGATCCTAGATAGAGTCCAAGATCCGGGTAATGCTGGTGCTTTAATTAGACTGGCTGATTGGTTTGGATTGGATTGGTTGGCCATACCTCCTGGAACGGTTGACCCATACAGCTCGAAAGTAGTTCAGGCTAGTATGGGTTCCTTAGCTAGACTCCCACTGGTTTTTGAAAGTGATTCAAATCTTGATATTCTGCTAAGAAAGGAGAAGAGAATTATCGTTGTAGCAGATATGAAGGGGAAGTCGCCAAAAGATGCTTTAGTATCGAGCAAAGGGTGTTTGATTTTGGGTAATGAGGGTAGTGGTCCAAGCGATTTTTGGAAATCTCGTTGTGATCATTTTGTTTCGATTCAAAGATCTTCAAAAAGTAAGACAGAAAGCTTAAATGTAGCTACTGCTGCCGCAATTCTACTCTATGAAATAAATACTTAGCAGCAAGTATTACTCAAAAGTAAAAATCCAAGATATAACTTGTGTATTTAAAATCGGAAGAGCATCTGAATAATTGGTATTGTCATTAACTCTTAAATTACCTCTACCAAATGTCGCTCTCAACTGAGGAGATAATTTAAAATACTCAAAGTAAATGTCAACTCCGACGCCAATATCAATTCCAAAGTCACTTTGTTGCAACTTAAATATTCTATCATCAACGACCTTAGCTTTTGATGATAAATCTAAGGCGCCATAAAGACCCCCTAAAACGTACCAACGATGATTATCAATCCGATTTGTTTTCCACTTCATTTCTAGTGGAAATATTATTAATGCTGATTCCATCCTGCGCTCAATCCATTTTCTATTCCCATCACTTGGGTCAACAGAATCAAAGAAAAGCTTCCGCTCGCCTGATGTAAAGGTGGGTATGAACCGTAGATCAAGATTTTTACTTAAACGAATATTAGATACTATTCCAACTGTATAACCCAATTGTCGGCTAATCCTTACATTGTAAACATCCTGAGGCCATTGAATTTGAGTGCGATATGCAAAACCTAAATTACTTGTTCCAAGAATAAAGCCGAAGTGAAGCGGTTTTTGATCATATCGCGGAAGGTTAAGGGACCGATGCTGTCCAAAAGCATTTATGTTGATGCTTGAAAAAAGTAATATAAACAAAAGCAATCGCATTATCATAAGTATTTAACGATCAATTCTTTTTTGAAGTATAAGCAATGTAAAGTGTAGCGACTCCAAATGTCAATGGTTGGGACTTTATGTTCTTAAAGCTGAATTCACTCAGTTTTGACATAAATTTTTCTCCGTAGGGAAATGCGTCAACTGAAGCTGGTAAATAAGAATATGCAGAGGCATCTTTAGAAACCCACCTTCCTAATGTTGGCAAAATGTACTTGAAATAAAAGAAATAAAGTTGTTTAAATGGTGTTTTTTCTGGTTTAGAAAATTCAAGGATGGCTATGCAACCTCCAGGTTTAATAACCCTATTCATTTCAGATAATCCTTTTTCTAAATCCTCGAAATTCCTTACACCAAAAGCCACAGTTACGGCATCAAAGGAGTTATCGTCAAAGGGTAAATTCTCTCCATCTCCTATAATTAGATTTATACTTGAATCTAATTTGCGGCGGTATATTTTCTGTCTTCCAACTTCAATCATTCCAGAAGAAATGTCAATTCCTGTAACTTGAGAATTAGGAATTCCTTTATTTATTGAAATTGCTAAATCTGCTGTTCCAGTTGCCACGTCAAGAATTGAAGTTGCATCAGTTTTTTTTAAAAAATCAACTGTTTTCTTTCTCCAATTGATATCAATTCCAAGGGATAAAAAGCGATTTAGGAAATCATATCGTCTGGAAATAGAGTCAAACATCTCTGCAACTTGTTCTTTTTTCGACCCTTCTTTATGGTATGGCTTTACGATTTTCATTGGCAACAGATACTATCCAACTTGAACTTGTGCTTTGGGATATGTGTAATCATGGGATTCTTTTTTTCTTCTCGTTAAAGCAAAAGCCAAAGTTACTGTACCAATTCGACCAATTAGCATTGATATCATTAGAATTATTTTGCCAGCGGAGCTTAACTCTGAGGTTATACCCATTGATAATCCAACTGTACAGAATGCAGATACTTGTTCAAATATTATCCTAGTTAGTCCTAGATGTCCATCAGTAATTGTCAATAAAAATATTCCTAATAAAACCCCACCTAAAGTGAAAAGAAATACGCTAAGCGCTAGATTTAACATCTCAACAGGAATAGTATGTTTAAATAGCTCTACCCGTTTTCGTCCCCTGATTGTAGATATCGCATTAACTAATACCAATGTAAATGTTGATGTTTTGATACCTCCTGCTGTTGAACCTGATGCCCCGCCAATAAACATTAGAAACAATAATATTAATAGGGTAGGGAGAGCTAATTCTCCTATTTCTATTATATTGAATCCTGCAGTTCTTCCAATGGTTACTTGAATAAAGGATACGAATGCCTGACTCCCAATTTTCAATCCATCTAGTAGTTCTTTATTTTCCAATAATCCATAAATTAAAGACCCAAACAGAATCAGAACTATTGTCGAATAAAGAGAAATTTTAGAATTGACTTTTAAATGTTTCCAAGGGTTTTTTCTGCGTATTAGAACGGCCCGATATGAAAATAAGTCATGGATTGTTCCAAAACCTAAACCACCCAAAACAATTGTTGCAGCCATTATTGAAATAAATGAAAGATTTTGACTGATCAAAGGATGTGCCATGCCCTCTGAAAATAATGTAAATCCAGCATTATTAAATGCTGAGATTGCATGAAATATGCTAAAGAAAATTCTGTCGCCTATTTGCTCAAATTCATAGTCTCCCCATGAAAAAAACAATAAAATCGTTGCACCAATTTCAAATATAAATGAAAATCTAAATATTTGACGAATCAGAAGTGCTGATGATTCAAGTGAGTCAGAGCTATATTCCACTTGGATCAGACTCTTATACCGGGTTCCGATCCTCGAGTTTGCTAGAAGCGCAAAAATGCTAGCGAATGCAATGAAATTCAAACCCCCTAACTGGATTAGAATCATTACCATAATTTTCCCTTTAAAGCTTAAAAAATCTGCAACATTGATAATATTTAATCCTGTCACACTGACTGCAGAGACACTGGTAAAAGATGCTTCATAAATACTCATTCCAACCCCGCTTTTTGTCATTTCGGGCATCAATAAAAAAAGTGTACCTAGAGAAGTGATAATAAGAAAACTAGAAACTAAAAGAGCAGGTGGGCTTAATTTTAGATATGGTAGGAGTCTACTTGCTTTTCCGGTTTCTAAAGCCACAAAAACTAAGAAATAGCCTTGAATCAATAACATCATGAATTGGTCAAGCTGTTTTAATCCGAGTTGAGTTCCCAGAGAGGATACTATTTCAATATTAAAAAGATTTATGCATAAAATGTTAATTGTCATGTATACAATTAGGCCACTTTCCCATTTGGAATTTTTAATATATTTCAGTGGTGAAAATGAGTAAAAAAGTTCAACTATAAATTTAAAAATATAAAATCCAATAGTGCTTTTAAGCAGGAGGTTTATCACTATGCTTTCATCCTTAGACAAGGAAAACCCATGACTATAAATGAGCGATGCAACTGCAGTTATGGACAGCGGAACACTTAAATAGCGAAATAATTTTATAACAATTGGTTTACTGCTATAAATCCTCAGGTTAATCCATTCACGGATTATAAATAATATTTTGCGATTTGAATCATTCACTTAATTTGATTTAATTGAAAGTAAGGTGGTGATTATACGCTCACCTGCTTTTTTAAGATTCTCTTCAGAGGCAGCATAGCTAAATCTTATATATCCGTCAAGTCCGAATGCCTCACCTGGAACAGATGCTACACCTCCATCTAAAATTGCCATGCATAGATCTGATGCAGTTTTATAATTTTCATTTAAGTAGTTTGAGGCATCTACGAAAAGATAAAATGCTCCAGCTGGTTCGATAAAATTTAAATATTTTGCCTTATTGAGAATATTCGCCAATATTTTTCTTCTAATTGTAAAATCCTCAACCATGTATGAAACTTTTTCTGGCCCAGCAAGAACTGCAGCGATTGCAGCTCGTTGGGCGATACTGGAAGCCCCACTTGTAAACTGACTTTGAATTTTCTCACATGCTCTTGCTAATGTTTCAGGAGCACCCATGAAACCTATTCTCCATCCAGTCATGGCAAATCCTTTTGAAAGACCATTTACTGTGGCAACTCGATCTTTCATACCTTCAAATGAGGCCATACTGACATGCTTTTCCCCATAGCTGATGTATTCGTATATCTCATCACTAATCACCCAAACTTGCGGATGTTTTTTAAGAACAATAACAAGAGATTTTAGCTCGTCTTCAGAGTACATAGCACCACTCGGATTATTGGGGCTCGAAAAGATCATTAATTTTGTCTTTTTTGTTATTGAATCTTCTAATTGAGCTGGTGTTATTTTAAATCCCTGATCTAATCCTGCTTTTGGAGAAACAATATTGCCTCCAATAAATTTAACCAGGTCCGCATATGAAACCCAGTACGGAGCTGGTATTATAACATCATCTCCTTGGTTAACAATTGCTAAAACTATATTCGCTATCGACTGCTTAGCTCCAGTGCTTACAATTATTTGATTCGGCTGATAAGAAAGGTTATTATCTCTTTTAAATTTTTCTGAAATGGCTTGCCTCAGGTCTAGATATCCTGGAACAGGCATATAATGGGAATAATTTTCATCAATACCTCTTTTACCCGAAGTTTTAATAAAATCTGGAGTATCAAAATCAGGTTCTCCCAGACTTAGACTGATTATATCATGTCCTGCTTCCTGCAGTTCACGACTTTTTTTTGTCATTTCAATAGTCATAGGCACTGCCAAAGACTTGACTCGGTTAGATAGAAAAAGCATGTGTGTAAAAGTATGAATTGCCAGTAAATGGCCGATATTTGTTTTATGGATATTTTTTTGGATACTTTTCGCACGATTTTCCCCTCTATTCTAATTCTGATTGTAGTTTATTTAATGATGTCAAGTTTTTTAGAAAATGAGGATAAGAGAAGACGAAACGAAAGAGTCAGAGCTACTCAAAAGCAATCACTTCCCATTAGAATGCAGGCTTATGAGCGTTTAGCATTATTCCTGGAACGAATTAGTCCAAATTCTCTATTGATAAGAGTTAAAGCGGGTAATCTTACAAATCAAGAGTATTTGCTTCTCATTCAACAGAATATAAGAAATGAGTTTGAACACAATCTTAGTCAACAAATATATGTTTCGGATAGAATGTGGGAGATGGTTGTTGCTTCAAAGAGTACAATGGTTTCAATTGTAAATACTGTTTCCGCTGATCTTGGTCCTGAAGCAAGTGGCGCTGACCTTAGTAAAGCTATTTTAAAGGCATGCATGCAAATGGGAAATATACCGTCTAAGTCCGCTTTAAACTATTTGAGGCAAGAAGTTATCGAGGAGTTTTAAGGATCTCAATAAATTCTTTGATAAAAATATCTGAGGCTTTTTCAGGTGTTATGGAGCCATTTATAATTTGATCTTTCAGTGATTTATTAATGTCATTAAAATGTTTTTCCTGCATAATTTCATGAATAATTTGAGATCTACAATTTTTATCGAATGCAATTTCATTCTGTTTTTTTCTTCTAAAATCAAGGTATCCGTCATGCATTCTGTGTCTGCAACATTTTTCAATTAGCTCTAATAGATTATCAACTCCTTGATTCTCTAAAGCACTTATTGAAATTGCCGGAACTAACCAACCATCTTCATGTGAAAATAAGTGTAATACATTCTTAAAAAAACCTAATGCTATTTTTGCAAGGTTTTTTTGTTCTCCATCGGCTTTGTTAACGGCTAAAATATCTGTGCGTTCAATAATTCCGCGCTTTATTCCTTGAATTTCATCTCCTGCGCCCGGTAAAGCAATTAGTACAAAACAGTCAACAAAATCATCAATTGCAATTTCATTCTGACCAACACCTACTGTCTCTATTATTATTCTATTGTATCCTGCTGCCTCGCAAAGGCAAATTATTTCTCTAGTACTATTTCCAACACCACCTAGTTGACCTGATGATGATGATGGTCTTATAAAAGCATTATGTTCTTTAGATAATTTCTCCATTCTTGTTTTATCTCCAAGTATGCTTCCCCCACTATTAGGACTGCTTGGGTCAAAAGCTAGTACTGCTATTTTATAGCCACTTTCAATGTAATTATTCCCTAATTGCTCAATTAAAGTGCTTTTCCCCACTCCTGGATTCCCCGTTATGCCAATTCTAAAGCTAATATTTTTACTTTTTGGTAATGACTGAAGTAAATTATTTGCTAAAGTTCGATCAGATGCTTTTCTGCTTTCTACCAATGTAATTGCCTGAGAAAGTACAGAACGGTCACCTATTTGAATCCCTCTGACTAATGAGTCAAGTCCTAAAGAAGTTTTAGATAAAGGTTTTGCATTTGGATTTATAGACATGATTAAAACCTATCGTTTAATGCAAGATCTAATATTTTCGTAGCTGATTCCGAAATAGGACTTCCAGGTCCAAAAATTGCAACTACTCCCAGAGAAAATAAAAAATCATAATCTACCCTCGGAACAACACCGCCAACAATAATTTGAATATCTGAGCGATTGAAATTTTCAAGTGATTGAATCAATTCAGGAACCAGTGTTTTATGCCCGGCAGCAAGAGATGAAACTCCAATCCAATGGACATCATTTTCAATAGCTTGTTTTGCAGTTTCATCAGGAGTCTGAAACAATGGCCCGAGATCAACATCAAAACCAATATCTGCAAAACTGGAAGCTACAACTTTAGCACCTCGATCATGACCATCTTGACCCATCTTAGCTATTAGAATTCTGGGGGGTCTTCCTTTACGCTGGAAAAACAACGAACTCATTTTTTTTGCTTTAATAAAAGCTGGGTCTTTGGCATTTTCTTTTTTATACACCCCTGAAATTATAGAATTATTTGCTTTGTAACGACCAAATACGGATTCTAAAGTACTACTGATTTCGCCAAGTGTTGCTCTGAGTTCTGCTGCATTAATAGCTTTTTCTAACATATTCCCCTTTTTATTTTGGGCACAGATCCTTAAGTCTTTTAGAGCCGCTGTAACGGCATCATTATCTCTTGATTTTTTTAAGAAATTAATTTGTTTTAATTGGGATTCACGGACTTTGGAGTTATCAACTTGGCGAATCTCAAGCGTTTCAACTTCTTTTCTTTGAAATGCGTTTACACCAACAAGTATTTCCTTTCCAGAGTCCAATCTGGCTTGTTTAATGGCTGCAGATTCTTCGATACGAATTTTCGGAAGACCTAACTCAATTGCTTTTGTCATGCCTCCAGCATCTTCTATTTCTTTAATTAATCTCCTTGCATCAGATAATAATTCGGAAGTTCTTTTTTCAATAACTATACTTCCTCCAAAAGGATCTACGAAATTCAAAAGTCCAATTTTTGATTGTAAATGAATTTGAGTTTCTCGGGCAATCATTGCTGAATACTCTGTTGGTAGAGCTATTGCCTCGTCTAAAGCATTTGAATGTAGAGATTGAGTACCTCCAATTACAGCCGACAAAGCTTCAAAAGCTGTCCTCGAAATATTGTTAAGCGGTTGCTGCTCAGTTAAACTCCATCCGCTAGTTTGACAATGAGTTCTTAGGGCACTACTTTTCGGATTTTTTGCTCCAAATTTTTCAATAATTTGCGTCCATAATACTCGCGCTGCTCTAAGCTTTGCGATTTCCGTAATAAAGTCCATTCCAATGCCCCAAAAAAAACTTATCCTTGGTGCAAAATCATCTATTTTTAGTCCTGATGATAGGCCTGTTTTAATGTACTCAATTCCATCGGCTAAAGTGTATGCTAATTCGATTTCAGCAGTAGCTCCTGCTTCTTGCATATGATATCCTGATATGCTTATACTATTAAATTTGGGCATTTTTCTACTGGTAAATTTAAAAATGTCACCGATTATTCTCATACTATCTACCGGCGGATAGATGTATGTATTTCTTACCATAAATTCTTTTAAAATATCATTTTGTATCGTTCCAGTAAGTTTACTCATTTCAACTCCCTGCTCTTTACCCGCAACAATAAAAAAGGCGAGTATTGGAATCACGGCGCCATTCATTGTCATGGAAACGGACATTTCGTCTAATGGTATTCCATTAAAAAGTCGTTTCATGTCTTCAACACTATCGATTGCTACTCCTGCTTTACCTACATCACCAGTAACTCTTGGGTGATCACTATCATATCCTCTGTGAGTTGCTAGGTCAAATGCAACACTCAATCCTTTTTGCCCAGCTTTTAAGTTTTTTTTATAAAATGAATTACTTTCCTCTGCTGTAGAAAATCCAGCGTATTGTCTAATCGTCCATGGCCTGCTCGTATACATTGTTTTGTAGGGTCCCCGTAAATAAGGAGGTTCCCCTGCATCGTCCGATTCATGTGAGAAACGTTGTTGCTCATTCATTATCACAATTTTTTATTTTGAATTTCTTCAATTAATGAATGATTCGAAGTCCATTTAGCTATTTTTATTTCCGCGGCTAAAATTATTTTTTGTGACCATTCATCTAGAAGGTAAGAGCCTTTTAAAATATCTCTTTCTTTGGCGAGCCCAGTTTCATAAGCAAGGATTAGGAATTGATCTCGTGCCCATTGTTTTGCTTTTGAACTCATTTCCACAGGATGAATAATAATTTCATCACAACCACCTAGCCATAACGACTGCGCTTCTATACCTCTTGCGATTAACTGTTTAGGAGGGTCTTTTTCAATATTTGATGATGTTTCTCCACAAATCCATAAAGATGAATGAATCCTTTTATTTTTCCTTAAAATAGAATTCCATAAAATTCGAATAGCTTGAGTCATTGCTATTGTTTCGAGGTAATTGCTGTAAGATCTTATAAAGATTATACATCTATCCGACTTCTCCCACCCTATTATATCCAACTGAACTATTAGACTTGATATTGCAAAGGCAACTTGATCGACAGAATTATCTCTGTAGATTGAATCTGCATGAGAGCAGATTGTTCGAACATTTTTTGGGATGTTGAGATTTGATTCCATGATACATTTCTCAGGGAAATCCAAGAACCAATTCCCTCTTGCTATAGCATTTTTAGGGAGATCAAAGTTCAAGCTACCATGCCACTCACTTGGGTTTTGAGAATCAGGAAGAGATTTAATTGATTCTGATATTAATTCTGGATCTACATGACCTTTAAAATGAATTGGACAAATATCAAGTCGTATTTCCCCCAAAATAGTTGGTAGGTCCTTGTGGCTTTTTATTTGAATCATTAGAGATGACGCACCATTGTTCAGGGCATTTAATGCAATGGAGTTAGATTCTTCTATATTTTTAGTGGCGTCGATTATCTCAATATAATTTTTATGGGAAAAAGGAGATTTGGCCCCTGTCCATGGGTGAAAGGTATTTCCTGACTTTTTCCCTATTATTGGCAAAGTCAGACCATTTGGTAGAATAATATTATCACTCACTCTTAATCTTTTAATGGCTCCACTAAAATTACCTGCTCCCCAGGTTTATGCATCCAGAAAGTTTCTCTTGCAAATCGTTCTAATTTGTTAGGGTCTGAGGAAAGTGCTTCAATTTGATTTTCAGTATTTTTAAGTTCTTTTTTGTAAAAATTAATTCCATCTTCTAATGCCTTTAGGTTGGAATCTAATTCGTACTGAATCAAAACGGAACTCCTATCAATAAAAATCATCCAAAAGGAGAAAAAAACTGTTGCTAGAAAGTATTTGTTGGTTAGACGCCTCCACCATTTAGATTTCAGCAAAAGTTTCAACCGATTCATACTCAAAAATACAAATATTAAAGTTCTGAGCGTTTAGTATAGTTGTTGCTTTACAAATTGCTTATAAATCCCATTTTCCAAATTCATCAGATCTTCATGACATCCTAACTCTAAGACTTGACCATCTTTTATAAAAGCAATTCGATCAGCATTTCTTACTGTTGAAAGCCTATGGGCAATAATTATACTTGTCCTGTCAGTCATGAGCCGTTCGAGTGCCTCTTGAACAATGGATTCACTCTCTGAATCAAGAGAAGAAGTCGCTTCATCCAAGAGTAAAATTTTCGGATCTTTCAACATTGCCCGTGCAATAGCAATACGCTGTCTTTGACCCCCACTGAGTTGGACTCCTCTTTCTCCTATTTCAGTATCAATGCCATCTGGAAATTTATTAATGAACTCCATCGAGTTTGATTTATTCGCAGCATCAACTATTTCTTTTTCTGATGCATTTGGATTACCGTAAAGAATATTCTCTTTTATACTTTGACCAAAGAGAATTACCTCTTGCGGCACCCAAGCCATTTTTTTTCTTAGAAATGATTTCGAATATTCAGATGCTTGTTTTCCATAAAAAAAAAGATTGCCATTTTGCGGTTCTTGAAATCTTAATACTAGCTGCATTATTGTGGACTTTCCAGCGCCGCTAGACCCAACAATTGCAATCTGTTCACCTTGGTTCACTTCAAGGCTAAAATTATTCAAAACGGATAAATTCGGTCTTGATGGATAAGCGAACTTTATTTCTTTAAAAGAAACAATAGATGCGTCTATGTCTATTTTTTTCGCAATATGATTATCTATTCTGCTATCCTCTTCGATATCTTGATCAAGCATTTCTAAAATTGCTTCAGTAGCACCTACAGCTTTTTGAAGACGAGCGTATACATCAGCGATTCCACCCATAGAACCACCAATAAAACCTGAATATATAACAAAACTAAAAAGCTGCCCTGGATCCAATTCCCCAGTTGCAATTAAACTTGTGCCTTTCCATACTACCAATACTAATGCTCCAAAAAGACCAAGAATTAAAAAGCTAGCAAATCCACCTCGTAAAATCCCACCTTTAATTGCTAGATTGGCTACACGCTGTGTTGATTTTTTATACTTAGAGCGCTCCCTATTTTCACTAGTAAATGCTTTAACCGTGGCAATCGCAGATAAACTTTGTTCAACAATAATATTACTTGAAGCGGATGCGTCTTGAACTGATTTTGAGAATTTTCTAATTCTACTACCAAATATTATTGCTAATAAAATTATGAATGGAAGGACAGTTAGCATAAAAAAGGTCAGTTTCACAGAAGTATATGCTAACAATGCCATTCCTCCAACAATTATTATTAATTGTCTTATGAATTCTGCCAGAGTACTTGTGAAAGTTTCTTGAAGCACTCCAATATCAGATTGTAAGCGGTTGGTTAATTCACCTATTCTTTTACTGTGAAAAAATGAAATTGGCAAATCAATGAGATGGCTATACATCCCTTGCCTTAGAGAAGCTAAGGCATTTTGAGCAACACGTTCAAAAAAAAGAATTCTCCCGAAACTAAAAATAGCTTGGGAAAGCAATAAAACTCCCAGAGTCAAAGCTATTCCATCAATTTTTTCAGGAGATTTTTGCGCTGCGTCAACTAAATCGCCGAGAAAAGAAGGGAAGGCTAGAGCTGTTCCAGACGATAAAATCAAAAATACCATTCCAAATAAAAACTCAGCTTGAAATGGCTTTATGTAAACGTACATTTTACCGATGCCCCTTAAAGCCTGCCTTGAAATTTTTCTTTTATTAGTGTGAGACCCAAAATTTCTACTCACTTTATTTCTTATTCTTGTCTTGAAAGTCTAGAGACTTTATTCCTAGTTTTTTAAGTAATCTTTTTGCTTGAATTTTTATGCCCTCTTTCACCTGAGTTGCAATGCTTTTATAAATACTATCATTTGGGCGTGGAATAAATCTGGAGTCGCTGTATTTAAAGCCTTCACCAATTTCTGTGTAGTAATAAGCATAAAAGCTTTTTCGACTTTCCCCTTCAGGAATATTGATGGATTTATATCCATGCGGGCTATTTTCATCAGTAAGGAAGATAATAGCTCGGTTAAATAAAGGAGAGATAGAATGTTCGCATTTTGACATATCGGGATTCCAAATTTCTAAATTGCCTCCATATTCTTCTTTCCAATTTTTATTCAAATAAATAAGTAAATTTATACGTCGCCACATTTCTGATTTTGGATCAAAATTTACATCAATATGAACATCAACAAAGCTACCATTTCCGCCTTGATGGATTCCAGATCCAAGAGAATTATTAGGGGTAACAAGTTCAGGTATTCCAGTGAGTTTGCTCATCCAGTTTAGAAACTCCTTTCCCTGAATCATTTCCCTGACTTCAGTGAACGAAGGATCCCATCGCTCGAAATGATAATCTTCAACTTTATTTTCATTTAGGCTCTTCCTCTTGACTTTTAAAGAACTTAAAGCAGGAAATTTTGAATATAGTTTATCTGCTATTTCAGCAACAAGAAAGTTGTCTAGCACAACGAATTTACAAGGAGATCTAGATTTAAAATCACTTGATATTGATGAAATTGAATCTATGTGTTGGGGATTAATCTGCATATCTCCGGCGTAAAAGAAAATATAAAATTTTTGGTGAAAGTCGATGCAAAGGAAGTGCTAAACCTTCAATTCCAGTATAAATTTTATGAAATCGTCTTGTTTTACTGAATCTATAAATTTTCTTAGCTAGTTTTTCAGGACTCATTCCTTTTTCTTGAGCTCTTCCAATTTTATTCAGTTTTTCTCCATTTGAGGTTAAAGCAGAACTCATAATTTTAGTTTTAATGTTTCCAGGGCTGATAATTTGAACTTTAATTGGTGAGTTATAAAGTTCTTCCTTCAAGGATTCCATGTAAATCTTCAATGCGGATTTACTTGCTGAATAAGCAGCTAAATTGCGCTGACCAAACTGACTTGCAATACTCCCGATGCAAATAATTCTGCCAAACCCTTTTTTCTGCATTTTAGGTAGAAGCAATTTTATCGTTTGAATTGGTGACCAAAAGTTTAAGTTAAAAATTTTGTTTTCAACTTCAATTTTAGTGTCCCGCACATTTCCCCATTGAGCGATTCCGGCATTTAGAATCACAGTATCAATTCCTTGATGAATTTCCCATAGGTTTGAAATTAATTGTGGTAATTCATCTAATTTTTCAAGGTCTGCAATTAAAATTGTGACATTTTTAGGCTTTGAACAAGAGGAAATAACCTTTTCTAGTCTTTGTTTTGATCTTGCTGTGGCAATAACATAATGTCCGGAATTACAGTATTGACGGACTAATGCCGCTCCTATTCCTGATGACGCTCCGGTAATCCAGACTACTTGCTTCATATTTCAAAGATATCTATATGTGTAAGTTGAAAAAATTGAAATATATTTGCCGCCCGAATAAGTACTATTAAAAATGAAACGCACATACCAACCTTCAAAACGAAAGCGCAAGAATAAACACGGTTTCCGTGAACGCATGGCTTCAGCTAATGGACGAAGAGTCCTAGCACTAAGAAGAACACGTGGACGAAAAAGCTTGACTGTCTCAGATGAAAGCAATCATAAGGGTTAATGCGTCTAAAAAAAACATAAAAAAGGTGTTGAGTTATCAACACCTTTTTTTTTGTTCCAATTTCTTCCGATTTTTGAATTAAATATATAGACATATGCCCAAAAATTCTAAAATTAAATCAATATTAATTATTGGCAGCGGTCCTATCGTGATTGGCCAAGCATGTGAATTCGATTATGCAGGATCGCAGGCTTCAAGATCATTACGAGAAGAGGGGATCGAAGTGTCTCTTATAAATTCTAATCCAGCGACAATAATGACGGACGAAGTTGTCGCAGATCATATTTACTTGCTTCCATTGGAAGTGGAGTCATTGCGAAAAATATTAGAAGAAAGGAAAATTGATGCTGTTTTGCCTACTATGGGTGGTCAAACAGCTTTGAACCTATGTATTGAAGCTGACAGTCAAGGTCTTTGGGCTGAGCATAATGTTGAAATTATCGGTGTCGATATAGATGCGATAAATATTACTGAGGATCGTGAGAAGTTCAAGCAGCTAATGACCGAAATAGGTATTCCAATGGCACCGGCAAAAATCGCTAAGAGTTATCTTAAAGGTAAAGAAATAGCTCAAGAATTCGGTTTCCCATTATGTGTTCGGGCTTCTTTTACACTTGGTGGAACTGGCGCTTCATTCGTTTGGAACAAAGAAGAATTTGATGATGCTTTGCAACGAGGGCTTGAGGCTAGCCCCATTCACGAAGTATTAATTGATAAGGCTTTATTGGGTTGGAAGGAGTTTGAGCTTGAATTGCTCAGGGATAAAAATGATAATGTAATTATCATCTGCTCCATCGAAAACATGGACCCTATGGGAATCCATACTGGAGATTCTATAACAGTCGCTCCAGCAATGACATTGAGTGATACAACGTATCAGAGAATGCGTGACATGGCCATTCACATGATGCGCTCCATTGGGAATTTTGCTGGAGGATGTAATGTACAATTTGCAGTTTCTCCAGATGCTGAAGAAAAAATTGTTGCTATCGAGATTAATCCAAGAGTTTCTCGTTCATCTGCCTTGGCTTCAAAGGCTACAGGATACCCAATCGCTAAAGTTGCATCGAAGTTGGCTATTGGATATACTCTGGATGAATTAAAGAACCAAATCACAAAGACAACAACAGCGTATTTCGAGCCTACATTGGACTATGTAATAGTTAAAATACCTCGATGGAATTTTGATAAGTTTGAAGGTGCTGACCGACGTTTAGGTCTTCAGATGAAGTCCGTGGGTGAAGTCATGGGTATAGGTAGGAGTTTTCAAGAAGCCATTCACAAAGCAGCTCAATCATTAGAAATAAGGAGAAATGGTCTTGGAGCTGACGGAAAGGGAATTTCTGATCAGAAAATTATTCTTGATAAACTTGAAAATGCTTCTTGGGATAGAGTTTTTGTTATTTATGACGCCATACAAATGGGCATTCCACTAAGGAAGATCAACGATATCACAAAAATAGATATTTGGTTTTTAAAGCAATTTGAAGATCTTGTTGAAACTCAAAGTCAAATAGAGAATCAAACTTTAGATTCTATATCTTTTGAGTTATTACTCAAGGCAAAAATGAAAGGATTTGCGGATAGACAGATTGCCCATATGACGAATTGTTTGGAGTCGGAAATACATATAAAACGTACAGGCTTGGGGATAGAACGAGTTTGGAAATTAGTTGATACGTGCGCAGCAGAATTTGAAGCACAAACCCCTTATTATTACAGCACTTTTGAATTACAACAACAAGATTCTTCAGGGAAAATTTTTTCCGAAAATGAGGTTATTGCGAGTAATAAGGAAAAAGTTGTAGTACTCGGCAGTGGGCCCAACAGGATTGGTCAAGGTATCGAGTTTGATTATTCATGTGTTCATGGAGTTCTCGCTGCAAAAGAATGCAATTATGAAACAATCATGATTAATTGTAATCCAGAAACTGTTTCTACAGATTTTGATACAGCAGATAAATTATACTTTGAGCCAGTTTTTTGGGAACACATCTATGATATCATACGACATGAAAAACCTAAGGGTGTAATTGTTCAATTAGGCGGTCAAACAGCGTTGAAACTTGCGGAAAAATTGGAAAGATTCGGAATTCCAATACTAGGAACTAGTTACGAGAGTCTAGATTTAGCAGAGGATCGTGGTAGATTTTCAACAAAGTTAAAAGAATACAATATTCCGTATCCTGATTTTGATGTCATAACTCATGCTGATGAGGCTCGTGAAGTTGCTTCTAAACTTGGATACCCAATTTTAGTTAGACCTTCATATGTTCTTGGAGGTCAAGGAATGAAAATAGTCATTAATGATGATGAATTAGAAACACATGTTATTGAATTGTTTAAGGATTTTCCAGGGAATCGGGTCCTTTTGGATCATTACCTGGATGGCGCTATTGAGGCAGAAGCTGACGCAATATGCGATGGAGAAGATGTTTATATTATTGGAATAATGGAGCATATTGAACCATGTGGTGTCCATTCGGGAGATTCCAATGCAACATTACCTCCTTTTAATTTGGGACAATTAGTGATGCAACAAATTATTGATCATACTCTTACTATAGCTAAAGGTCTTGGTACAGTAGGTTTAATTAATATACAATTTGCTGTAAAGGATGAAAAAGTATTCATTATTGAGGCAAATCCCAGAGCTTCTAGAACAGTCCCTTTTATTTGCAAGGCATATGGAGAGGCATATGTAAACTCTGCTGTTAAGGTTATGTTAGGTGAGAAGAAAGTCAAGGATTTCAATTTTGACCCTAAACTAGAGGGTTGGGCCATAAAAGTTCCGGTTTTTAGTTTTCATAAATTTCCTGGGGTAAATAAAACCTTGGGTCCTCAGATGAAATCCACAGGTGAGGCAATTTATTTTATTAAAAATCTAAAAGATCCACTATTTAGAAAATTATATTCAGAAAGAAATTACTATTTATCGAAATAGAAGCTTCGTCGGTCTTTATATACATGATGGTAGACATAAGGTAATAAGGTTTATTCACAAAGAAACGAAGCAGCCGGTGAACGGCTTTGATTTGCTAGTCGAAATTCTAAGTAAAATAAGCTCAAGGGATTTAAAAGTAATTGCGTTCAACAGATTCACGCCATTGAAGGTTGTGTTCCTTGGTGACTATCGACGTCTGCGTTGACCGCCCGATCCGCTACGCTGTTTGTTTCCTGAACCATTTGATCTTCCATTGCTGCTTGAGCGATGTCGACCACCAGCACCTCTGCCACCTTGTTTTGGTGGGATGCGATTGGCCGGCACGGCCCATTCTTCTTCTGCAGCATCTGCAAAGGGATGGTCTGTTACAAGAGGTATGCGTTGTTTAATGAGTTTTTCGATGTCTTTGAGGTAGCTGCGTTCTTCTGCCATGCAGAAGGATATGGAATGTCCTGAAGCCTCTGCGCGGCCTGTGCGGCCAATCCGGTGTACATAGGTTTCACTGACATTCGGTAGGTCGTGATTGATGACCAGCTCTAGGCCAGATATGTCAATGCCACGGGCTGCAATATCTGTTGCAACGAGAACCCGCATGCGGCCTTCTTTGAATGAAATCAATGCACGCTGCCTTGCATTTTGGCTTTTGTTCCCATGGATGGCAGCGGCTTGAATGGAATGATTGCTTAGATAGCTTACAACCTTGTCACAACCGTGTTTGGTACGTCCAAAGACCAATACCTGTGAATCAGTGTCTTGTAAAATATGGAGCAGAAGTTGGCTTTTTTCTGCTTTAGCCACATAGTACACTGACTGGCTCACCTTGTCAGCTGTTGGCTTGTCTGGTGAGATGGTGACTTGTTCGTAATGGCCCAGAATCTGCTTGCTTAGGTCAACAATAGACCGTGGCATGGTAGCTGAGAAGAAGAGACTTTGACGTCGCTCGGGTATGAGGCGGAGCAGTTTTCTGATGTCATGAATGAATCCCATGTCAAGCATCTGGTCTGCCTCATCAAGCACGAAATGGCGAAGATATTTGAGGTTGACATAGCCTTGATTGTGCAAGTCAAGCAATCGTCCAGGGGTTGCGACGAGGATGTCTACACCGCGTTTGAGTTGCTTTACCTGAGGGTTTTGTCCAACACCACCATAGATCACAGCACTGCTTATGTCTGTATTGGCACTGTAGTGCTTGACGCTGTCTGCAATTTGTATGGCTAGCTCTCTTGTGGGGGTCACAACCAATGCTTGAACAGAGGTTCCTTTGCCGTAGCCATTTTCCATCAACTGCTGTATGATGGGGATGGTGAAAGCTGCGGTTTTCCCCGTTCCAGTTTGGGCACAACCAAGCAGGTCTTTACCTTCAAGCAAGATGGGGATGCTTTGCTCTTGAATGGGTGTTGGTCTCTCGTAGCCCTGAGTGTCAAGCGCTTTGAGAATGTCAGGATGAATTTCTAACTCTTTGAAGGTAATGATAGTGGAAGAATAAGTAATGAGAAAAGGACGCGATGGTTCAAGGATTTATTTGGCTAGTGCTGGTCGTAAAGGTAGTGCCATTGAGAGGGATACAAGCATGATTAGCTTCGTGTCATCTCACCAATCAGTAATTAAAACCTTAGCAGATTGCCGTGTGCCATCTCTTAAAGATATTAATAGAAAATAAACCCCTGATTGATTAATTTCTATAGGCCCTTCGGTGCTTTCAAAGATTGTTCTTCCTGCAGCACTGATGACTTGGATGTGCTCAATGCCCTTATCGGCCTCTATGTTAATGCTTGATCTGACTTTAGCAGGATTTGGGAAAACTTTCAAACCAGGTGTTGTCTCTGATTCTGGCAAGCTCAAAGAGAAGCAGGCATCAGCAGTAACATACTGGCGCATGTTCCAGGACACTTGGCAACTGTACATGTAACCCTGATTTGAATTCCACGATGCGAACATGTTCATCCAAGGTGAATCTGTGACAATAGGTCCGCGTATTGCCCCATTAGCGATTGTCGTTTGAGTCGAGTCACCATTGCCCATACATATTTGCCTAGCAGCGGGGTCTCCGGTCCAAGCAGCTTCCATCAAGCTGTGAAGTAATCTGCTTCCATACCAATAGTCAAGAGCGTCATACTTACTTATATAGACCACGAATTGGCTTGAATCCTCTTCATATGTGCTTGTTGTGAAATGCGTTGCCCAGTATATATAGTTGTTGATTGTGTCACCCCTCAAAATCATAAACTCCTTATTACTGTCAGGCACTCCCATGAAATTGAATATGTCGATACAAGTTCGGGGGTCTACAATGTTATCCCAGTCAGACAAAGTCATGAGGTAGAGCACGTCATCTGGCATTGCAGCAAGTCCACTGTCAGTTTGAGTTTGTATATCATTGGGCCAATCTTCCGTAAAGCCGATAAAGCTAGCGCCCGCATCTGGCCATGAAAATCTCCCATTTGCTCCCCAATTGTGATTGATGTACATTTTCAAGCTTAGCCAGTTTGTGATGGCAGCCCCCTGGCTCATTCCGTGTATACCTACCCTTGAAGTGTCTATTTTATTTGCATGTAACGCCGCAATTTCATTGACCATTTGATAAGCGCAGCCATAGTGACTCGTTGATGAATTCCATTGCATCGTCACACTTACATACCCATGGCTTGCTACGAATTCTCGGTAGAATTGACTTTTTTTATAATAAGTGCTATCAGACAAATTTTGGTTAGAACCTCCAGGAAATCTAAAGACCACTGGCTTTTTGGAACTTATACCCGTTGGGTAAGTGATAATTCCCCTGATGGTATCCGTACACTCGAGACTTGAGTCTGGCGCGATGGAAAAAAACTCACTTGTCACAGCTGCGGTGCCAAACGCACCATACCCCTGTGTAATGGGAGGTACAGGGCCTTCAAATGCCCATTGTGCGTGCATGCTAGGCATCGCTATAATTAGTGATATTGCAAATAGGTATCTTTTGAAATGAAACATGTTTAATGGATTATGATGGTTCTTCGTTCAGTTAAATAAACAACCCCAATCAGCGAGAGCTGATTGGGGTATGGATTGATGGAAAGCCTATAGCGGTTGTTATTTAATCACTATGAATTTTTCTCTTGTTTTACCGCGATTGGTATCTAGAGTCAGCCAATATGTTCCAGAAGGCAGCTTAGTGATGTTCATATTGAAATCATTTGATGTCGTTGCTTCGATTGGAACATCAAGGGCTACGCCCGAGATATTGAAAACTTGAATTTGACTCAATAAATCTTCAGTAATCACGCCCTGATTAAGATTGACATTGATGAAGTCTTTAGAAGGGTTAGGTGATAGTGTGATAGAAAGCTCTGGCAAGTCTTCAAGGTTAGCGGTGTTTTTCAAAACGGTTATGTTGTGACAAAATCCAAATGTGTCGATGGCAGGAAACCCGAACATTGATCCAGTTACTTGATACCAACTGGTAAAGAAGCCGCTCTCTATGCCTAGGCTTGGTATGTAGAATGTGGTGTCCGATAGAGTAGGTGTTCCTGACAGTTTTATGCAAGTTTTACCAGAATCTCCTGGGTAGAATACGGAATCAGCAGCCTCCCATGTTAACCATGACGGCAACACAGTGGTGTACAAAAATGCAGATTGAATAGTTGGAACCAATAGCGTGCCTGACGGCATTGTATCGCCAAGCATGCCCGTTAAAATGACTTCAAATGGCTGACCGACGGTTGCAGTTAAGGTCATCATAGGCTGGGTGCTGTCACAAGCGAATGATGGTTGGGCGCCATTGACCCATAGGCCAGACCATTCTAGAGACGGGAACCCAATCGAAGCCAAGGAAGGCGATAATGAATCAGGTGTGCAAACTTGAGCATTCATGGTGAAGCCAAATGTGATACTAAATAGGAGTATGAGTTTTTTCATTTTATGAGATAGATTAATTTTTATGAGGTCGATTACTTGTTTGCAAAAAGAATCAATATTTCATAGTTAGTTGTTTCAAATTGGTGAATGTGAGTCGGTGAATTATTTCTGACCCTTTTCCTGAGAAGTTTATTTTGTAGCCAGAGACAATGCTAGCGCTTGTTTTAAGCTTATATTTGACTAAACACATTTAACTTGAGACGAGCACTTATTGAAAGTGATGACTTCTGTAAGGGAATCATTAATTTACTGCATCCTGAAGATAAAAGTCGATTTGATCATCAGTATTTAAAGCCATTTATTATTTCTACATCAGTGAAGTGTAAGGACAAGATGCCAGAGGCTTTGTTAAAAAGAGGCGTAGTATGCATGTTGGGGTCTGGTGTTGTTGGTGTTAAGCATGTATTTGAGGAGGTAAAGTGTTTGACACATTTTTATCAACCTGGTGATTTCCTCTTCAATACGGAAGTACATAAGACATTAAATATTCAGGAGTCGGAACGTATAATTTACGATGAGGTAAAACTATTTTGGATCAACTATCTCGATCCCGCATTCAAGAGAAATTTGCCTGAGGTGTCAATTGAGTTAGAGATTCAGTCGTCACTGTTGAGCACTTATCAATATCAAGGGTATATCAATAAGTTCGGGATTGATAGGCAGAGGTATTGCGAACAATGGCTAAGAGATAACCCAAAACTCATAGGTATGCTATCAAGAAAAGAATTGGCCAATTACTTTGGCGTTTCAACATCTTCATTGCAAGTTTTGATCAAGGATTCCCTAGGGAAATAAGAATGGATAAAAAAACAATCATTTCAAATGGGTTGGTAGCCTTGACTGGAAGCCCAGAAAAATTGGCGATGTTTAGCGAGTTTTCTGAAATTTTTGAGGGCCCTATCTATGTTGAAGCGGGAAATAAATTGTGGAGTGTGGGTAACGACGAGGGTTACTTGTGGTTCGTTCAAAAAGGCTATGGGTTTGATAGAATACTGCTAGAAGACGGAACAAAGATTTTGAATGGAATGACTGAACCTGGAATGTTTATTTGTGACGAGAAAAGTTTATTAATGGGTGGTAATCTAGTAAGTGATTCGATCCTTTACACAGAAGCTGTGGTTTACCGTGCGAGATATTCGGCGTATCGCCAATTCATGAGAGATCAAGAACATTTTAGGGCATTGCTTATTTCCATCAGCGCCCATTTTCTGCAATTACGGAAGCTTAGGTTGCTGAAGATGAAGCACATGAATAAAGCAGACTATTGGAGTGCCACGCGCAACAGATTCCCGGGTATTGAAAAGTTTTGTTCGCAGACAGAGATTGCCAAATATTTCGGTGTTTCCAAGTCAACTATGCATAGATTGATGAAATAAGCCATTAATCATAGTGGACTTATCTCCAATCACTTCCCGATACAGAACCTACTAAAAATACTGCCAAGTAAGTCATTTTCTAATACTTCATCCGTGATGCTACTTATTTGGTCAAGTGCTTCTCTGAGATCAAAGGCTAGCAGCTCACCTGAAGTGCCTTGATATAAATTGTCTTCAGCACATTTGAGTGCCCCTAAGCTAGACTTGAGTGCTTCTGCATGTTGGGTGTTTGCAATGAGAATCTGCTCTATCTCAGGCATCTGGCTTGTTATGAAGTCTTGTAGGTAACGTTCTAGTACCTTGAGATTCATGCCAATGCTTCATTTTTTTTTATATCTCGTAAAATTCTCTCAAGAATTTTTTGAGCTAATCCTTCTCGAGTATATTTTGTTCGATGATTTATTGGTGCTCCTTTTGGCCTTTTATCAATATATTCTTCCAGCGCTTTAATGGCAGTTTTAGAGTCTTCATGAAGACTACCTGCTTCACATTTATGTAAAATATCTTGGGCGTCACCGTCAGTAGGCCCAAATCCCCAGACAGGTAATCCGCTTCCAATATATTCAAAAATTTTACCAGTGAGTATTCCCTTATTTTCAGCAATTTCAGGAATTAATAGTAAAAGAGAATCTGCCGATTCCATTAATGCAACAGACTCTCTGTGCGAAATATAGCCAAGAGATTCAAATTGAAAGTTTAAATATTTATTTGATAATTCAGTAAGATGATTGACACATTCTTTTGCTGGTCTTCCCGCTATTTTAAGACAAAAATCATCCTCCATTTTTTTTATTATTTCCTCTAAGGAATGATAAAGCAAACTCAGTGGATAATCAAGGGTTAACGTTCCTGTGTAAACTAAAGTAAAAATTTTGTTTTTTGACGGATTTTTTGTCTTAGAAAAGTCTTCCGGATCATAACCATTTGGTAATTCCAAGAATTTATCTTTTTGAATTTCAGGTTCTTTGTTATTTAATATTCTAATCAAATCTTTACTTACAGAAAAGACCCCATCTGATTCTTTTAAAACACTTCTTTCTAATTTCTTGTCATATGCCCTTGCAAAAAACAATGGGTAGAATTGGTGGTAGTAATAAATATCTGTCCATGGGTCCCGAAAATCAGCATACCAAAGGCAATTTATTTTTTTTTTTAAAGCTTTGCCAATCAAATGGGAGGAATGGGGAGGCCCACTAGTGACGATGGCATCAAATGGTTGTTCGCTATGAAGATCAATGGCTTTTTTTATGGCGTATGTATTCCATCCTCTTCTTGGATCTGGCAAGAAAAAATTACCTCTTATAAATCGGGAAAGCTTTTGAATGGGACCAGGTTTTCCTGCTTGATTTGCAAATCCACTGAATGGTATTTCTTTTCTTCTAGTGATCTTCTGATAACTATTAAACCAGTTTGTTGAGTGAGATTTATGAACTTTAATATTTTTGGTCTCTACTAATAAAGTTGTGTCCAGAAGTGGGTAAGTTGCAAATTTCTCGTCAACTGTTAATACTTCTACATCCATTCCTTTCTTAAGAAGTTCTATACTTGTTTTTAGCCAGCGCTGAACACCGGGCCCTCCTGATGGAGGCCAATAATAAGTAATAACAAGTAACCTCATTAGGTTTTTTTCTTTGAATTTATCTGGCGATACTCTGAGAAGCCTGCAAAACTAATTACTGCAAAAAGTAATATGCTAAATCCGAGGTTCACTTTTTCCCCAATACGATATGTTTTAGGATTGAATGTGAAAACTACTTCTTTGGTATTAGCAGGAATCACTGCAGATCTCAAAATATAATTAGTCCGTAATATATCTATTGGTTTTCCGTCAGCCATGGCTATCCATTCTTGACTAGGTGCCGAATAGTATATTTCAGAAAATACTGCAAGCTGATCACGGTTAAGATTTGAAACAGAATAAATCATTTTATTCGGCGCATAATTCTTTAATTGAATAGATGCACTTTTTGTACTGTCATTTTTAGTCGCGAGCAACTTAATCCAAGTTTCAGCATCATCTTCAGAAATGAAATCAGGTTCAAAAATTGCTGTTTTAATTGGATTAAAATCAGTCAAAGAATTCATTGCGTCATCAGGACTGCTTACTAGTTTAATTTCCTCAGGGAACCAAGCGTGACCGCAGGCATCAGGGTTTACCTGCGCTGTGGTTTTTTTTTCACCATTGGGTACTATAAACCATTTAGCATTTAACATGCTAAAAATCGACATGTTACCTTTACTCATCTGATTTTCAATGAGATCTTGGTATCTCGCTAATTTCGCACCATGGTAACCTCCAATAGATTTGTGATGAGCAGATGTATATGCATCAGATGTTAAGCCTACAGTAGTGTTCAAGACCCTGTAATGAGGATCGTTATCTTTCAAAATCAATAAGTCTGTCGCACTGGGTTTTTGCTGTTGATCTAATTTTCTTAAAGTTATTAAATCTTCAGAACCAAGTTGATCTTTATCGAATTTCCATAAATCAATAATAATTAGAGAACATAACGTCAGCACTAAGACTCCAATTTTAATTTTCTTCTCAATGAATAACCAAATGGAACCTGCAGATAAAACAATAAAAAGTAAAGTTTGTAAAGCAGAGCTTTTTAAAAGGGATTTACGATCATTTAAGATCACATCCATTGGGAATCCTTGACTGGATAAGTTTGCGTCATTTGGCCCTTCCAGACCAAGTAATGTGGGTCCCAAAAGCCAAATTAATAATGCAAATCCACCAGTAATAAGTGTTGATTGCATTAGTATCTTCAAAGCTTTTTCCCTAGATTCTCCTAATAAAATATCCAATCCTTTGAACCCAATAAGTGGAATTATGACAAATGCAATTACCAGTGCCATGCTCGGAACTCGAAACTTATTGTAGAGAGGTAGATAATCAAAAATGAAACTATTTATAAATTCAGCGTGTTTACCCCAAGCTAAAATCAAAGTAATTAATAATGCGGATAAACTACCCCATAGAAGTGGTCCCCTTACTAAGAAAAGTCCAATGACGAAAAAGAAGAAAACTACTGCACCTATATAATATGCCCCATTGACTAATGATTGATCTCCAAAATACAAGACGCTTCCGGCATACTGATTGGCTACTTTTGTTGCTTGGGATCGTGGCATTTGTTGAGAAAAATTATTTGTTAGGACTTCGACTATCTCGGTACCTTCATAATCTTGTTTGGCTCCTCCTCCTGTTGCGTTAGGTATGAACAGATTTAAGGTTTCACCAATACCATATGACCAGCTCATCGCATAGTCAAAATCTAACCCTTTGGAATTCTCTTCTTGAGAATTTTGAGCAAGAGCAGAGTGCCCACCTCTCATGGATTCTTGCGTGTAAGCATAGGAAGACCAAAGATTTCCAAAATTTGGACCCACACCCAACATAGCTGCCAAAAAAAGTAGTAAACAGCGTTTCGCCCATTTATTCATTTCATCTTTTTGAAAAGAATAGACGCCATAGGAAATTACCATTGTTAATATTGGTAGTGCTGTATAATATGTAATTTGAAAATGATTTGCATGGATACTTAGACCAGTAAATAATGCAGTTAAAGCAAAGCCAAGCCAGATACGCCCTTTAAGAGTTAATAGAACCCCCATTAAAAGAGGTGCTATATACACTGCCGTTCTTATTTTTGCATTATGCCCTGCAGCAAGAGAAATTATAAAAAATGCGGAAAATCCAAATGCTAAGGCACCAATAAGAGAAATAGATGGTCGGACTTTTAGAGTTCTGAGAAGCGCGAAAAAGCCTAGCATCAAAGATATGATTATATAAATTCCTGATTTTTCGATAAGGATTTTATTAATTCCGCCCTGAATATATGATAACCAATTATTTGGATAATTAGTGGCGATTTGAAATGTAGGCATTCCTGAGAACATCGAATTAGTCCAAAGAGGTTCCTGACTATTTTCATTTCGAAATTCTCTTATTTCGCGACCCTTTGCAAGCCCCATAAGAATGTCATCTTGCTCAATGGTTTGATTTTCAAATACTACTGGCCAAAAATAAATGATGGCAGAAAGAAAAATTATTAGAGGGGCTAAATTAGAAATTGTTAATTTTTTTTTCATCGGTTCAATTAAGAGGGTGACAATGTACATCGAAAGGGCAATGTTACGAACAAAACATCGTTACTTTGGTCTCAGTATGAATCTAAATTCTCTTCCGAATGCCATTATTGCCGGAGCACCTAAGTGTGGGACTAGTTCTCTGTATTTCTGGTTGTCTGCGCACCCTGAGGTTAAAGCTTCAATGGTTAAAGAAACTTTTTTTTTCGCTGATGAAGTAAATCGATTCAATAGAAATGCAAATATTATTGATCATACTATTGATAAATACACTTCTTACTTTAAGTCTCATGATTCCAATGAATCTAAAATAAGGCTTGAGGCAACAGCACCTTATATCTATTATAAAAATGCTTTAAAGCACATACCTGTGTTAGCTTCAAATCCCAAGGTTATTTTTATTCTAAGAGAACCTTCATCTAGGCTATACTCTCAATATCGCTTTGAAAGTCATCGAACAAAGAGAATAAAAATGGACTGGAGAGACTACGCTCAAGATGAAGTGCTAAGATCTCATGGTGATTATGAGTTCTATTTAAGAAAATGGATGGAAGCATTAGGTCCAGATAGAATTCATGTTTGCACTTTTGAATCTTTAGTGGAAAAGACAAATAAGTGTATGATCGATATCGCAGAATTCCTTAATATTGATTCTTCTTTTTATAAAGATTATTCTTTTGTTCAGCACAATGAGACAGTTGCAATAAAGAGTAAGTTTATTCACCGAATCGGTTTATTACTTCAGAGTTATGTTCCACATTCGATTCAAGAGAAAATTTTACCATTTTATTTATTTTTTAATTCGGGAAAGATGCCTGAGAAAAATCCAGTTGACAAAAATATTCTTGAAGGAGTCAAGTATGAATATCAAGAATCTATTGAGAGATTAAAACTTTTATTTCCTGATTTAAATCTAGATTCATGGGAATAGTAAAACGTCAATCTATTTGGAATCTTGCTTCTGGATATTTGGGTGTTTTTTTTGGGGCCATGAATGGACTTATTTTATTTCCATGGGCATTCCCGCAAAATCCTGAAGAAATGGGATTAGTGAGATGGGTAATTTCAGCATCTTTGTTGATAGGTGCTGTATCTCATCTGGGTTGGCCTCAGACTATTGTTACCTATTTTCCTCGGGTAAGCTCTGCTCTGCATACTAGGATTATAAATACAGGTTTACTTGCTTCAAGTATTTGCCTTTTAATATTATTTCTAGTCGCTATTTCATTAGGAGATTCATTAATTATCTTTTTTATGAAAGATTATTTTGACCCAAGCTTTTGGCTTGTATTTCCTTTTGCGGGAATATATATAGTTTTTGAATTGTATTCTTCTCAACTAATTCATAATCAACAAGTTGTATTTCCTTACTGGTTAAAAGATATTGGAAAAAAATTATTGCTTACTATTCTTTTGATGGCTTTTGGTTTTGGAATTATTTCAAGTATAGATACTTTTTTATTTCTATTGATGCTTGGATATAGTTGTTATGCTTTATTTGTTTTTATTGCCGCTAAAAAGATAAAAATATCTATTCTCGAAGCTAATAAGGTTTGGCCCAAACGTGAGATGTTTCGGTACAGCTTAGTAATGCTACTAACGGTTAGTGCTCAAATGTCATTTGGACAACTTGATATTCTCATGATTGGAAGTTTTTTAGGACTAGCTGCAGTTGCTCAATATAGTATTGCCTTTAGTTTTGGTATTGTGGTTGCAATGCCAATGAAGGCAATGAATGCATCACTTCGACCTATTATTTCAAAATATGTTGCTGAAGGAAATTGGGAGGAGCTTCGTCATATCGGTATGCGAAGTTTGAGTACTCAGTGGGTAGTATCTTCTTTTTTATTTTTAGTTATACTATCAGTTAGTCCATGGATATTTAATATTCTTCCTGAGGCCTACCAAGGGGGTCAATCTGCTTTATTTTGGGTAGCGGCTGCACAGCTTGTCAATGTATCAACAGGCCCTAGCGGTTTAATTTTAGTTGCATCAAAAAACTTTAAATGGGAATTATATGCGAACTTAGTTTTGATTTTATTTGCTTTAACGGCTGGTGCTACTTATATACCAACTAAAGGGGTAGAAGGGGCTGCTATAATATTTTTTACTGCCATAGTCTTGTATAATTTGGTTAAGTTGGTAGCCTTGTATCGGCTAACAGGAGATTTGTGGTTAGGAATCAAATTTTTAAAATCATTTACATGGTTGGTTTTTGGAGTGATTTTCCATTTTATGTTTTGGGACTTATTGTTTTTCGTAAATATTGATCAATTATTTATGAATGCTATTCATGGATCGTTTTATTCGATTATTGAAATATTGGTATTTTTAATTTGGACTTTTTTCGGTCTGTATATTTTAAATTTATCTCCTGATTTAAAATCTTCCTTAAATAGAATATTAAACTGGAATAAAAAATGATTCTATGGTTAACCTATTGGTACCCTGACAAAGAAAACCCGGTTCGTGGTAATTTTATTCGTGCTCAATGGAAAGCAGCTCGTTCTGTCGGCTGCGAGGTGGAATTGCTTTTTGTCGACATAGCTAAGGGAAAAAAAATTATGGAAGTCAATTGGACAAGAGGTTCAGAAGGCGAAATAATTTTAAAAGTTAGATCTCGGGCATGGAAAACGATATATCATACGCCTATTTGGGCTGCAAAATTAATTACCCGTAAATGGGCTGATAAAACAGGATTAGAACACCCCATGGCAATTCATGCTAATGTAGTTTTTCCAGCGGGTCTTCTTGCGGAGCAATTGGGAAGGAGGTGGAATATCCCATACATCATTACGGAACATTGGTCTAAGGCAGGAAAATGGACACGTCATAAGTTATTCGGGAAAAAAGTGCGATCTTCATATGAAGAGGCCAAAGCAATTCTTCCGGTGTCTAATCATTTATCAGAGGAATTACAGATAAGGCTACCAAAAATTTTAAAAGAGAACTTCATAACAATCCCGAATGCAATAGATATAAATTCTTTTAAATACCTCAAGAGAAAGTTAGAGCCAGAGAAAAAAATAATAAAAATTTTAGGAGTTGCAAGTCTAATTTCTTCGAATGCTCTTGTGAAAAGAGTTGATTTTTCAATTGAAGCATTGGCTATTTTAAAGCGAAAGCACCCTAAAATCATCTGGAATTATACCCATGTTGGTTCTGGTAGCCGATTGAAAATTCTACAAGATTATGCAAAGGGTCTGGGTGTGGATCAAAATATTCACTGGGTAGGATCATTAGATTCAAAACGTCTTTATCAAGAGTATTGCAAAGCAGATATTTTTCTTCAACCTTCAAAATCTGAAACTTTTGGAATTGTTGTTCTTGAGGCCATTGAAACAGGTCTTAGCGTAATTGCTTCAGATATTCCTGCCTTTAAATCCTGTGTTAATAAAAAAACTGGCATTAGAGTAGAATTAAATCCTAATTCAATAGCAGAAGGCTTGGAAGCCTTGTGGAAAAGCCCAATAGTTGTTCCTAAAGACGTATTGGGTTCAAAAAAATACGCCCCAACCGAAGTAGGGGCGCACATTAAAGAAGTTTACAATGACTTATTCTACTCGCAAAGGGCAAGTAGATCTTCTGACAAACTTTAAGCCAACCGAATATATTTTAAAGTTTAGAGATTAATTTCTTTGTGACTTATTTCCCCAGCATGTCATCTTTCAAACTTTCTTGAGCCGGAACATCTCCTAACCATATGCTAAACAACGCCTGCTTAAAGGCTAAGCCTTGGAAGTTACCGAGTTGCTTGTCGTTTTTAGAAAGATAAACTGCATCTCCTGAATGATAGTTCAGTGAAATAACATCCCCTTTCTCGAATTCATCTTTTAAAAAGTTCTTAAATTTTTGGACGTCATTTGAATTCGATTTACCTGCAGATGCGTTTGCAAATCCTTCTTCCAACGCTTCGATAAAGCGTTCTTGGGTAACTAATTTTGAAGCAATTTCAATACGAATCCCCATTTCCTCATCGGACATAATTACGTTTTGGGCATCAGACGTTTTGGTCTGTAAATACAGTGCTCCTACATAAAGATCCAAGAAGATAAGCTTCGTGCGTAAACCTCCACCGTTTAAGACGGTTTCCTGACCATTAATAGAAATTGTTTCTGGGAAGTCTATGCCTTCAATATTTTTGGTCTGAGCTTCCGAGCTGAAGCTAAATATGAAAGCTGAAGTAAGTAAAAGTGTTTTCAATGTTTTCATTATTTTTATTTGTTTAATTATTTTTTTTATTCGGGTTTGACGAATTTACGCGGTTTTTTGCTTCTGCTAAACTAGCATTTAATTCGAAACCTATTATTAAGCCAATGGCATTAACATAAATCCATAATTGAACTATCAATAATGTTCCAATTGATCCATAAAATTGATTGTATGTCGCGAAGTGAGTCACATATGTCCCAAACAATGTTGATGATAAGATGACTAATAATGTCGCAAGTAAAGCTCCTGGGGAAATAAATCTCCAAGGTGCTGATCTCATGGGGCCAAAATAAAATAACATTGAGATTGCTAATAGAATTATAATAAGGAGAATCACATTCCTTAGTCCAATTAGAACAGCTGAGACCGAAATGCCTAACCAAATATCTTGAATGTATTGATCAAGAAATGACTTAGAAATTGTAATTAACGAAATGCCAATAATAATAAGAATGGCGAGTGTTAATGTTAGAGTTAAAGCAGCTAAATACTGAGACCAGAAGCCTCTTACATTAAGCTTGTGAATTGTAAGCCCAAAATTCCCAATTAGGGAAAGTGTTCCATTTGTTGCAAAGACTAAAGTTGCAAGTATAGTGACGCTTAAAAGATCGCCTCGGCGAGTGGTTAAAATATCATTAATAGTTGTTTTTACAGCTTCAAAACTATTCGGAGGCAGAACCTCCTTTAAAAGAAAAAAAACTTGTTCTTGAAAACCATCAATAGGTATAAAGGGGATCAATGTAAACAAGAAAATAATCCCGGGAAAGAGAGCTAGAAAAAAAGAAAAACTTATGCTTGCAGCTCGGCTTGTTACGGCACCTTCCCAAATTCCTTTTCCAAAGAAAACCGCAACATCAGATAAACTCAAGCCATCAAAGTATGGTATTTTAATTTTTTTTGAGTTTTTCCTCAATGAGTTTTTTATTCTTTGAAACATCATCTCAAAAGTCGGCTTTAAAATTTAAATCTAAGTTTTTAGATGAATGCGTAAGGGCACCGACGGAAATAAAATCTACTCCAGTTAGAGCATATTCTTTTATGTTATCTTCAGTAATGCCACCGCTAGCCTCTGTTTCTTTGATCCCATTGATTATTTTCACAGCTTCAAAACACATTTTTGTTGAGAAATTATCTAACATAATGCGATTTATGTTTTTTTCATTCATGGCTTCCTTGACTTCATCAATGGTTCGAACCTCTACTTCTATTTCTCTTAAAAAGTTTTTATTTTGCAAATACTTTGAGGTCTTTACTAGTGCTTCCTTTATTCCACCACAATAGTCAATATGGTTATCTTTTAACATAATATAATCATGTAATCCCATCCTATGATTAAGTCCACCGCCTAAACGAACTGCGTATTTCTCTAGATGTCTCCATCCTGGAGTCGTCTTTCTTGTGTCAAGAAGTTTACAATGAGTGCCTTCAATTTGTTTGGTCATTTTTTTAGTTAGTGTTGCCACTCCACTTAATCTTTGTGTGTAGTTCAGCATAATCCTTTCAGCACCTAATAATGACAAAACTGGACCAGTCGCAGTTAGCAGAATCTGACCATTTGATATTTCATCTCCATCAACTACGAATTGTTTCCAAGAAATAGTCGGGTCAATTGCCTTGAATATATATGGAACTAACGATAAACCGGCGATTATACCGTTTTCTTTTGCTTTTAACTTAGCTGTTCCAAATTCATTCTTATCAAAGCAAGCCAAGCTAGAATGATCTCCTGACCCAATGCCAGAGCCAAAATCCTCTTGAATTGCAGAAGTTAAATGATTATTCCATTCTTCTCCTTGTAAATATTCTATTATCTGTTTCACCTTTGCAAAGAACGTAAGAACTATGGAAATCATTTTACTCGTCGTTGGACGAACTCAAGAAAAATATATAAAGGATGGATTACAACTCTACAGCAATCGTCTTTTGAAATATTCAAAATTTAAAATAGTTAGTGTTTTAAATTCAGATAAATTAAACGATTATGTCAAGAAAGGTGATCGATTCATATTACTAGATGAAAGGGGAATAACCCTTTCCAGTGTAGGATTTGCCAATCAATTTCAAAAATGGATGAATTCGGGGCCTAAAAGATTAATATTTGCCATCGGCGACTCTTATGGATTTAATAAGTTGTCTTATGAAAAATCTGATGCAATCATGTCATTAGGTCCAATGACATTTACTCATGATATGGCAAGACTGATATTTCTTGAACAGCTATATAGATCATGGACTATTTTAGGGGGGGAACCCTATCATCACGACTAAATAATATATTACTTTTATCGATCATATGACAATTGAATCGCTATCATTCGAACTAAAAGCAGGTAAATTTATGCCTGTATATATTTTTGATGGAGATGAACCTTTTTTTATCGATCGTGCATTGGAAATGATTCTCGAAGAATCATTACAAGAAAATGAAAGAGATTTTAATCTAAATGTTTTATATGGAAGAGATACGGATGCACTTACTATAATTAGCCATGCCAAGCGCTATCCAATGATGTCCGAAAGAAATGTTGTTATTGTTAGAGAGGCTCAGGATTTAAAAGACATAGAACTTCTTTCATCTTATGTTGAATCTCCTCAAACCAGTACTGTTTTAGCACTTGGGTTAAAGGGAAAAAAAATCGATAAACGAAAAGCATTATTTAAGTCCTTAAAGAATAACTCTACCGCTATTCACATAGAATTTAAAAAAATATATGAAAATCAAATTTCTAGTTGGATAAATTCGGAGGCGACTGCTTTGGGTTTAAATATGAGTAGCAAAGCATGTATTCTACTATTCGAAAGTATGGGATCAGATTTATCTCGCATTATCCACGAACTGAAGAAATTATCCTCATACTTGGGCAATAATAATAATGTTACGGCTGAGGTTATAGAGAAAGTAACAGGTTTTAGTAGAGAATTCAATAATTTTGAATTAATTAAAGCCTTAGCTTCAAAAAACTTGACTAAATCATATCGGATTGCAAAAAGTATGGGAGACAATCCAAAACGTAACCCGATAATTGTCACAATTTCTATCCTCTTTTCGAATTTTTCTAAATCACTTGTTTACAGTGATATAGAAGATAAAAATCCAAAAAATATATCAGCAAAACTCAAAATTTCTGAGTATGCTCTTCGAGATATTGCCTTGATTAATCAAAATTATTCCCGTCATAAGTTGATAAGAATCATTGGGTATCTTCGCGACGCCGATGGTCAAGCAAAAGGAATGAGCGGCCCTAATTTAAAAGATGGAACTATTCTCAATGAATTACTTTTTAAAATACTTTACTAGTTTTTCAATATTTCTACTTTGTATTTCTTCTTTTGCTCAGGATGTAGGGGGTGTGCGAGGTTACGTTTTGGATAGACAAAGCCAACGTCCTTTGGAATATGCACAAATTTCTGTTGAAGGTTCTGAAATCAAGGATCTTGTCAAAGATTTGGATATTAGTGTTTTTGCGAACAGTGATGGATATTTTCAAATAACAGGTTTGCCTTTTGGAGATGCAATTATTACCGTCATAATGCCTGGTTATGAAACTCGGTCTCGAAAAGTATCAATTAAATCTTCTCGTATTGCATTTGAAAGGTTTTTATTAGATGAATCTGTTGTTACCCTGGATGACGTTGTGATTGACGTGAAAAGACAAGAGCAGCAAACAAAAGTGGCAACTGGAGTAGTTCAATTGAGCGCAAAATCAATAACAACATTTTCTATTGGTGGTGAACCTGATTTAATGCGTGCACTTCAAGTTCTTCCTGGTGTAATAACTACCGGAGATCAAGGAGGTCAGCTTTATATACGAGGTGGAGCTCCAATTCAAAACCTTGTAAAGTTAGATGGTATGATTTTGTACAACCCCTTTCATAGTATTGGTTTTTTCTCCGTATTTGATACCGATATACTTCAGCGTGCAGATGTTTACACGGCAGGCTTTGGTGCAAAGTATGGTGGTAGAAATTCTTCCGTAATGGATATCAGAACAAGATCAGGGAATAGAAAAAAATATTCGGGAAAGGTTTCTTCTTCAACATACATGAGTAAAGTTTTATTTGAGGCTCCTATCGGAAAGCGTGGAGTTGATGGATTAGCTCCAAGCTCTCTATTGATATCTGTAAAAGCATCTTATTTGGATGCCATCGCTCCAATAGTGTATCCATATGTTGCAACTGAATATGGTGGACTACCCTTTTCTTTTCAGGATATTTTTGGAAAATATACAATTGAATCAAAAGGAGGAAACAGAGTCAATTTATTTGGTTTTAATTTCAATGATGCAGTCCGTTTTGCTGGTGATAAAACTATCTCGTGGCAATCAAACGGCTATGGTGCCGACTTTTTGGTAATCCCTGCATCTTCTGGAACTATAATTGAAGCACATTTGGCTCAAAGTAATTATAAAATTCAATCAACAGAATTATTAAATCGACCCAGAGAAAGTGCCATAGATGGTTTTAATGGAGGTCTAGATTTCACATATTTATTGCGTAAGTATGATGAATTCAAGTATGGGCTGGAATTTGTTGGCTACCGCACAGATTATGCATATACCAATAGTGTAGGCAGGACTTTAGATCAAGTTCAAAACACTACTGAAATTGGTGGTTACATGGAATACAAAAGGCAACAGGGGCGTTGGCTTGTTCAACCTGGATTACGTCTTCACAATTATGGATCTTTAGCTATAGTTAGAGCTGAACCTAGAATTGGATTGAAATTTAATGCAACTGAGTATTTGAGATTTAAGGGTTCAGCGGGTAGGTATTCACAGAATTTAGTTGCTGCAAATAGTGATCGCGATGTTGTTAATTTATTTTATGGATTTTTAAGTGGAGCTGGAGACTTACCGACTCAATTTGATGGAAGTCCAGTTTTAAATAGTCTTCAAACGGCCAATCATTATGTTTTCGGTACAGAATTAAATTTATCAAAAGGTTTGAAAATAGAATTAGAAGGTTATGTCAAACTCTTTGATCAAATAACAAATATCAATCGGTATAAAATCTATGATGATATTCCTGTTTACCAGGACCAAGATGAATTGTTAAGAAAGGATTTCATGATTGAAAGGGGATATGCACGTGGAATAGACGCACTATTGACCTACCAGGATAAGCATTGGTATTTTTGGGGTGTTTATTCTTTGGGTAAAGTATCTCGTTTTGATGGAGTTCAAAACTATTCTCCGCAATTTGACCGCCGACATAACTTGAATCTTTTGGTCGCTTATAAAGGTGATAAAGATTGGGAAATAAATTTCAGATGGAATTATGGATCAGGATTCCCATTTACACCCATACGAGGTTACTTCGAAAATCAAACATTTACAGATCCAGGAGGGCAACCGCTTATCGATTATCCTTATGAGAATGCTAATGGTTCGGTTGCTGTGCTTTATGGTGACATTAATAGCCAAAGACTTCCATCATATCATAGACTGGACTTTACAGCTAAAAAGGGATGGAATATAAAAACTAATCAACGAATAGAGGTCGCTTTTGCTGCCACAAACGCATATAATCGGAGGAATATTTTTTACTATGACACGCCAAGTGCAAAGCGTGTAAATCAATTACCAATTATGCCGACTCTAATGTTGAGCTACGCGTTTTAAAATCCTAACTTTGCCGGAATCTAATCGCATATGAACTCTAAAACAAAATTTATTTTCGTAACAGGCGGAGTTACATCCTCTTTAGGTAAAGGGATTGTTGCCTCTTCTCTTGCCAATCTGTTACAAGCAAGAGGTTTCTCAGTCACAATTCAAAAGTTTGATCCATACATAAATATTGATCCCGGAACATTAAATCCATATGAGCATGGAGAATGTTATGTTACGGATGATGGAGCGGAAACTGATTTAGACCTCGGTCATTACGAGCGTTTCTTAGATTGTTCAACATCTCAAGCAAATAATATAACGACAGGTCGTATTTATCAAAGTGTTATTAATAAGGAACGTCGCGGAGATTATCTAGGTAAAACAGTTCAAGTTATCCCTCATATTACAGATGAAATCAAATACCGGATGAAACTTCTTGCGGAATCTGGTAGATATGATATAGTAATTACTGAGATAGGAGGAACTGTAGGTGATATTGAGGCTTTACCATACATTGAAGCGGTAAGGCAACTTAAATGGGAACTAGGAGAGGGATGCCTTAGTATTCATTTGACATTAGTTCCATATTTGAAAGCAACGGGTGAGCTGAAAACAAAACCAACTCAACATTCAGTAAAAACATTGCAGGAGAGCGGAGTTCAACCGGATATTCTTGTTTGTCGAGCGGAGCAATCACTTGGTTCAGAAATAAAAAGAAAATTAGCGAATTTTTGCAACGTTCAGCCGGATTCTGTTATTGAATCATTGGATGCAACGACTATTTATGATGTTCCAGTTTTATTGAGACTTCAGAAGTTAGATGAAGTTGTTTTGAAAAAGATAGGCCTGCCGATTATTGGAGAGCCAGATATGAATCGCTGGAATGATTTTCTCGATCGACATAAAAATCCAAAAACCAAAGTAGAGATTGGACTCATAGGGAAATATGTTGAATTAAAGGATTCATACAAGTCGATCACAGAAGCATTAATTCATGCAGGTGCTAACTGTCGAACCGGGGTAGATATTAGATGGATTCATTCAGAAAATTTAACTCGAGAAAATGCATTTGAGGCCCTGAAGAATCTACATGGAGTAATTGTTGCGCCAGGTTTCGGATCCAGAGGATTAGAAGGAAAAATTGAGGCTGTTAAAATTGCTCGAGAACAGGGTGTGCCATTTTTAGGCATTTGCTTTGGTATGCAAGCAAGTGTAATTGAATATTCAAGAAATGTTTTAAATGTTTCTGATGCAAATTCTAGAGAAGTTGATCCCAATACTAAAAATGCAGTTATCGACCTGATGGAAGACCAAAAAAAAGTAATTAAAAAAGGTGGAACCATGAGATTAGGAGCCTGTAATTGCGAACTAAAGAACGGCTCAAAATCATACGAATTGTATGGAAAAAAAATTATTTCAGAACGTCATAGACACAGATTTGAGTTTAACAACTCTTACTTAGAAAGGCTAGAAAAGTCAGGAATGAAAGCTACGGGTGTAAATCCTGAAACAGGCCTTGTTGAGATTGTAGAAATCCCTTCTCACCCCTGGTTTATCGGTGTTCAGTTTCATCCAGAATATAAATCTACAGTTGTTAATCCCCACCCACTTTTTGTCTCTTTCATAAAGGCATCACTGATTCATAAGAATTCTTAGAAATGTTAGAAGAAAAAACAATAGATCGTAACCAAGTTATCGGATTTTCATTATTGGCGGCTATCCTCTTGGGGTATACTTGGTGGGCTGGCAATCAAGAGGTAGTTGATAGTCAGATTCAACAAAATAATATTGTTGAAAATATCGAAGAAGGTTCTTCGGGTGGTTCTTTCAATAGTTCTGAAATTACTGTTGATGGGAGTATCATGTTAGATGACACAACATCTTCTGCAGAAAATTATAATGGGGTTGAAGAAATTTATACCCTGGAAAACGATAAAGTTAGATATACATTTAATTCAATTGGCGCACAGCTTGCTCAGGTAGAATTAAAAAATTACAAAGATTACCTTGGAAATCCGTTGTATTTAGTCAATGGTGGGCAAAAAATATCGGGCGCAAATAAGGGGGTTTTTAAGGGTGTTGTTGATAGAAAAACTGAGGGGAGAGAAAGTCTTTCAATGAAAAATAATGATGGCGCTGAGTGGGTTTTTTCTCTCGGCGATGGCTATGGTTTGAATTGGTCTTTATCGGTCCCAGATGAGGAGAATATTACACTCAAATGGAGTCAAGACGGTATTCGTCATGAAAAAAGTTTAACAAATGAAAATCAATACACAACTACCTATTTTTTCGATGCAGAAGACGAAAAGAAAGATTATTTAAGTAATGGGAAAGATGATGAGGATATAGCGAGTAATATTTCCTGGATTGCCCATAAACAGCAATTTTTCTCGAGTATTTGGTCAACTGATAAACCTTTTTCTTCTGTACAATTGGCTACAACAACTCCAGCAGTGAATGACTCTGGCCATACCAGACAGTTTCGATCGGTCTTGCAAATAGCGGGTAATAATAATGGTGTCAACGCTCAGGGACTTATATATCATGGCCCAAATGATTATTTAGAGTTGAAAAGCTTTGATAAAAACTTTGATGAAATAATCCCTTTTGGGTGGGGAATTTTTGGTTGGATTTCAAAAGGCATAGTCGTTCCGATGTTCAACTTGATGGAGGGATTTGGCTGGAATTATGGATTGATAATCTTTTTGATGGCATTAATCATTAAACTAGCCCTGTCACCTCTGACATTTGCGTCTTATAAGTCCATGGCCAAGATGCGACTTTTAAAACCTGAAATGGATGAGCTTGCTGAGAGGTATGGGGATGATGCTCAGAAAAAACAACAAGAAACGATGCTATTGTACCAAAAAGCTGGGGTGAATCCCTTGGGAGGATGTATTCCACAATTACTTCAGTTTCCAATTCTAATTGCTATGTTTCGTTTTTTTCCAGCTAGTATTGAGTTAAGACAAGAGTCTTTTTTGTGGGCTGATGATCTAAGTAGTTATGACAGTATTTTTAATTTTGGACAATGGTTTAGTCTTCCTTTTTATGGCGATCATATTAGTCTCTTTACAATCTTAATGGCAATATCAACATTTCTTTATACGAGATTTAATAATTCGATGACACCATCTTCGAATAACATGATGCAACAGCAAATGCAGATTATTCAATATTTAATGCCAATTATGTTATTGGTTTGGTTTAATAATTATGCTTCGGGATTATCCTATTACTATTTTGTTTCTAACTTATTGATTTTCGGTCAACAGTGGTCTATTAAGAAGTTCTTTATAAATGAGGGAAAATTAAGAGCAAAAATTGATGCAACCAAGGCTAAAGGAGGCAAGCAGTCGAGATTTTCAAAGAAAATGAATGACATGATGGAAGCTCAAAAAGAATCAGGAAATCGCCGGACTAGGCGAATGGATAAATAGCCGAGTTAATTGTAGGTAATTGAATAAATCTCTTTTTTTTCTCAGATGCTTCGGATTCTTGGAGGGTATTTCGCTTTTGATTTTACTTTTTGTTGCAATGCCATTAAAATATTATTTCAATAATCCATGGATGGTTAAAACTGTTGGAATGGCTCATGGATTATTATTTCTTCTATACTCTTTGACATTGTTGTTGGTCCATCTTCAGTTGAATTGGAAGCTAAGAGTCACTTTAACTGCGTTTGGGGCTTCATTTGTGCCTTTCGGGACATTTTATGCTGATAAAAAGTTTTTTAGGCATTAATTAAGAGTAATCCGCTTATTAGATTTGGGACTGGCTAAAGGCTCTTATGTTATGTATTACGCGGAAGACAAGGATAATTATATCGACATTATTTGGTAGGAGATGAATTAGCTGCCAGAAATATTACCTTTATTTAAATTCCGAGTTTAGCAGGAGTATATAGTGTCTTTTATAATCCTTGGGGACCAGGAACAATCCCTACTTCAGGAACAGCATACTCTTCTACTGGCTCAACTGATCTGAAACCTGTAATCATAGCATGATCCAATGAGAGTTAGTTATGATGCATATCGCTACAGGTAGTTTTTGAAACGGTATACTAACAAAAATGCATCAAAGAATAGACTAAGACAAGCTGAGGTATTATGCTCTACATACATATTCAGGATAGATGGTTGGAGACCATCTATCCTGAATATGAACGCCTATTTATTTCAATATAATTTTTTTATCCCTGGAAGCCATTCACGAATAAGACTCCTGGAGTGCCATCAAATCTTTCTGACCATACAATAGTTACAACTTCATACTTCACTCCTGGAGGGATAGGAACACCCTGAACCTCATGAGGAATTACAAGTTGAATAGGAGTGTATTTTGATCCAAAAATGTCACCTTCAAAGTATGATTGACCCAGAGGGTTAATTGTATCAAGTTTAACTCCCCACTCAAAAGAGGTGATGCCAGAAGCAATTGGAATATGGTCATGAGTATATATATCACCAGCTTTTTTCCCCCAAGTGTCAATAGCCCATTTAGTTGGAGTGTTTCCAGAACCTGTGGTTACTATTGCCACGCTAGATATTTGGTTCAAGTCTACTGGTAACCCCCCAAAATCATATGTTTTGGCTTCAATTCCAGTAGCCAGTAAATAGCTTTGAACATAGTATGCTATATTCTTTTTATCCTCAAAAAATTGGACCTTAATATCCACTTTTGTGCTATCTCCAGTTTCATTTAAGCTTGATACATGTGAGACTCCAACTGATGCACTTCCTGCTAGTGCGGCCCCCGTAGGTCCAGAAATACTTTGGCCCACATCTTCATTATTGACATAAAAATTAGGGACCCCTGTTGTAGTGAAAGTATTATTTAACAGTGTTTGAACAGGAGTTACTAGAGGATCTCCTGTATGAGAAGCGAATCCAATAACTCGGATGTTACTATCTCCATTTGCATTGTATGTGCTTTGCATTTCAAGCATAGAAGCAGCGCCGTTCGGGCAATATTGACACCAAGTCCCAGTGGTTTCCAAAAGAAAAGCTTTTTGGTCCTCTAAGACGGTTAAGTTGTCTGTTACATAATTGGCTGGAGTAACTTCGGTAGGGTCTGTATCACAGGCTATAAATGCCACAGAGACTAGCATTAAATTAAATAATTTTTTCATCTGTTTTTGAATATTGAAATTGAATAATTGTAAATATAGGGATTCAAAATGTCTAAACTCTTTTTTTTAGATTCTAAAATAAATTTGAATGTGTTATCGGTGAATTCAGATGTTTTAACGAATAAGTAGTAAGTGACATCGATCATTTTATTTTTAAAAAGTAAAATTCCTAATTATTTTACTTTTAATAAGCAGGCATCTCCATAACTTAAGAACCTAAAATTCATTTGAAGTGCATAATCGTATATGGCTTTCCATTTATCCCCAACTGCGGCAGCAATGAGAAGTAAAAGTGTGCTTTTAGGTTGATGGAAATTTGTTAATAGTAAGTCGACAAAGCGAAATTCATAACCTGGAACTATTAACAAGGATGTACTGAATTGAATTGATTTTTTTTGTTTCGAGATAAGATAATTATGAATGTATTCTAGTGAATCCATTCTATTCAAATAATTTTTATGTTTTTTGTACGGTAACCATTGATCTACGTGATTTAATTCAATATCATTATTGAATAATTCTAATGTTATCCAGTATAGGCTTTCTAATGCCCTCGTCGCTGTAGTACCAATAGCGATTGTATCAAATTTGTTCATCAAGCTTTTAATTGTTTCAATAGAGATAGAAACTTCTTCGGAGTGCATTTTATGATTACCTAAAAGGTTATCTGAAACGGGTTGAAATGTACCTGCACCAATGTGCAATTGTAAAAAACTAATTATTCCTCCTTCTCCAGAAATTTTAGACAAAATTTCTGGAGTAAAATGTAATCCTGCAGTTGGAGCTGCTACAGACCCTTCTTTTTTTGAAAATACCGTTTGATACCTTTCGGAATCAACTTCATTAACCTCTCTCTTCATATAAGGTGGTAATGGTGTCTTTCCGTACTCTTCTAAAATTTCTGACCATGTAACATTTTTACTCCAAAAAAATTGAATTTTGAATTTATCGTCAATTTGTTCTATTTTTTTTGCTGATAAATAATTATTCTTTAAAGTCGTATGATTTTTCCATTTTTTTGAGTGTCGAACCTTGCACCATGCTACAATAGAATATTTAGATGACATAGTTTCTTCGATAGAACCATTAACAGGATCTAAGTAAAAGATCTCAAATGGTTGAAGTCCATCACCACGCGAAAAAAATAATCTAGCACGAACAACTCTTGTATCATTTAAAATAACATTGGGTTTTTTTAACTTTGATATCCAATCAGGAAAGTCTTTAATTGTTCCCTCTTCTATTTCATTTTCCCATGATATCAGCATCTTTGATTTATCTCTTGATTTCAAAGGGAATTGGGCAATTTTTTCTTCTGCTAGAGTATAATTGAAGTCTTCGATATTTATGTCATGTGGATTCATAGTTCAAATATAGCCAGAGCTTGTCCCTACCTTCGTAAATATGCCGTCTTCAATTGCGATTTCAGTGATTAATGATCTTCATTCGGACCAAAGGGTACATAGAACTTGTACGGTATGGGAGGAGCGCGGGTATGAGGTGATTTTGATTGGACGAAATTACCCCAACTCGAAAGAATTAAATCGAAACTATAAAATTCACAGATTTAATTGTTTTTGGAATAAGGGTCCACTTTTTTATCTTGAATATCAGATTAGACTTTGGGCTTTTTTAAAAAACTTAAAAGTGGATGTCTATTTCTCTAATGATTTGGATACATTATTACCAAATGTATTTTGGTCATTAAGAAATAAGCTTCCTCTCGTATATGACTCTCACGAATATTTTCTTGGTTCTCCGGAAATTGAGTCTCGACCTGTTATTAAATTTATTTGGTCTATCGCTGAAAAATATGCAGTTCCAAAAGTTGACTTCCCTGTTACTGTTAACAGCTCAATATCAATGCAATATCATCGGGAATACGGTAAAAGTTTTGATGTGGTACGAAATATTCCGCTGTCACCATCATCTGGATTTTTATTTAGAAATGACTCTGAGCAAGAGAAAGAGCGTATACGTGTAAAATTATCATTGCCTTTGCAAAAAACTATTTGGATAATCCAAGGTGCCGGGATTAATATTAACCGGGGAGCCGAAGAATTGTTAGGTGCTGCGATTGCTTTAAAGGGAAAAGTTTTTCTTCTAATTGTTGGAAATGGAGATGTGATTCCAAAACTTAAGGTCACGGCTATATCAAATAGCATGAATAATGAGATAGTTAGATTTGTACCAAGACAGAGTTTAGAAAGTCTTCGCGAGTATACTTTTGCAGCTGATATTGGATTTTCTTTAGATAAACCAAAAAGTCAGAATTATAGATGGAGTTTGCCAAACAAACTTTTTGATTATTGGCAGGCAGGAATTCCAGTTGTCTCAACTGATCTTGTAGAAGTTTCAAAACTTATAAAATCAACCCGGGCAGGGATAATAATTGAGAATAACTCAATAAAAAGTATTATCGAGGCCGCAAATAATATATCAAAACCTAAGAATTATCAAAAAGCAAAATTAGCAGCTCAAGAAGCTGCTAAAATATATAATTGGGAAAACGAAAAAAAAGTTTGGAATAACCTAATTTCGAGATTAGAAGGGATAAAAACTATTCATATTTGGTCTATGGACCGCCTAGAGACTACCTCATATGGAGGTATTTTGGAAGTTCGGGGACAAATCGAAAATGCTCTAAAACATAATTTGCAGATTATCTTGTATGCTTGGTCAAAAAAAGAAATTTGGAATGATAATCCAATGCAAATAAAAGGTGTTCAATTTCACACTCTGCCGAGGAAAATTTTTAAAATAAATTTAACGAAACGAATTCCATACATTGTCTCTAGTCGAGCATCTAAAGCTGCAAGTCACAAGTCAATAATTCAACGAGGTATGGTTTTGATCAATGGGCCTCATTGCTCAGGTGTTTTCCAACCAATTAATGCTATACTTCGATTGCATAATCCGGAAGCATCATACTACAAAAGTCTTGCGATTCAATCAAAGGGTTTCAGATCACTTTATTTTATGTGGGAATCTTTTAGGCTAAGAAAATGGGAAAAGAAATTAGCCAAAGAATGGAAAGGGGAAGTCTGGGCTTTGACTAATAGTGATTCGGATTACTGGAATCGAATGGCACCAATGTCTAAGTCAAAGGTTGTTGGGCCCATGAAGACCTTTGAGTTTAATATTTCGGAATTTGAAGCTGATAAAAAAACCCTTCTTGTTCCTGGTAAGTTTTCAGTGATTGAAAATGAGAATGCTGCTCGCATTAGTTTAAAGTCTCAAGGTTGGGAATTAATATGGGCGGGACACGGCGCTTCATCTAGCCTAAAGACAGAAGGGGAGTCAAGGGTTACTTATATAGATAACCCAAATGATAAATATATTTCAAGATTATTTAGTAATGCGCATGCTGTCCTTGTCCATGCTGATCATAAACTGGGTATTAAATTAAAATTAATTCAAGCCCTTTACCAGGCTCGGTTTATTATTGCTCATGAAAATTCATTGAGTGAAATACCATTTTGTTCGAGCGATGGAATATTTTCTTACCAAGATGTTGATACATTTATCGATGCATTAAACCTTGCAGGAAAAGCAAAATGGAATTCTTTGAAGGCATTAGAAATTTTAGAATCTAGAAAAAAATTATTGTCGAAAATTCAGGGGTCAATACAATTTATTTGAGTTTAGTCGGAAATCAGTTCACAAGGTTTTTTGAACTGTTGTTGAGATACTTCCATTTGAACATTTCCATGTCGCATGTGGAAATTTCAATAAAAGCGCATAGTCATGGGTAGCCATAAGAATAGTTTGTCCAGTAGTTGAAATTTCCTCCAAAAGATGCATGATTTCTTCCGACGTATGAGGGTCTAGATTCCCCGTTGGTTCATCTGCTAAAATTAATGGTGGATCATTTAAAAGTGACCTCGCAATTGCTATTCTTTGCTGCTCTCCCCCAGAGAGCTGAAATGGCATTTTATGCTCTTTGGTAGCCATGCCAACACGAGTTAAAACATGCTGAATTCGTTCTTTATTTTCATTAGACTTTAATTGACCAGTGGCCTCTAAAACGAAATTCAAATTATCATAGACACTTCGGTCCATCAATAACTGAAAATCCTGAAAAACAACTCCTAGCTTTCGTCTTAGAAATGGAATTTCATTATCACGCAATTTGCGCAAATTAAAGTCGACAATTTGTCCATCACCATTATTTAAGGGTATGTCTGCATATAAAGTTTTTAGCAAACTAGATTTCCCAGAACCCGTGGATCCAATTAAATAGACAAAATCTCCACGATCTAATTGAATGCTTATGTCTTTTAATATCAAATGATTACCTTGATATATATCAGCGTTTTTTAGACTTAAAATTGTTTGTTTCATCGATGAGGGTATGATTTCTGATACAAATTAAGTGGATTTTGTTGGTACGGACTACCTTTATGCTCTAATAATGATGCGTAGATTTCTCATTCTAAACTTCTTTTTGCTCGCTTTCACCGCGAGCGGACAGGCTCCATTCTCTCATCATACTCCTCAATATACCTATTCTGAAAGTCGTGCTTTATTTGATATATCCCTCTATTCTTCAGCTGCAGAGGGGTTTAGGAAAGTAATCAGTTTGGTCGATTCAGAAACGGATTTATCTGAACAGAGTAATTTCTTCAAGGTTTTGTGTTCGATTAAATTAATGAACCGAGATGCTGGAGATCAAGTATTAAAATTTCTTGAAGAATATCCAACCTCTGCACGACGGAAGGAGTTGATTTTAGAAATGGCAGATTATTCGTTTAATCGTCGCAGATATCGTGAAGCTAAAAACTGGTTGTTGCGACTGAATGGTATGTATTTGCCAAAGAGAGAAAGAGCAGAATTGGAATTTAAGCTTGGATATTCTCTTTTCATGCTGAAAGATTATGAAATGTCCAGAGCTCAATTTTCGGCTGCAAAATCATCGAAATTTAAAATAGCATCATCTGCACAATATTATTATGGTCATATTGCCTACCTAGATACTAATGACATAACAGCCTTGGAAAATTTGGAACCTCTTAAAGATCATCCAGACTTTGGTTTTGTGGTTCCTTACTATCTGGCTCAGATTTATGCCAGAAGGCAAATGGATGACGAGTTATTAAGTCTTGGTGAGTCTCTATTAAAAGAGGCTACGGTTAAACGTTCTCCGGAAATTGCAAAGCTCATAGGTCAGAGCCTTTTGCGTAAAAAGAGATTTGATGAGGCGCTTCCATACTTAGTAATGCATCGAGATCGAGGGGGTAATATGACTCCAGCTGATTATTATGAGTTAGGAGTTCTTCTTGAAAAATCAAATCGGTTTAAAGAGGCAATTCAGAGTCTGAATAAAATCACGACAACTAGAAGCGATGTTTCTGAGTTTGCATTATATCTCCTCGCGGATTGTTACGTTAAAGAGGGTCAAAGTGAAAATGCTCTATCTGCTTTTCACGCGGTAAGCGAAATTGCCACCGATGAAGTAATCAGAGAAGAGTCAGCATTTCAGACAGCTAAATTAACATACCAGGGTTCTAGCCCTTTTGGAGATGCTATTACTGCTTTTAAATCTTTTTTATTGAATTTTCCTGAGACTGAATATAGAAAAGAAGTAAATGAGTATTTGGCCAATCTATACATTACTTCAAAAGATTATTCGAGAGCTATGGATGCTATTCTTCAGACAGGTATGTCTTCAATGGCTATGCGAGAGGCTTATCAAAGAGTAGCTTATTACCGCGCTGTGGAATTGTATCATTCTAGCAATTGGCTCAAGGCAAAGGAGTTTTTTAATAAGTCACTTACGTATCAGCAAAATTTGACATTTGTCGCATTAGCCCACTTTTGGATGGGAGAGCTTGCATATAAAAAAGGGGACTCGCAAGAGGCTCTTGCTCAATTCGAATTCTTTTTGAATACACCGGGCTCTTATGCGCTGACGGAACGCCCTATTAGTCTATATAACAAAGCATACTGTCTTTACAAACTAGATAAGTTAGATGATGCTGCCGCAGCATTCAGAGTTTATCTTCAAGATTCTAAAGGCGATGATAAAAAAAATGCTGATGCGACTTTGCGGTTGGCTGACTTGTATTTTTTATCAGGTAAACATTCCCTTGCGCAAGATTATTATAAGAAATTTATAAATAACCTACATTCTTTCAGTAATTCATATTCAGCATATGCTCAATTTCAGCAAGCTCTTTGCCTAGGTCTTTTGGGAAGAGATAATGAGAAAATAAGTTTATTGAAATCTCTTTCAGTAAAGGAAACTCGCAATGATGCCTTTGGAGGAAAGTACTCAATCGAGGCATTGTATGAAATGGGTAAGACACATTTACAGAATGGCGATAACGAAAATGCAGAAGCTTCATTCGTTGAATATGTAAGAAAAAATCCAAATTTAGAGAAAGCGCGCCGCGCATTATTGAATCAAGCCATAGCTCAAAGAAATGATGGTCGGCTTGATGCATCAATGGCAACCTTTAAAAGTGTTGTTCAATTCTATCCTGGAACTCTTGAGTCAAGAGAAGCAATTGGGACTTCAAGATCTGTTTTTGATGATGCGAACCAACTTGAAGATTATTTGGAATGGGTTAATGGAATAGATTTTGCCACAATCAGGGCTTCGGAATTGGACTCTATAGCCTATATGTCCGCAGTTGATAAATATGCTCAAAGTAATTATTTAGATGCAAATGTTTCATTTAAAAATTATCTGAAACGCTTCCCGGATGGGTTTTTTGCATTGAATGCAGTTCATTTTGCCGCAGAATCTTCTCGTCTTGAGAATGATATTGTAAATGCTCTTATGTACTACAAAAAAATTACCCAGTATCCTGTAAATGAGTACAGTGCTAATGCATGGGCATGGGTGTTAAGAATAACATCTCAAAACAAATACTTTGATTTAGATCTTATGCAGGTTTCAGCTGAGAATTTATTGAACTTGTCAAGTGACGCTCAACTATTGAGAGAAGCCAATGTTGCTTTAATGAGGGCCCGTCAGTCTAAAGGTGATTTAGACGTTGCGCAAGCATATTCAAAAGTTGTAGCATCTGATGAGAGAAACACTCCTGAAATTAGGGTTGAAGCCCGCTTAAATATAGCTCGAAATTCATTTAGCTTTTGGAGCATTGAGATTTCTAAAATAGAAGATCCTCAAGTTGAAAATACTTCTGAAGCATTGAAGAAGATAAAAAAAATGCAAGAAAAAGCCATTAAAGCGTATCAAGTTCTTAAAAATAGCGGACCTAGTTCTGTCCAAGCAGAAGCCTCTTACTATTTAGCCTATTTTCTGAATTATGATCAATCATTTTTGGCTTCTAATGAAGAAATATTTTGGTTGATTGATAATTTGCCGTCTCAATTAGATTGGCGTTATAAGGCGCTTATTACGCTCGCAAAAAATTATGCTGGTCTTGAAGATAATTTTCAAGCCATTTATACTTTAGATTTTGTCATTTCCGAGAATTACAATGTCGAACTTATAAAGGAAGCAAAAAAAATAAAAGAGAAACTAGAAGCGGCTAATAAAAATCAGTCCTCTGAAATAGATTCTACTGTGACTAAAATAGGGATAATGCCATGAAGCAATTAATATTTCTATTTTTAATAACTTCTTCAATCTTTAGTATTGCTCAACCTGTATTAAACGGTGTAGATATAACAGTAAAAGAAAAATATCAGGCTCAAGTAGCTGAGGCAATAAAAATCACAGGTCAACCTAATGTTAGAGATACGAATATTGAAAAGTTGCCAGTTGAAATAAATTTAAGGTCACGAACATTAATTCCTTCCCCTAAAATGGAATTGATACCACCTATTCGTATTGCGCGAACTAAACTTTACAGATTGCCCAGTAACACGGTAATGTTATCTGTAGGTAATTTTTACACAACACGTGTGGGTTTTTCATTTGGAAATTCAAGAGATCCCATTCAAACATGGGGAATACAGGGAAGACATTTCTCATCATTTGGTGGATTTAAGGTAACAGATGAAATTGGATTGCGTAAGTCTGTTTTTGAAAACTCTAGTTGGTTAGAAAATGGATTGAGCGGCCATTATAATAGGGTTCTAAGGCGAGGAAGGCTTTTGACTCGTGCCTCCGCCAATTTTGATAGATATTCATTTTATGGGCAGCCCCATATATTAGGAACTAATGATATTGATACTACAGGGAATGCTCCTCTAAGATGGATTCAGGACTACCAGGCTGAAGCCAAATATGATCATTCTGGATATAGAAGAAAGCAGATTTTTCAGAGTGCACATATACGAGCCCATCATTGGATTGATCAAGGTGGACGTCAAGTAGAAACGGGTATTAATTCTGCTATCGACTGGAGATTGCCTATTGAAGATTTATTTTTAGAATTACCCCTTAAGGCATCTTTTAATAAGCTTTCTGGGACATCTCGTATGGATTCGATGGGGAGGTTACTAACGAATAATTATTGGTCGGCACAATTCGCTCCGGCAATTGCAGATAGTGTTGGTAATGTAAGTTTTAAATTAGGCCTTAATTTAATTTTTGATGGTGTGATAAGTGATAGTAGTAGAAAGCTTTCGCTTCCTTATTTGCCTCCTGTCATTCATGTTGAATTTCCCTTGGTCAAGAATGTTTTAAATATTTATGGGGGATATGAGGGAAGTGTCCAAAATGGTGGTATGCGTTTAAGGGTTAATCAGACCTCTTTTTTAAGTGAAAATTCTCAATATGAAATAGTTAGATCCTCATCACTTTATGGCGGAGTGAATGGAAGACTATCAAGCGCTATTGGATATCGATTTGGCGCTCGCCAAAGAAGTTATGAGAATTATGCAATGGTAACAAGAGATCCCAATTATTCGAACAATGGCATAGATTCTGGAAGGCTTTTACTTGAATATGTCGAACTTATCTATTTTGAGCCGAGTGGAGAATTGACTTTTCAGAATAGTCTGGGTTGGGAGTTTAGAGGCTTTGCGCTCTTAAGGATGGGAATCAACGATTCGAATAAACCTATTTATCACTTGCCATCTTCTCAAATCGGAGGTCAGATTCATTTTAATCTAAAAGATAAAATTCGCTTTGAGTCAACAATTATTCGCCATGGTGAGCGTAAGGCTCCTCTAATGGTTGACGGCATTAATCTTTTACCTTATTGGGATGGTAGATTATCAGTTGTATACACCTATAATGATAAGTTAAATGCAACCCTTAAGATTGATAATATTTTTAATTCGCAAATAGACTGGTGGAGTGGATACTCGATTCAAGGCTTTAGAGCTAATCTTGGTCTTGTTTATAAATTTTAGGCCTGCAAAATTTAGCTTTACATATTTAGGTATTTTGTTGAAAAAAATGTTCATAAAGCTTCATTGTTTTTTATTCGCTTTGCCTCTATGGAATGCCCTGGGGTTATCTTTGTAAAACACTCTATTTCATACCTAATTTATGAGCGATAAAAAGAATTACGGAGCCGACAGTATTCAAGTCCTTGAAGGGCTAGAGGCAGTTCGCAAACGACCAGCAATGTATATTGGAGATGTTAGTCAAAAAGGCTTGCATCATCTTGTTTATGAAGTCGTTGATAATTCTATTGATGAAGCCCTTGCTGGACATTGTTCAAAAATTGATGTCACTATTAATATCGGAGAATCAATAACTGTTGTAGATAATGGTCGCGGTATCCCTGTAGATATTCATACTAAAGAAAATCGTTCAGCTCTCGAAGTTGTTATGACCGTATTACATGCGGGTGGAAAATTTGATAAAGATTCCTATAAAGTTTCTGGTGGATTACATGGTGTAGGTGTATCATGTGTAAATGCTTTATCTTCTCATCTGATAGTCAACGTTCACAGGGACGGTAGTGAGTATGTTCAAGAATATGCTATTGGTAAGCCTCAGTACCCAGTTAAGAAAGTGGGAGCAACGGACATAAGAGGTACCGTTGTAACTTTTCAACCGGATTCAAGCATATTTACAGATACCGTTTATCAGTATGATATTTTGGCAGCACGCCTAAGGGAACTTTCATTTTTAAATAAGGGTATAGAGATAAATCTCACAGATCTTCGTGACCTAGATGAAAATGATAAAGCGCGAACTGAGAAATTTATTTCTGAAGGAGGTTTAAGGGAATTTGTTCAGTTTGTGGATCAAAACCGAGAGCAACTTATCCCAGAACCGATGTTTATGGAAGGGGAAATCGATGGAATTCCAGTTGAGGTAGCTATGCTTTATAACACAGGTTATGCTGAAAATATACACTCTTACGTAAACAACATCAACACTCATGAAGGGGGTACCCATTTGTCTGGATTTAGAAGAGCTTTAACCAGAACTTTAAAGAAATACGCGGATGGAACTGGTACTTTAGTAAAAGAAAAAGTAGAAGTCGCCGGAGATGATTTTCGTGAAGGCCTTTCAGCTGTGATTTCCGTAAAAGTTATGGAGCCACAATTTGAAGGTCAAACTAAAACAAAGCTTGGGAACTCAGAAGTTTCGGGAGCAGTTGATCGAATCGTTGGAGAGATGTTAACCAATTATTTAGAGGAGCACCCAAACGAAGCCCGAATAATAGTTCAAAAAGTTGTACTTGCTGCAAAAGCAAGAGTTGCAGCCAGAAAAGCTCGAGAAATGGTTCAGAGGAAATCAGTGTTGAGCGGGAGTGGTCTTCCTGGTAAACTTGCTGATTGTTCGGAGACAGATCCAGCTCTGTGCGAAATATTTTTAGTCGAAGGAGATTCTGCGGGCGGCACGGCCAAGCAGGGTCGTGATAGAAAATTCCAAGCAATAATGCCACTTCGAGGAAAAATATTGAATGTAGAGAAAGCTATGCATCATAAGGCTTTTGAGAATGAAGAAATTCGAAACATTTATACTGCACTTGGTGTTAGCGTGGGAACTGAGGATGATGCCAAAGCATTGAATACTGCAAAATTACGTTATCACAAAATTGTTATAATGTGTGATGCTGATGTAGATGGTTCGCACATTGCTACTTTGATTATGACTTTTTTCTTCCGTTACATGAAAGAGTTAATAGAAAATGGATACGTTTACATCGCTGCACCACCTCTCTATCTTGTGAAAAAAGGATCTAAGCAGACGTATGCTTGGAATGATGCACAGCGAGACACTATAGCTCTCGAATATGGTGGAGAGGATCAAACGGGAGTTGGGATTCAACGTTACAAGGGTCTTGGAGAGATGAATGCATCGCAGCTCTGGACCACAACTATGAACCCTGAAGGTCGTACTCTCAGACAAATAACCATAGACAATGCGGCAGAGGCGGATAGAGTTTTTTCCATGCTCATGGGAGATGAAGTTCCACCTAGAAGAGAGTTCATTGAAAAAAATGCTCGTTATGCTAAAATTGATGCCTAAATGGGGGATACAGAGTTTATAAAATTTTAAAGGATATACTGAATATGAAAATCACAGTTGTTGGAGCTGGTAATGTTGGTGCTACATGCGCTGAATCAATAGTTAGAATGGAACTTGCAAATGAATTAGTTCTTTTAGACATTAGAAAAGGGTTTGCCGAGGGTAAGGCTATGGATATTAATCAAACAGCTTCCTTACATGGCTTTCACACCAAGGTTAAAGGAGTCACGAGTGATTATCAGGCGACGGCGGACTCTAAAGTAATCGTGATCACCTCCGGGTTGCCCCGTAAGCCAGGAATGACAAGAGAAGAATTGATTGGGACAAACGCGGGAATAGTAAAGAGTGTAGTTACCCAAGCATTAGAAGTTTCTCCTGAGGCAGTGGTTGTTGTAATATCAAACCCAATGGATACAATGACTTATCTGGCCGTAAAAGAAAGTGGTCTGCCAAAAAATAGAATTATCGGGATGGGTGGCATTCTTGATTCTAGTAGGTTCAAGTACTATCTAAGTGAAGCTTTAAATTGCCCAGTTAGTGATCTTCAAGCTTCTGTAATTGGAGGACACGGCGATACGACCATGATCCCTTTAACCCGTTTGGCATCTTATCAGTCGACTCCAGTTTCTGATTATTTATCTCGAGAGCTCTTAGATCAAGTAAAATTTTCTACTATGGTTGGAGGGGCAACTTTAACGGGCTTGATAGGCACATCTGCTTGGTATGCTCCAGGAGCATCGGGAGCGGCCTTGGTAGCAAGTATCTTAAATGATCAAAAAAGAATTTTTCCCTGCTGTGTTTATCTAGATGGAGAATATGGTCAAACGGATATCTGTTTGGGGGTTCCTGTAGTTATTGGAAAAAATGGTTGGGAAAAAATTATAGATTATAATTTAAATGATTTAGAAAAGCTAGCTTTTTCAAAGAGCGCTGACGCCGTAAGGGCAATGAATTCCGTGTTGACTGATTTATAGGATTTGACCTTTAATCATATGATCACAGTCTTAACCCCTCAACTAGCGCATATAAATAATCATAAGTAAAGGTTCTAGCTCTAAACCCATTTGGTCAAAATCATCTTTTTTCTGGACCTTTAATAAGGATTTTTCTAATCCTAATTAACGCATAGTTACGTCTTAATCCAAATTTCATGATTATTTCTTAATCGAATAAAATATATCCCGCTTGGCCATTCTCGAGTATCTATTTTTTCCAGGTTTTTTGTTTTCTTCCTGTTCAATATTATTTGCCCTTGAGCATTTACTATTTGAATAAATCCCATCCCTTCTATCCAGAGTTCATCTTTCCCTGGATTTGGATATATTTTCAATTTATTGTTTGAATATTCAAAATGATCATTCTCAATTCCAATTGTTGATATATCTCCAGTATAGTACAGAAGTCCCCCAGTTGAAATACCCATAATCAATTCAGGCTTACCATCTCCATTCATATCCGATATGACCGGTGCATTTATTCGTCCATTTTGTAGAAGTTTTTTTCTAATTGGCATTCTTGGAATTAGAGTGAATTTCATATCGGGCCTCAGGTTATCATTCCCAAGATTAGGCATTATACAGCCGTTAGAGGTGATAGAATTATTGGTATAAACATTTCCGTAAATATGCGATTTGAAAGATGTATTGTGAGCGGAAAGATGAATATCAGAGTTAGGAACGTTTTTCGAAAAACAAATTTCAACCATTAAATTACTGGTCCCATCATAATCAAAAGGTTGCTGTAACGTAATTGTATTCCAACCCAATGACGGCGTATGAATATATGAATAGCAAAGTTGTGATCCTGTTAAGAATGTATTTAGACTGTCAGAGTTTGTGTGTTTAATTTTAATACTGAAACCTTGACTTAAGTATGGTGCGCTGGGAGTATTGACTTTAAGACTTAAATGAGTTATTCGGCTTTCAGAAATACCTGAAGCTAAGATCTCTGATGCATGAAAGAGGTATTGATGTCGTCCAGTCCTTTTTGACCCTCCCCATGGAGTTTCAAGTAAACTACTTGTATTTATAGAGCCATTGCCAATTGTATGATCAATAAATGATGGAGAGTTCATAATGAATGTTAAGGAATCCATTTGATACACCCCAGAGTCTGCCGAACCCAAGGCTAGAAAAGGTTTTCCATCAATATTACAATATCGTGGTATTGATCTTCCAGAATATGTATTATTGAAGTCAGTATTAATAGCTCCAAACTTATCATTTACAAGAATGAAATTGCCGGAATTGTTTTTATAAAAAGCCACATTTCCTCTTTGATTTCCAATGAGTAAATCTAAATCACCATCTTGGTCTAGGTCAGCTAATTCTGGACTAGATACATCACCCACATCAATATTTTGAAAATTTGCAGAATTGAAGCCTTGAAATGATGGTGTAAAGAAATTGCCTGTGTTTTGTAAGTAGGTAAGTTTCCCATCAATTCTTCCAATTATTAGATCAATAAGTCCATCTCCATTTAGGTCTCCTGCCGTCGGAGCACACCAATCTTCTGTTAGTCTAGATTTTGCGGAAGGTGATAGAGTTAAGCTAGTTTTTATCCATTCAGGTTGGTTTGCTGATCCGATATTTTCCCAAAGTTTAATGCCCTTCGATGTACCAACAATTAAATCAAGAAGTCCATCACTATTGATATCTACAAGTTCTGGGATTGCATATCTACCTGCATCAAGCATTTGTTTTTGAAGAAAGCTTGAGTCCGTTAAAACCCATGATGGATTGGATAAGGTTCCATTATTAGTGTAAATCCAAACGCAGGTGTCACTTCTTCCAGCTGGCATATTTGGGGCTACAATTATATCTTTCAATCCGTCATTATTTCCATCGGCAAAGGAAAAACCGGGAAATGCGGGAATATTTACTGGAATATTGGATGTTGGCCATGTAGTGTCTTGAGATTCTATATTAGCTATTGATGTATCTCCTATGTTAAATCCAGCTACTGCATTATCGAAGCTAACATCTCCAAGTAGAATATCTAGGAGTCCATTTCCCGAAAGGTCAGCAGCTAGCATGGTAGATCCCGTGTGAGTTAACTTGTCTGTAAATGACTGTGCTGGAGGTATGCTTCCAGTGCAGGCATCAATAGTTAGGGAATTCGATAAGTTATTTTCTAAAAAGTCACCCCAGCAAGCATCAGCACGAATAAACTCTAATCCACAGTTTTGTGTGTTTTCATGAAATTCAATTGCTGATGCCTGTTGGCCAAAAGTTAGAATATCGATGTTTCCATCACCGTTTACATCTTTTATTACAGGTCTGTCAGTTGATATTACCAATAAATTTGCCGGTTGTTGGCCACTTTGGTATGTTGAATATAAATAGGGTCCAGTCAAAGCCCATGTAAATTCAATTTTCCCTTGATTTCTTGAAGCTTTGTAAACACCTATGTTTCCTTGAGTTGAACAAAAAAGATCTGGTTCACCATCACAATTATAGTCGGCAAAATCAACCCAGTTATTGCATGATGGAAATTGTTTTATCCATTCGGGATTGTATTTCCATTCATTTTGACGTCTCTGAAAAGGAACCCACCTACTGCCCTCTCGGTCAAAAACTAAGAGATCCGTTTGACCATCTCCATTAATATCTAAATCAAAAACTTGAGGATTATTTAGGCCTCCTGCGAATCCATTAATGAGAGAATCATTGATAGACATTAAAAGTTTTGCTTTATTCGATGCTTTAAATTCATATGTCTCTTGAGCATCGAGTGCGGTTAAACTTGACAAGCCAATAAAAAATAGTAGAAAAAAGAACTTAAGTATCTTCATATTCATAGTGTAAAGATAAAGAACGACTATATTTGCCCACTATTTTCAAATTGAATTGTCATGCAGAATAAAGGGGTCATCCGTCTATTTGCGATTGTATTTGCTCTCGCTTCTTTATATGAACTATCATTTAGCTATATAGCTAGTAGGGTAGAGTCAAAAATTGAAGAAGACTATTTCGCGAATCCTTCAAAGGTTAAATATGCTTTGGACTCCATGGCGAATCAAACAGTCTATGATTTAGGATTTACATCTTTCACCTACATGGAAGTAAAGTCTAAGCAGATGAATCTCGGTCTTGATTTAAGAGGTGGGATGAATGCAATTCTTGAAGTGAGCGTAAGAGATGTTTTGAAAGGCTTAGTCGGTGATGCTGAAGATGAATTATTTCTTTCTGTTTTAAAGCAAGCAGATATTAATCAAACTCAAAGTCAAGCATCTTATTTAGAGCTCTTTTTTGAAGCTCTAGATGCTCAAAGAGGGGATAGATTATTGAGTGATCCTGGCTTATATGGAACAAAAGAGATGACAGATCGCCTTGGTTTTAATGCAGATGACGATGAAATAAAAGTTGCCTTGTCTGAAGATGTTGAGGCAGCGATTGCAAATGTTTACACTGTCCTAAAGGCTAGAATTGATCAATTTGGTGTTGTTCAACCTAATATTCAAAGACTAGATGGTACGGGAAGAATACTGGTTGAATTACCTGGTGTTAAAGATCCGGTTCGAGTTCAACGGTTACTTCAGTCAACGGCTCGCCTTGAATTTTGGCGCGCTGATCAAGGTGCTATCTGGATGCAGTTTGCTGTAAACGCAAATGAGAAACTGCGATCTATTATTGATAATCCTAATTTATCTCAGGACAATAATATTAATGCTGAATCGGATGAATTTGAATTACCAACAGCCGTAGGGGAAGTAGATTCAGAATTAGCTTCTGAAGAAAATAATACGGATGAGGTTTCAGATTCTATAGCAACGAGCTTTAATCCCTTATTAAGTATTTTTCAATTAAATGTAAATTCTCAAAATTTTCAACCTAATGATGGTCCTATTATAGGTTATGCTCTGACTCGTGATACAGCTACGATTAATGATTACATGAGAAGGCCTGAAGTGAAAAGCTTAATCCCTGGTGATAGAAGATATGCCCGTTTTGCATGGACTCGTCCCGAGAATGACAGTGAGGTTGCTTTACTAATTGCTCTTCAGGGGAATCGTAACAATGAACCAGAATTAGATGGTGGGGTTATTGTCGATGCTAGGCAAGAATTTGATCAAGGAAATAATCCAGTTGTCACGATGTCGATGGATGGCCAGGGAGCTCAGGTATGGCAGAGACTAACGAAAGAAGAAGGTTCAAAAACTCCAAAAGGACATGTTGCTGTTGTTTTGGATAATGTCGTTTATAGCTATCCTAGAGTTAATGGAGAAATTTCCGGTGGTAGAACTCAAATTGAAGGTGGATTTTCTCTTGAAGAAGCTACAGATTTAGCTAATGTTCTAAAAGCTGGAAAACTTCCTGTTCCGGCTAGAATTATTCAATCTGATGTTGTTGGTCCTAGTCTTGGTAAAGAGGCGATTAGTTCAAGTATGAATTCTTTTGCTTTTGCTTTATTGTTGGTTCTAGTATACATGATATTTTACTATAGTGCTGCAGGGGTAGGAGCAAGTTTAGCATTATTAGTAAATATGTTTTTCATATTTGGAGTTTTGGATGCCTTTAATGCAGTTTTGACTCTTCCGGGAATGGCAGGTATTGTCCTAACCATAGGAATGGCTGTTGATGCCAATGTTCTCATAAATGATCGGATCAGGGAAGAATTATCTAAAGGAAAGGCAGTCCGTCATGCTATAGCTGATGGATACAAGGGGTCAAGGGCAGCTATTATTGATGCTAACGTAACAACACTGTTGACTGCGATCATACTTTTTGCTTTTGGAACAGGTCCAATTAGAGGATTTGCTACCACTTTAATCATTGGAATTGTTTCTTCTCTTTTTACAGCGCTGTTCGTAACAAGATTATATTTTGAGTGGAGGGTTAAAAAATCCGACAAACTGTCATTCGCTACTAAAATCACTGAGAGTTGGTTCACGAATACAAACTTCGGTTTTTTAAAATTGAGGAAGCCTGCTTATGTTTTTTCTTCAGTTTTACTAATAGTTAGTATTGTTTCTCTTTTTACTCGTGGACTCAGCTTAGGAGTTGACTTTGAAGGGGGCAGAAGCTATCAAGTACGTTTTGACAAAGCTGTAGAAGTTGCTCAGGTTGCAAAGTCTCTAGAGCTTCTTTTTGTTGATGCTGACGGTAGGTCGTTTGCGCCAACCGTAAAGACGCTGGGTAGTCCTGAGCAAGTCGTAATAACGACTAATTTTAGAATTGCTGAAAATGGCTCTGATGTAGAAGAGTCTTTGCAGGGGCAATTATATGACGGGGTTAGTTCTTTTTATTCGGAGAATATATCTAAAGAAGACTTTATCAATCCGGCTTCAGATCAAGCGATAGGACTTGTAGCTTCCCGTCAAGTGGGACCTACAGTTGCAGATGATATTAAAAACACGGCTTTTGTAGCTGTTATTTTCTCTTTGCTTACTATTTTTCTTTATCTCTTATTTAGGTTTAATAAGTGGCAGTATTCTCTCGGTGCAGTTGCAGCAACTATTCACGATACAATTATAGTTTTAGGAGCTTATTCTATTTTGGATGGCATTCTACCATTTTCATTGGAGGTAGACCAAGCATTTATTGCTGCAATACTTACAGTGATCGGTTATTCCTTAAACGATACAGTAGTTGTCTTTGATAGAATCAGAGAGTTTTTTAATTTGGAATCTAAAGAGGGGTCTAAGCAAGTAATAATTGATAATGCATTAAACTCTACTTTGAGTAGAACATTTAATACTTCTGTCACTACTGTTATAGTCTTACTGATAATCTTTGTTTTTGGAGGTGAAGTTCTTCGCGGTTTTATCTTTGCTATCCTTCTAGGGGTTGTAGTTGGTACTTATTCATCAATTTTTATTGCTTCTCCAGTACTTTATGATACTACTGACAAGTTAGGGAAGAAAAAAGTTTAACTTTATCATTATATGTTACTCTTTATAAGTACTGCGGAAATTATATTTTTGCTATTTGCTGTGCTGATGCTTTTTGGCACAGATAAGCTTCCAGGTTTAGCCCGTATGGCGGGAAAGGTTATAAAATCGATGCGGAATGCGTCTAATGATTTAAAATCTGAGATTTCTAAGGCAGCTATGCATAACCCTGTGTTAGAAGATGTAGAGGATAGTGTCAAGGAAATCAAGAATTCTATTGAAGACACGGTATCGAGATTAAAATAACTTTTTAACAATTTGCTCAAATTTACAGGGGGTGTTGTTGAAAAATATTCATTTTTTTTATTTGCCTATCTTTATTTGGGGGGGTATATTTGAAAAAAATACAAAATGGCACAACATCGTTTTCAATCTTTGACAGAAGCTACAAGTCACAAACCAGTAAATTTTTTAAATCCATTCCAAAAAGCATCAGACTATTATGGTTCTCATGTTTTTAATAAAAAAGCGATGGGAGAATATATGTCAAAAGAGGCATTTAATTCTGTTGCTAGCGCAATTGAGAAGGGTGAAAAAATCGGTCTTGCAGTTGCGGATCAGGTGGCAACTGCTATGAAGGTATGGTCTATTTCCATGGGTGCTACTCATTATACCCATTGGTTTCAGCCCTTAACGGGCTCTACTGCCGAAAAACATGATGGCTTTTTTGAGCCCACGTCAGATGGCTTTGCCATTGAGAAATTCAATGGTGAAATGTTAGTTCAGGCAGAGCCTGATGCCTCTTCATTTCCTAATGGTGGTATTCGAAATACTTTTGAGGCTCGCGGCTACACTGCCTGGGACCCAACATCTCCGGCATTTGTTTTTGGGAGTACCCTTTGTATTCCAACAATTTTTGTGGCTTATACTGGTGAGGCATTAGATAATAAAGTCCCGTTGTTAAGGGCTCTTCAAACTATGGATCGCGCTGCAACTGATGTTGCACAATATTTCGATAAAAACATTATCAAGGTTAATGCGACACTCGGTTGGGAACAAGAATATTTTTTAGTTGATGAGTCACTTTTTATGAGTCGTCCTGATTTGGTCATGACGGGAAGAACTTTAATAGGTCACTCTCCAGCAAAAGGCCAGCAATTAGATGATCACTATTTTGGTAGTATTCCTGAAAGAGTTTTGAGTTACATGCGTGAGGTGGAATTTGAATGCCATAGAATGGGTATACCTGTCAAAACAAGACATAATGAAGTCGCTCCAGGTCAATTTGAATTCGCCCCAGTTTTTGAAGAAGCGAATATAGCGGTTGATCACAACTCATTATTTATGGATATTTTGGAAAAGGTTGCTCGTCGACATTTATTTAGAGTCCTATTACATGAAAAGCCCTTCTCTTCCATAAATGGTTCCGGCAAACACAACAACTGGTCTTTAAGTACTAATACTGGTGTTAATTTGTTATCACCAGGAAAAACTCCAAAACGAAATTTATTATTTCTAACATTTTTTATTAACGTAATAAAAGCTGTCAACAATCAAGCAGATCTTATCCGAGCTGCTATAGCCTCAGCCAGTAATGATCATCGATTGGGGGCAAATGAGGCCCCTCCCGCGATAATATCAGTATTTATAGGTTCACAACTTTCAGAGGTTCTGGACGAGCTTGAAAAGTTAGAGAATGGCAAACTCTCGCCGGAGAAAAAAACTGATCTTAAATTGAATGTCGTCGGTAAAATACCTGAAATATTATTAGATAATACAGATAGAAATAGAACTTCTCCATTTGCATTTACTGGCAATAAGTTTGAATTAAGGGCTGTTGGTTCAACTGCAAACTGTGCGGTTCCCATGACAATTCTGAATATGATTGTAGCGGATCAATTAGTTGAATTTAAACAAGAAGTTGATGGTCTAATTGCAGCAGGATTAAAAAAGGAAGATGCTATTTTTAATATTCTTCGCGAGTACATTAAATCTTCAAAAGATATTAGATTCGAGGGCGATGGATATTCAAAAGAATGGGAGGAAATAGCTGCAGAGAGGGGGCTTAAAAACACTCCAGATGCTCCACGTGCATTGGATTTTTATCTAACAAAGAGTTCTTTAGATCTATTTGAAAAAACCGGGGTTTTAAGCAAAGTAGAAGTCGAGGCACGTTATGATATCTTGCAGGAAGAGTACTTTAAAAGTATTCAAATAGAGTCCAGAACTCTTGGAGATCTTGTAAAAAATCACATCGTACCTACTGCAATTAGATATCAATCTATTTTAAGTGAAAATGTGAATCGCTTGAAAAAAGTCCTCGATGAGGATGTCTATGCAAGAGTTTCTAAAGAACAGATAGACATGATTGTCGAAATATCAGAGAGAGTTAGTTCAGCCCTGAAAGGGGTTTCAGAAATGACTGAAGCAAGAAAAATCGCCAATAAGATAGAGTCCATTCGAGACAAATCTCTTGCATATTGCGACACCGTAAAGCCCTTTTTTGAGGAAATAAGATATTCTGTGGATAAGCTAGAATTAATGGTAGATAATGAGATGTGGCCTCTACCTAAATATCGTGAGATGCTCTATGTGAGATGAAAAATGGAAGGGTCAAATAGATGACCGTTATTTAATAGATGGTCAGTTACTTTATTTTTGGCTACTTTTAGGAAAAATTAAATATTCATACTGTTTCCGGATCCATGAAGAAGGTCATTTCGCGTATTATTTTGTCTTTTGTTTTTTGCATGCTTTTGGGTGGACAAATTGCCGCTCAGCAGGCTGCTATGATTGCTATTCCTGATGTTAAAGAGAAAAAAGAGGTTGTGAAACGCCCAAGGTCTGTTAAACATGCAGATGATTTTTATCTAGCGAAAGAATATTCAGAAGCTATAGAGCATTTTAAGAAGGCTTATTCGAAGGTTAAGACTCGCGAAGAGAAAGCGGAAATTGCACATCGTTTGGCTGAGTGTTATAAGTTCACTTTTAATTATCGATCAGCTGAGGCTCAATACAAGAGGTCGATAAAATTGAAGCAGGTAATAGTCGATAATTATCTAGGTGTTGCGGAAATGCTGAAATATCAAGGAGAGTATGAAGAGGCTTTAGTGGCTTACAATGATTTACTGAAAGTTTTCCCTAACGACTCACGAGGCCAAATTGGCATTGAATCGTGCAAAGATGCAGTCGCTTGGCAAAAAGCTAAGACTCGTTACCAAGTTGGAAACCTAACTTCATTAAATTCTCGGTCAAATGATTTTGGTGTAGCATTTAGCGGACGTCCAAATACATTTGAGGAGATACTATTTACTTCAATGCGAGAAGGTGGTATAGGTCGTAAAGATGATGGTTGGACGGGTCAAAAGTTTTCAGATATTTACATTACAGCGAGATTGAATTCCGATGGTTCGTCTCGAGCTAAAAGAGGGCGAGGAAGGGCAGCAAAATCAAATTCTGCATCAGCTCGCCTCCAGAAATTCAATAGTCCACAACTTTTACCTGAAGTAATTAATACTGAAGACCATGAAGGTTCTCCAGTTTTTGATTCCCGTCGTAGAACTATGTATTTCACACGTTGTTTGGAAGTTAAAAGGCAGCAATTAGGATGTTCAATATTTACTACCAGAAAGGCAGGATTGTCATGGCAAGAGCCTCAGGCTGTTGTAGTTACATCTGATTCATCCAAGAGTGTGGGGCATCCATCTCTATCAAAAGATGATAAAATTTTATTTTTTGCAGGTGACTTAAAAGGAAGTACCAAAGAAAGTAAAGATTTATGGCTTGTTCGTGTTGATAAAAAAAAGCGGGGATGGGGTGAGCCAATCAATTTAGGGCCTTTGGTTAACACTCCCGGTGATGAACTTTTCCCTTTCGTTCATGATGATGGTTATTTATACTTCGCATCTAACGGTCTTCCAGGAATGGGAGGGTTTGATCTTTATCGCGTTAAGCTTGGTGAAGATGGAATACCTGTGGGAATTCCTGAAAATTTGAAGGCTCCAATTAATAGTGCTGCTGATGATTTTAATATTGTGTTGCGCCCAGGTGGTTTGCAAGATGGTTATTTTGTCTCTAATCGTTCTGGTGGAGTTGGTGGCGACGATATTTGGACTTTATATGAGGTGCCTCTAAAATATCGTATTGCTGGAAAATTAGCCAGTAGTAAAGACAATGTTCCAATTGGTGGTGCTTCTGTTAAAGTCTCAGGAAATGATGGATTCTCGAAAGTCATAAAAACACTAAAAGATGGCTCATTTTTTGTCGAATCAGAAGATTTAAATCGGGATGTGCAATATTCTTTTTCTTTTGAGAAAAAGAAATTCTTATTCAACACGGCGGGGGTAAATACCTCTAATTTAAAATTTGAAGATTTTGATTTTATTGAGGCTGATAACGTTTACATGCATACATCAGAAGTTAATGGAAAAATGGACCCAATTGAAATCCCTATTGTTCTTCCTGATGTTTATTTCGCTCTTGCGAAATGGGATTTGAATCAAAGTGCTACAAATGCATTAGATACTGTTTTTAAAACCTTAGAAAGAAATCCTAATATTGTTATTGAGCTTCGTTCTCACACGGATTATCGTGACATTGATGAAAAGAATATTATTCTTTCCCAGCGTAGAGCTGATACATCGGTGAAATATTTAATTTCTCTGGGTGTCTTAACTGAACGTTTGGTTCCAGTTGGAATGGGTGAGTCAACTCCTTTTGAAATGTCCAAGTCATATAAAGGTCTCGGCTCAGATATTTTTCCAGTTGGTACGAGATTAACGGAGCAAAACATTAAAAAGATGTCTTCTTCTAAGCAAGAGATTGCTAACCAAATCAATCGTCGTACCGATTTCCGTGTCATAAGAGATGACTACGTTCCGCCAGCAGATCCTAATGCATTGATAGATAAAGCCGGAGTTGAGTCAAAACAAGAGGAGGTGTCAATAGGTAAATTATATACGGTTGGGGAGAGGCCTTCATTCACAACTATCTGTCGTGCTAATGATATTACTTTGACGAATTTAAAAAGGCTGAATGGAGGTCTAAGGGGTATTCGTCCTTTTTCTGGAATGATTTTAAAAGTTACCGTTAAAGGCGATTATAAAGAATTTGACGCGTCTCACAGACAAATTAAATTAGGTGATTCTTTCAGGACTATTGCGAAAGAGTTGGGTATGAAGACTAAAGATTTAGAATCCTTGAATCCTGAATACGAAAAAGATCTACCAGCTGGAACATATATCCGTATTCGATAGTTGCCTTCATTATCTTTGCTGAATGGAGCAAAATGATCGTTATGCTAGTAGGGGAGTTTCATCTGGTAAAGAAGATGTCCATAAGGCGATAGAAAAATTGGAAAAGGGATTATTTCCTAAAGCTTTTTGCAAGATTGTTCCAGATTATTTAACTGGGTCCCCGGACCATTGTATTGTTATGCATGCCGACGGCGCCGGCACTAAATCTTCTCTGGCCTACATGTACTGGAGAGAAACAGGGGATTTATCAGTTTGGAAAGGTATTGCTCAAGATGCTGTAATAATGAATGTTGATGATTTATTGTGTGTCGGAGCAACAGGATCAATTTTATTATCTAGCACCATAGGAAGAAATAAAAATTTAATACCAGGAGATGTTATTTCGGAAATTATTCATGGAACTGAGTCTGTATTATCTGATTTACGGTATAATGGTTTAGATATTAAATCAACAGGCGGGGAAACTGCAGATGTTGGTGATTTGGTTCGAACTATTATTGTTGATTCAACGGTTGTGTCTAGAATGCGCAGAGATATGGTAATTGATAATTCTAATATAGCTCCTGGTCAAGTTATTGTTGGACTATCTTCATCTGGCCAATCTACTTATGAAAAAGAATTTAATGGTGGTATGGGCTCAAATGGATTGACTTCGGCCAGACATGATGTGTTTCATAAACTACTATCCGATAAATATCCGGAAAGTTTCAATCCTGAAATAGATAATTCATTAGTGTATTCTGGATCAAAATCTTTAACGGATGAAGTTGACGGAGTGCCTTTAGATGCCGGTAAACTTGTATTGTCTCCTACCAGAACATATGCTCCAGTAATTGTAGAGATTTTGAGCCAAATGCGAAATGACATATTTGGCATGGTTCATTGTAGCGGGGGGGCTCAAACTAAAATACTGCATTTTTTATCTCATGGTAAAGTCGTTAAAGATGATTTATTTGACATTCCTGAACTTTTTAAATTAATTCAGTCAGAATCAGGAACTCCTTGGAGGGAAATGTATAAGGTGTTTAATATGGGACATCGTTTGGAGATATACTTAGATCCCTCAGCCGCAGAAAAAGCTATTTCAATTTCAAAGAAGTTCAATATTGATGCAAAAATTATTGGGAGAGTCGAACATCAGGAAAAACCTGAGGTTCACTTAAAGGCTCCTGATGGATGGCATATATATGATATACAATGAACTTAACAGACAAATTGCAAGCAATATGGATTCGTCATCAAGAGGTTAATGATCTTTTGATGCAACCGGAATTATCGAATGATCATGATCGTTTTGTTCGACTACATAGGGAGTTTAAAGAGTTAGATTTAGTTGTTGAGGCTAGAAATAAATATTTAGTTTTAACCGGTAGGAAGTCAGAGGCTAAAGAGATAATTTCAAAAGAAAAGGACCCTGAGATGAAGGAAATGGCATCTTCAGAACTCGAGGAAATTCAGCCTTTATTAGATGAATTAGAGGTTGAGATTCAACAGCTATTAATCCCAAAGGATCCTGAAGATTCAAAAGATGCTGTTTTAGAGGTTCGCGCTGGAACCGGAGGTGATGAAGCTGGACTATTTGTAGGTGATTTGATTAGAATGTACTTAAGGTATATAGAAGATGAAGGATGGACCGCTGAATGGTTGTCGGCGACAGAAGGCTCTGCTGGTGGATATAAGGAAGCTAGCATTCAGGTAAGGGGTAAAGGTGTTTATGGGATTTTAAAATATGAGTCTGGTGTTCATCGCGTTCAGCGGGTTCCATCTACGGAATCTCAGGGGCGTGTGCATACTTCTGCAGCTACAGTTGCAGTGTTGCCTGAGGCTGACGAGCTCGAAGTTGAAATTAAGGATGTTGATATTAGAAAGGATACTTTTCGATCTAGTGGTGCTGGTGGACAACATGTCAATAAAACAGAATCTGGTGTTAGATTAACACATTTCCCTTCTGGAATAGTCGTAGAATGTCAAGATGGAAGGTCTCAGCACAAGAATTATGATCGCGCTCTTACAGTTCTTCGTGCTCGGATATGGGATAAAGCCAGAACAGAGAGAGATAATGAGGTTGCCGAAAAGAGAAAGACCATAGTCAGTACTGGCGATAGGTCTGCGAAAATAAGAACTTATAATTTCCCTCAAGGTAGACTGACAGATCACCGCATTGGGCTTAATCTATACAACTTAACAGATGTCCTTAATGGTCAAATAAAAAAGATATTGAATGAATTAAGATTAGCGGAAAACGCTCAACGTATGAAAGAAGGAACTGGAGAATGACAAGACAAGAGTTAATAAAAAATATTGAATTTAAGAAGTCAGTTCTTTGTGTTGGCTTAGATCCTGACTTGAGTAAAATGCCAGAATCATTCAGTAGTGATTCAAAAGGAGTTGTAGAATTCTGTAAGGGAATTATAGACGCTACAGCTGAACATGCTGTTGCTTTCAAGCCGAATTTAGCATTTTTTGAATCTCTTGGGCAGCAAGGCTGGGAGGCTTTAGCTGAAGTCGCTGATTACTTGAAAAAATTCCCTAATCACTTTAGCATTGCAGATGCAAAGCGTGGGGATATTGGAAATACATCCAAAATGTATGCTGAAGGAATCTTAAACAAAATGAGATTTGATTCCATAACGGTTGCCCCCTATATGGGAAAAGACAGCCTAGAACCATTTGCTATTCAAGGGAAATGGGCTATAGCACTAGGCTTGACTAGTAATTCAGGAGCACATGATTTTCAAATGAAAAGAATGCAAGATGATCGTTACTTGTATGAGCATGTGATGGATTCATATCGGGAATGGACATCTCCAGAGCAATGGATGATTGTCGTGGGAGCTACTCGATCAGAGAGTATGAAAAAAATAAGGGAGCAACTTCCAGATCATTTTTTTCTAGTTCCAGGACTCGGTCATCAAGGAGGCGATATTAAAAATGTATTAAAGTCTGGTTCTTTTCGTTCGGGACAAGGCGTTGGTGTTTTGATAAATGCGTCACGAAGTATATGCTATGCAGGCATCAATGAAAAATATGCTCAAGCTGCAAGTAAAGAGGCTCTGCGTTTGCATGAAGAAATAAAATATTATTGGCCTAGATAAATGACAAATAAGGGTAAGACTAAAATATTAATAACTGGAGCCAATGGTTTGCTGGGTCAATCTATTATTAATGTTAATAATGATCGATTTGATATTTGTTCAACTAGCAGGGGGGAGTCTATTTATGAATTAAATGGAATTCTATTTAAATCTATGGATATTTTAAATTCCGAGGACATAGACATAATATTTTCTAATTTTGAACCTGATGTTATTATTCACGCAGCTGCAATGACCAATGTGGATTGGTGCGAAGCAAACCCGATTTATTGTAATAGAGTCAATATAGATGGAACTCAAAATATCATTACTGCATGTGAAAAATATTCAGCCCATTTAATCTTCATTTCAACAGATTTTATTTTTGATGGAAAAATTGGGGGATATTCTGAAACTGCTCAAGAGAATCCTTTAAGCGTTTATGGTAAATCTAAATCTGCTGCTGAAAAGTTAATACAAGCTTCAAATTGCAAATGGACTATAGCGCGGACATCACTAGTAATCGGTTATTTTCCTTATTTAATGAGTACTAATATTATTTTATGGGCCCGAAAAAAATTAGGAAAAGGAGATGAGATTAACGTTGTTGATGATCAAGTACGAACTCCTACGTGGTCCATGGATCTGGCTGAAGGGTGTTTGTTAATTGCGAAAAAAAAAGCTTTAGGTATTTATAATATATCAGGCTCAGAGAAATTTTCTATTATTGAATTGGTCCGTCAAGTAGCGATTCATGGCGGTTTCGATTTGTCATTGATCGATCGAGTAAATAGTGCAACACTTGGGCAGTTAGCAATGCGCCCTTTGATTTCAGACTTAGATATTTCTAAAGCAAAAAGAAATTTAGGCTTTAAACCTCATAGTTTTGAGGAGGTCTTAGATTCGATTCCCTATATTTGAATACTAACCTCTAATAAAGAAATAGAACACATGAAAAAATTATTTTCACTTTTCTTTTTTCTCTCTTCTTTTCTTTCCTATTCTCAAGTCAAAGGTTTAGATAAACGAATTGATGATGCTTTTGCTCCGGTATCAAACTTTTTTTCTGACATTATATTTTTTCAAGTAGCAGGTTACCCTTTTGTTATTTTATTGTTGGTGGGAAGTGCAGCATTTTTCACAATATATTTTGGTTTTCCAAATGTCAGATATTTTTGGACTGCTATAAATGTAGTGAGTGGTAAGTATGATGACGTAGATCGCGATGAAACAGGAAACAAACATGGAGAGGTCTCTCACTTTCAAGCTTTAGCCACAGCTGTATCAGGTACCGTAGGTAATGGTAATATCGCTGGGGTTGCTCTAGCTATAGCCCTCGGTGGGCCTGGAGCAACTTTTTGGATGATAGTCTGTGGTTTGCTAGGGATGTCCACAAAATTTGTTGAATGTACTTTGGGAGTTCAATATAGAGATGTAGGGGAAGATGGAACCGTTTATGGAGGTCCCATGTATTATCTAAGTAAAGGGTTAAAAAGTAGAGGTTGGGAAAAGCTTGGAAAAGCATCAGCAGTGTTATTTGCGATATTTTGTATCGGAGGCTCCTTTGGTGGAGGTAATGCTGCCCAATCTAATCAAGCAACTATTGTTTTAAAAGATTTATTTGGTTTGGAAACTACTTTTGCTGGTGCTGTTATAGGATTAATATTAGCAGCTTTTGTTGGAGTAATTATTATCGGAGGTATTAAAAGAATAGCTTCAGTTACCGAGAAGATTGTTCCTCTTATGGCTGTGCTTTACATTATCGCATGCCTTTATATTTTAACTATTAATTTTAGTTATATCGATGATGCCATTGCATTGATTATAACAGAAGCATTTAATCCGACAGCTATTGGTGTTGGAGGTATTATTGGTGTTTTGATGGTGGGCTTTAAAAGGGCTGCATTTTCTAATGAGGCTGGCGCAGGTTCTGCATCAATTGCTCACTCAGCTGTTAAAACAAAGTATTCAGCATCTGAAGGATTAGTAGCCTTATTAGAACCATTCATTGATACCGTTGTTATCTGTACAATGACGGCTTTAGTAATAATCATCTTTAATTCAAATGGTGCATTTTTATACGGAGGAGATGGTCTTGGAGGAGTTTTAATTGATGGAGTGACTTATGAAGGAGCCGGAATAACATCTAAGGCTTTTGCCCAATATATTCCCTACTCATCAGAATTTTTAACTATTGCAGTCGTGTTATTTGCTGTTTCAACTATGATCTCATGGTCTTATTATGGGCTGCAATCATGGAAATATCTATTTGGAAGAGGAAAGTTAGCTGACATGACTTATAAAGTTTTGTTTTTAATTTTTGTTATTATTGGAGCAGCGGCAAGTATGAATTCAATTTGGGCTTTTTCTGATGCTATGATTTTTGCCATGGTTTTCCCAAATATGGTTGGTTTATACTTCTTGTTCCCAGTTGTTAAAGAGGAGCTCAAAAAATACTTGGAAGCAATTAAATCAAAGTAAACACCTTCTTTGGGTGATAAAAATTAAATTTTATGGATTCAATTAATTAATAATGTTTTACATTTGCCATCCAATTGAAAGGAGGTAGGAACTTATGTTAGTAATACAGATTAAGGAAGGAGAAGGAATTGATCGCGCATTGAAAAGATTCAAGCGTAAATTTGATCGGACGCAAACTATGCGTCAACTTCGTAAACGTCAAGCATTTACCAAGCCTTCAGTTAGTCGAAGAGCTGAATTCATAAAGGCAAATTATGTTCAGGGTCTGAAGATGAAAGAGGCTGAATAGTTAAGAATAAAATATATTAAAATGCCCCAAGAAGCTTTACCTTTTTGGGGCATTTTTATTATGTATGATTTTAAAGTATAGAGAATACCTTCTTTTTGAACGTCGCCTGTCAAAAGCAACGGTCATCGCTTATGTTAAGGATATTAATCAGTATCTGTTATTTATAGAATTTCAAATAGGTATAAATAATCCAGCAAAAGCAAATAGGTCGCATGTCAGATCATGGGTTGCTTCCATGGTTGATCTGGGTTTAGAGCATCGTTCTGTAAATAGAAAGTTAAGTGCTCTGAAGGGCTTTTATAAATTTTTGGTTGAAGTAGAAGATGTGGATAAAAATCCTGCAAGAGGCATACCATCTTTAAAAGAGAAAAAAAGACTTGTTCGCGCTCTAACTCAGGAGGAAATGAATTTGCTATTAAATCAGAATTTATTTTCTAACGACCGCCTTGGAAGGCGTGATCGATTTATCTTATTCACGTTGTATGCATTTGGATTGCGTCGATCAGAACTTTTAAACCTCCAAAAGAGCTCTATTGATATAAATGGCGGTAAGATAAGAGTGTTGGGTAAGGGCAACAAAGAAAGAGAATTACCATGTATTTCTGAATGGGTGGAATTATATAAAACACATTGTCTCGATTGGCCTGAACTTGAATTAAAGGAAACTTTATTTTTTGATGAAAATGGCAACTCTTTGGAGCCAAGACGTCTTTATTCAATAGTTCATTCGTATATTAAGGAAGTTAGTAATATTGATTCAAAAAGCCCACATGTTCTGCGTCACACTTTTGCGACACACTTATTAGATATGGGAGCTGATTTGTCTGCAATTCGTGAATTATTAGGTCACACGAATTTATCAGCCACACAAATCTATACCCATGCGTCGATGGAGCACCTTAAAAGTGTGTATTTAAAATCACATCCAAGAAGCTAACACTTAGAAGTAATAAAAGCATAATGAAAGAATATGAATATATCTATTAATGCTATCCATTTCAGAGCAAGTTCGAGTCTCATTTTTTTTGTCGAGAATCGAATTAATGCACTAAAAAAGTTTAATTCTCGCATAGAATCTGCAAGTATTCATCTAAGATTAGAGAATGATTGCGAAAAAAACAACAAGGTATCGGAGATTTGTGTGCACTTACCGGGAAGGGATCTTGTGGTTAAGAAACGCGCGAAAACCTTTGAAAAATCCTTGTCTTCGGCTCAATTAACGATAGGTCGACTCTTGTCTCGAAGTAATCGAAAAGCAAAGACTTTGAAAAAGCATTAAAAGACGCTTGCGGAGACCCTTTTATTTTCTACATTTGCAGTCCGTTTGAAAATACGGAGAAGCTGTTGTGCAGCAACGTTCTTTATTTAACGCTCTTCAAAGAGATATTCGCTCTTTAAAAATGCCTCCATAGCTCAGTTGGTAGAGCCACTGATTTGTAATCAGTAGGTCGGCGGTTCAAGTCCGTCTGGAGGCTCATTCATTTTTTTGAAGTGCGTTAATGCTTTTTTTGGCAAAAAAAATAAATATTTGGGAGTGTCGCATAGTGGCTATTGCAGCAGACTGTAAATCTGTCACCTTACGGTATCGATGGTTCGAGTCCATCCACTCCCACAGCGTTTATATTAAAGCGGAAGTAGCTCAGTTGGTAGAGCATCAGCCTTCCAAGCTGAGGGTCGCGAGTTCGAATCTCGTCTCCCGCTCTTTTTTAATGGAACTGCCGATGTAGCTCAGAGGTAGAGCGCTTCCTTGGTAAGGAAGAGGTCACGGGTTCAACTCCCGTCATTGGCTCATGTGCTTAACGGCATTTAATATATAAAAATAAAAAATAAATAAAAATAAATTAGTAACTAAACAACAAAAGAAATGGCAAAAGAAAATTTCGAAAGAACCAAACCGCATGTAAACGTAGGTACCATAGGTCATGTAGATCATGGGAAAACCACACTTACTGCAGCAATTTCTAAAGTGCTTTCTGATGCAGGACTAGCTGACAAGCAAGATTTCGATCAGATTGATAATGCACCTGAAGAAAAAGAAAGAGGTATTACTATTAATACTGCTCATATTGAATATGAAACTGAAAAACGTCACTATGCGCACGTTGACTGTCCAGGTCACGCAGATTATGTTAAAAACATGGTTACAGGTGCAGCACAAATGGATGGTGGAATTTTAGTTTGCGCAGCAACTGATGGTCCTATGCCTCAAACAAGAGAGCACATTCTTTTAGCTAAGCAGGTTAATGTACCTAGACTTGTTGTCTTTATGAATAAAGTTGATTTAGTTGACGATGAAGAACTAATTGAATTAGTAGAAATGGAATTAGGAGACTTATTAGAATCTTATGATTTTAATGATACTCCTATTATTAAAGGTTCTGCCTTAGCAGCTCTTAATGGTGAGCAGTCTGGAGTTGATTCAGTATTGGAATTAATGAAAACTGTAGACACTTGGATTGAAACTCCGGTAAGAGATGAAGCAAAACCATTTTTAATGTCTGTTGAAGATGTATTCTCTATTACTGGAAGAGGAACTGTTGCAACAGGTGCTATTGAAACTGGAATTGTTAACACTGGTGATAACGTTGATATTGTAGGTCTAAGTGAAGAAAAAATGTCTTCTACCGTTACTGGTGTTGAAATGTTTAGAAAAATATTAGACGAAGGTAGAGCTGGTGAAAATGTAGGTTTATTACTCAGAGGAATTGAAAAAGAAGCTATAAAAAGAGGAATGGTTATTGCTAAACCTGGTACAATTACTCCTCATGCTAAATTTAAAGCTGAAGTATATATTTTGAAAAAAGAAGAGGGTGGTAGACATACTCCATTTCATAATAATTACAGACCACAATTCTACTTTAGAACACTTGATGTTACTGGAACAATAAAACTTGAGTCAGGGAGAGAAATGGTTATGCCTGGTGACAATGTTACTATTGATGTAGAATTAATTACGGGTGTTGCTATGGATGTAGGATTAAGATTTGCTATTAGAGAAGGTGGAAGAACTGTTGGAGCAGGTCAGGTAACTGAAATTGTAAAATAGTATAAATAGAAGTTTGTGATCTCTAAAGGTGTTCTAGTAGTAGAATGCCTTTAGGTGTATATTACGGATGTAGCTCAGTTGGTAGAGCACTGGTCTCCAAAACCAGGTGTCGGGAGTTCGAATCTCTCCATCCGTGCAAACAAGTTAAAAGAATTAAATTGGCTGGAATTAAAAATTATATTGAAGAAATTGTTCACGAGCTTTCAAATAAAGTTTCGTGGCCTACTTGGCAAGATTTACAAACTAGCTCAATCATCGTTTTAGTAACAAGTATTATTTTGGCACTAATTATATGGTTAATGGATTATATTTTTGGCATATGGCCTGTGTCTGATAATGCTGCATCTTTTAGCTGGAGAGGCATTTTAGGATTTATTTATCACTTTATCAATAATTAAATTATGTCTGAGATTACAAAAAAGTGGTATGTTATTAGAGCTATAAGTGGCAAGGAAAAAAGAGTCAAAGAATTGTTAGAATTAGAAATTGACAGGCATAAATTAAATGATTACGTGGAGCAAGTTTTAATTCCAACAGAAAAGATTTATCAAATTAGAAAAGGAAAAAAGATTTCTAAAGAAAAAAATTATTTTCCAGGTTATGTTTTAATTCAGGCTGCACTTATTGGCGAAGTAGAACATATAATTAAATCTTTGACTAATGTTCTTGGTTTTCTAGGTGCTACAAAAGGGGGAGATCCTCTTCCAATGAGACAAACTGAAGTAAATAGAATTTTAGGTAAAGTTGACGAGTTAGCTGTCAACGATGAGGAAATGAATATTCCATATGTCATTGGCGAGTCAGTTAAAGTAGTGGATGGACCGTTCAACAATTTTAATGGAATTATAGAAAATATTAATGAGGAAAAGAAAAAGTTAACTGTTATGGTTAAAATCTTCGGTCGTAAAACACCTTTAGAGTTAAACTATATGCAAGTTGAGAAAGATGGATAATAACGAAATTGTAAAACAATACTGTTAAGCTTCCCTGTGGCGTTTTACATATTTATAAATAAATAAAAATGGCTAAAGAAATAAGTGGATTAATTAAACTTCAAATTAGGGGTGGTGCTGCAAATCCTTCTCCTCCTGTAGGACCTGCGTTAGGTGCAAAAGGAGTTAATATTATGGAGTTTTGTAAGCAGTTTAATGCACGTACTCAAGAAAAAGCAGGAAAGGTTTTACCTTGTGTAATTACTGTTTACTCTGACAAGTCCTTCGATTTTGTTGTAAAAACACCCCCAGCAGCTGTACAGTTACTGGAAGCAGTTAAGATTAAAAAAGGTTCTCCAGAATCTAATAAAATCAAAATTGGGTCAATTACATGGGATCAAATTAAGATAATATCAGAAGATAAAATGCCTGATCTAAATTGCTTTACAGTTGAATCTGCAATGAAGATGATGGCTGGAACAGCAAGAAGTATGGGCTTGAATGTAAAAGGAAAAGCTCCTTGGAGTAATTAATCATAAAATTAACAATAATGACACTCTCAAAATATAGAAAGGAAGCTTTATCCAAGTTTGATATAGAGAAATCTTATTCATTAGAAGATGCCTCAAAAATTATTAAGGATATTTCAAAACAGAAATTTGATTCTACTGTTGATCTCGCGATTAAATTAGGTGTTGATCCTAGAAAAGCTAACCAAATGGTTAGAGGTACAGTATCTCTTCCTCATGGAACTGGAAAAGATGTTAAAGTTTTGGTTTTATGTAGTCCTGATAAAGAAAAGGAGGCAACTGATGCTGGTGCAGATTTTGCTGGTCTTGATGAATATATTGAAAAAA
>CAJVWI010000010.1 GCA_913009655.1 uncultured Cryomorphaceae bacterium
AAAATGCTCACCAGGCTCCAAGCTTTTTGGAGATCCACCACTTAAGATATTTAATCCAGAATTACTAGTACTCATATTGGAAAAGAGTAAAGGAACATTACCACTATTCGCAATGATAAATCTTCTCATTGCCTGCCCCCCTCCAACACGATGGACCAAATTAATAGTATCCTCTGAAATGATGAAGTCGGGCTCGGGTAAAGGTGCAGTAGCACCAACTAAACTTGTTATACGGTCAAGAAACTGAGGATAATCAATAAAAGGGTTTCTATTATTCTGGAGTAAAGAAATACCATCGTTTCTATATAAATCCAAGCTATCTGGAAGGTGATTAAAATGCCAATCTCTAAGAATTGATTCTTGGGGAGCATAGAAATTTGAATAATCACCATATCTCAGAACGAAATAAAGCATAGCCCTGGCGCAATCTCCCTTGTGATCATCTCGCGGTTCAAAAAGGCTTCCCTGACGTTTGCTTCCACCAACACTCCAATTAGGAGTTCCCGAAACTACTCCGAACGGATGGTTACTTCTTGAGCTGTTTGCAGATTGATCCGAAGGGAAAAGATGGTGAATATCATTTTTCATGGGCGATGCAGAATTGAACTTGCTTTGGGGGAAAGTATGCTCACAATTGATATTATTCGCAACAGCACCCGCTCTTGTATTAAAACTTGCCGACCTTCCAGTATAAACACATTCAACCATACCGCCGTGATTATCCAAAGTGGCGTACATATTATCTCGCGCTACGCTGTAAGACAAAACGCTATGATTCGTTGAAATGATATTATTTAAGGTAGAACGCAAAGTGCCCTCAGTTAGGTTTTGACTACTCGAATAATATGTTTTAGAATATTGAACCTGAGCCTCAAATTCTAATGCGAATGCCCCTTCATCATGAGATGTACACAATATCAATGGCAGAATATGCTCAATATTATGACGAGGTGAAAACATGACGGAGATAAACGATGAATCCCCAATAGAAATAATGCTATCCGTCAAATGAATTGATAGTACGGTATCACCATAAACTGGAGCTGTTAAAATGGAATATATTTCCAAATCTTCATTTGAAATATTATAAATCCAAAACCCAGAACTATCAATTTGAAGTTCATTTACTACTCCACGATTAATAGTTTGAGTTTTTAATACCTGGGAATTGCTTGAATATCCTGAGCATATCATCATGCAGATTAATGAAAGATTGAGGAAATTATTTTTAGTCTGCATATTTTTTATTTTAATTCTAATTGTGCAACAAAGGTCGGCTATCTTTGCAATTGGGCAAGGATCTTACAACCAGCTCCTGATTAATCCCCCAGGGCGGAAACGCAGCAAGGGTAGTCGGTCGTAGCGGTGTGATAAGACTCCTTGCCTTTTTTATTTCTTCACCAACTCCAGTCCTACTTCAATAATATCTTCAATACTAGGTTTTGAGAAATAGTCACCATCACTTCCATAAGCAGGACGATGAGATTTTGAAGTTAAGGTAACAGGAGCTGCATCAAGAAATTTATAGCCTCCTTGATCCTCAAGTATGTTTTTTAATATAAAGGCAGAAGCTCCACCCTCTATATCTTCATCAACTATTAAAAGGCGGTTTGTTTTCATTAAGGATTTTGAAATATCCTTATTAAGGTCAAATGGTAATAAAGTTTGGCAGTCTATTATTTCAACCTCAATGTCGTAATCTGACAAGAACGATGACGCTTGTTTGGCAAGTCTGCACATTGATCCATATGTAACCATGGTAATATCAGTACCACTTCGTATTGTTTCAACTTTACCAAGCTCAATATTAAATTCACCAATATTTATTGGCAACCTTTCTTTCAATCGATAACCATTTAAGCATTCAATTACTAACGCTGGCTCATCTGCCCTTAAAAGAGTATTGTACATACCTGCAGCTTTAGTCATATTTCTAGGAACACAGACATACATTCCCCTTAAAGATCCTAATATCATACCCATAGGTGAGCCTGAATGCCAAACTCCCTCAAGTCGATGTCCTCTAGTCCTAATTATCAATGGTGCTTTTTGTCGACCCTTACTTCTCCAATGGACAGTGGCGCAATCATCGCTGAGGATTTGAAGGGCATATAATAAGTAGTCTAGATATTGAATCTCAGCTATTGGACGCAGCCCGCGCATTGCCATACCTATTCCTTGACCTGCAATAGTGGCTTCTCTTATACCGGTATCAAAAATACGTGTTTCACCATACGCTTCTTGCATCCCTTCAAGTCCTTGATTAACATCCCCAATTGACCCAACATCCTCACCAAAAATTATTAATTCAGGGTGATTCTTGAGAAGGGAATTAAAATTATCTCGCAATACAATTCGTCCATCTACCTCTTCTATCTTTTCATCATAAATTGGGTCAATAATTTTTACATGTAAGGCCTTGTTAGAATATAAATATTGGCTGTAAGCCTCTTCGCCTTTTTCAAATTGAAAATTAATCCAATTATTCACAGCAGAAGTATCTTTTCCTAACAATTTGGCTCGAACTGCTAACAAACGAACCTCCGATAGAGAGTCTCTCCACATTGCATTTCGATTGCTTTTTAAATTGCTAGCTTCTTTTGTGAAACCTAATTCGTTTATCCATTCAGAGGCCTGATCTCTAATATTTTGTAGTGGCTTCAAATAATTCTCAAATGCCTCTTTCATGGCGCTTTTCGCATTATTTTTAGCTTGAACTTCAATTTCATTTAATTCTTCAGCAGTTATTAAGGAATATTTTTCAATAAAAACTCGAAACTGACGCAAACAATCATATTCCTTCTCCCAAATTAATCGATCTTTTGATTTATACCTTTCATGTGAACCACTAGTTGAATGACCCTGCGGCTGGGTCATTTCAGTGACATGAAGCAATACAGGAACATGCTCATTCCTTGCGATTTTTTCGGCTTTTTCGAAAGAAGAGACTAATTCAGTATAATCCCATCCTTTAGCAGTTATTATTTCAAACCCAAATTCAAGTGTTTTCCCATTTTTTGTCTTCTTTCTCTGAAAACCAGATAAAGCCTTTGAAATGTTTTGCTTTATTGTTTGATGTTTTGCGTGAACTGAGATTCCATAATCATCATCCCAAACACATACAACCATCGGTACTTGCATTACCCCTGCAGCATTCATAGCTTCCCAAAAATGTCCTTCAGAGGATGCTGCATTTCCTATTGTACCCCAAGCGATTTCATCTCCATTATCAGTAAACTGATTTCTCAAACCTAATTCTTTGTAGATTTTTGATGCCTGAGCCAATCCCAATAAGCGAGGCATCTGTGCCCCCGTAGGAGAAATATCAGATGATGAATTCTTTTGACTTATCAACTCTAACCAATTTCCCTGTTCATCAAGAGAATGGGTGGAGAAATGCCCATTCATTTGCCTTCCGCCACTTGAGGGCTCATTATCAATATTTGTATCGGCATAAAGGGAAGCAAAAAAAGAAGTGGGATTCAATTGATCGACTGCCATCATGAATGTTTGATCCCGATAATAACCACTTCGGAAGTCCCCATTTCGGAAAACTTTTGCCCATGCAATTTGAGCTAGTTCCTTACCATCACCGAATATTCCAAACTTAGCTTTACCCGTTAAAACTTCTTTTCTCCCCAGCAAACTGCATTCGCGGCTCAAAACAGCAAGTTGATAATCATTTTTTATGGAAAGTATAAAATCAGGGTTATGCATAATGCAAAAATAAGGCGACCTTTGCTATTGAATAATGAAACCTTCCTAAAAATACAATCTATTCATGAAATTCTTTATCGACACAGCTAACCTTTCAGAGATACAGCAAGCATACGACATGGGTGTCCTAGACGGAGTAACTACAAATCCATCCTTAATGGCTAAGGAAGGTATTTCAGGTACTGAAAACATTAAATCCCACTACAGGGCCATTTGCTCAATAGTAGATGGTGATGTTAGTGCTGAAGTTATTTCGACTAATTATGAAGGAATGATTAGCGAAGGCATGGAACTTGTAAAAATTGATCCAAAAATTGTAGTAAAAGTTCCAATGATTGCTGACGGCGTAAAGGCTATTCGTTATTTCACTGATAATGGAATTCGCACAAATTGCACTTTGGTTTTTAGCTCTGGACAAGCTCTAATTGCCGCAAAAGCTGGAGCAACATATGTTTCACCATTTATCGGGAGGTTAGATGATATCTCAACTAACGGAATAGATTTAATAGAATCGATTCGAGTGATTTATGACAATTATGGATATGAAACAGAAATTTTAGCTGCTTCTGTTCGACACCCAATGCATATAATTCAATGTGCACAACTTGGTGCTGATGTTATAACTGGTCCATTAAGTGCTATTTCTGCTCTAATTAAACATCCTTTAACTGACATTGGTTTAGCGAAATTTCTTGCAGACCACGCTAAATCGAATAAATAAATTTATCGACGTTTATATTTTCCTGACTTTGTTAAAGGCAAATTTGGTAATTGAATTATTTGTTTAGGTCTTTTCCATTTGGGGAGAGAACGAAAAGCATTGTTAATTTTTTCCAACTCTGCTTTACTCAGTGGAATACTAAACCATACCATTGCTTCATTCCAATGATCATCAGGTTTTACTCCAACAAACCCTTCTGGGTGGTCCGGATAAACTATTGACACCTGGTTCTCAACCTGTTCCGGATGAATTTTTTTTCCTGCACTTATTATTGCTCCATCCAATCTACCTTTCCAGTAAAATGATTTTCGATCACTTGATAATTTTATCCGATCTGTAGTTTTTAACTCAAAAATTCCTCGGTCTTTTATGCTTACTACCATCGCTCCATTATCAGATGTGATTTCTACTCCTTTCAAGCAATGGTAATTAACTTGTTTTTTTGGATTTATTTCACGGATGGCAAAATGTGTTATTGTTTCGGTCATACCGAAGGCATGAAATATTTGCGAAGGCACATCTGACAAATAGTTCTCTTGAGTTTTAAGTAACGGAGATCCGCCTATCAATACAGTTTTTAGATTTTTATAATTATCAGGTGATATTAGAATGGCTTGCTGAGGGACAAGTGCTAAAAAATCTAAGTTTCCTAGCCATTGAATTTGCCGTCGCACAGGCAAAACCTGAAAATCCATTTCCCATTCAATTGCCCGAAAAACCATTAATGCTCCACCAATACTTCTAGTACTTAAAGCAAGAGCAGACCTCATGCCTTTAAAAAAACTAAATTTTTCTGAAGTTGATTTAATACTTGAAATAATCTGATCTCTTGAAAACTCTATCCGTTTCGGCTTACCAGAACTTCCACTGGTCTCAAACTCAAAAAATGAATCTGATGATTTCCATTTCGAAATACATTGCTCCACATCATTTATCTCTGATAAAGAACAATCATTGTGAAAAAAGAAATTCACCTTACTCAAAGCATCCAGATATCCCCGTCTATAACCACTGTTTTAGGCGGAGTGTTATTGCTATAAAGACTGCCCGTACCGAAGCCCTGAAACCCCTCTAAGTCTGGGATAGAACTTGCCCATTGGGCGATTCCTGTTAGTCCTTCATTCCCCTCTAGAGCTGAGGTAATCCACCACTTTATTCCACGGATTTTGGCACGACTTATCCAATCTTCACAACTCTTGAATCCTCCTAATAGAGATGGTTTCAAAACGATAAAATCCGGTTTGATTCTATCAAGAAGAATATCTCTTTGTTTTTTTTCATAAACTCCAATCAAACTTTCATCAAGAGCTATTGGAATTATTCCTTCGCGGGAGACTTTTGCTAGAGCATCAATATCATCTGTTGCACATGGTTGCTCAATACTATGAATATTAAATTTTTCCATATGTGCCATATTAACCAAGGCTGTTTCGGCATTATAACCACCGTTTGCATCAACCCTAATCTGAATGTTTGGTTTTTCGTTTCTTATTTTTTGTAAAATACCCAACTCCTGTTCAATCTCTATCGCCCCAACTTTCATTTTTATACATCGATAACCTTCTATCAAACGCAAATCTAGTTGATCATTTAGAAAACTTTTATCGCCCATCCAAATCAAGCCATTAATAGGTAGACCTATTTCTTTTCTCGTAAAAGGAGTATCAAATAGATTCCATAATAAATTTGAGTTTTTTAAAGATTTCCATTGCAGCAAAGCCAATTCAATTGCAAAAATAATACTTGGCCATAGTTCATACTTATCATACCAATCCTGATCCAGACAATTCTTCTCCGCCCATTCCTCCCATTTTATTGGATCTAAAACTGTTAGCTCTAAACATACAGTCTCAAGTTTCTCTTCATATTTAGGAAAATCCTCAATACTTAATCCTGGTAATATTCCACATTCTCCACGCCCAGTAACTCCATCATATGTAACTTCAATGAAGTAACATGGCTTTTTTGTCATTATTCCTCGCGAAGTTCCAGCAGGACGTTTGAATTCATAATTATATCCCCAATATTTTGCATTCATATTAGTTGAACTAAGGAGTCATTATTTAATGAGTCAAAAAGTAATCCTAGTCCCAAAGAAATAGCGAACAAAACGCATGTTATTGCAGCTGGCTTGAGTAAAACATCAAATTCCTTTGGCGATACAGCTTTCCACATTTGATATAATCTATAAACTAATGAGGGCGTAAAAAATAAAAAGAGGAAATTAATATTCGACGTTGTCTCATTGTAAAACATAAATAATAAAGCTGAAGTAATAGAACTAAAAACCAATAAAGTTTGATAAATACGAGCATTAAAAATTCCTATTTTCATTGCGAATGTAATCTTTCCAGCTTTTTGGTCCGATTCGTAATCTCTCATATTATTCAAGTTTAAAACTCCTGCAGCCAGAAAACCTATTGAAAAGCTGGGGAGGAAAATTATCATACTTAGACCTTTTGATTGAAGTATATAACTACCAACAACTCCAACTGGTCCAAAAAATATTATGACAAATAAATCACCCAAAGCCTTATATCCATATGAAGAACCAAGAGTATAGCTCCTTGAAGACCATGTTGCCAACAGCCCGATAAGTAAAAAAATAATAAAAATCAATGTGGGTTGTAAAAAACCTCTAGAACCAATATAAGCAGTAATCGTTGTTAAAATAATTGAAGCCCAAGTAAAAATACTAACCATATATTTCATTTTTGAGATTGAGATTGAACCAGATGCAACTGCTCGAGATTCTGCACCCACTGGCCTATGGTCATCTACTCCGCTTAGTCCGTCTCCATAGTCATTGGCTAAATTTGATAGCAATTGATAAGTCGTTGCCGTAAAAAGCATTAACACAAACAAAATAAAGTTGAAAGAGCCTTCGTCTGCTGATAATAGTGAACCCAAAACAATACACGAAAATGCCAGCGGCAAAGTCCTCAACCGCAATGCAGAAATCCAAATTTTAAACTTCAAGGAAAAGTTGGAAATTTATCAAAATCTGGATCTCTTTTCTCAAGAAATGCATTTTTACCCTCTTGAGCTTCATCCATCAAATAATACATCAAAGTTGCATCACCGGCAAATTCCATTAAGCCTCGCTGTCCATCTAATTCAGCATTCAGTCCACGTTTAATCATTCGCAGAGCCATAGGAGATCGCATCATTATCATTTCGCACCACTCCATTGTCTTTTCTTCAAGTTCGGACTGGGGAACAACTAGATTAACCATACCCATGTCTTGAGCTTCTTTTGCAGTGTATTGCTTACATAAAAACCAAATTTCGCGAGCTTTTTTTTGTCCAACATGTCGAGCTAGATAAGAACTACCAAAACCGGCATCGAAGCTACCAACTTTAGGACCTGTTTGACCAAAACGAGCATTTTCTGAGGCAGTAGTTAAATCACAAACTACATGCAAGACATGACCGCCTCCTATTGCATAACCATTAACCATTGCTATCACCGGTTTAGGAATTTCTCGAATCCGCTTATGCAAATCCAAAACATTTAGTCTTGGCACACCATCTTCTCCTACATAACCACCAACTCCTTTTACATTTTGATCACCTCCTGAGCAAAAAGCTTTATCCCCTTGCCCTGTAAGAAGAATGACTCTTATATCCGATCTTTCTCTACAAATATCAAATGCTTCAATCATTTGAACATTTGTTTCCGGACGAAAAGCATTGTAAACATCCGGGCGATTAATTGTGATTTTTGCTACGCCTTGATTGAATTCAAATTTTATATCTGAGTATTCTTTTATTGATATCCACGTTCTCATTTTAATAAATAATTTTTAATTATTGCTGAAATCTATCATTCCACATTCTGTCATTGATATTAGAATCTGTAAAAACTTCTAGCACACTCGATTTCCTTGATTCTATGAAGTCTAGCCATACATTTTCCCAGTCATCAATACTTGCAGCATAAAAATATTCCAATCCTGCATAGGAAACCAATTTTTTTACACTGTGATTATGTTTCCATAAATAATGGGTATCATATAATTCGGAATCACCAGCCATTGGTAATCGTCTAAAAATATCTCCTCCACGATTATTTATAACCACCACCTTAAAACCTTCAGGTACCTCTCTATTTAAAAAGGCATTGCTATCATAGAAAAAAGCTAAGTCACCAGTAATAAGAATTGTGCGTTTATTTGATATCCATGCAGATCCTACAGCAGTGGATGTACATCCATCTATTCCACTCGTCCCTCGGTTCGAATAATGTTTCTCATTATTAGCCCAACCTCCAGCAGCCCATGTGTGGATTCCATATCTCACAGATGAAGAATTTGCCCAATGAATATCCCAATTGTTAAGTCCAAAATTAGAAATGGCCTCATGAACCCATAAATCAGACCATTTTTCTGTTTTGCTAACATTTTTTGAAACCCATTTATTTGTCCATGTTTTATCAATTACTGGTGTGTGTTTAATTAATGACTCGAGACCGTCTTTATAACTAGATTCCAGAACATACTTAAGATTTCCAAACATATCCGGATGAGGAGAACTAGGTCCGATATGCATATGTCTAACACCCTTTAATCTAAATTTAGATTTTTTTGAAACCCAAGCCCCTCCAATAGTTACAACAGCATCCAAAACTATATCGTCCAGAGATCTCCATCCATTATCCAGATTAATTACAGCAGTACTTGACAATTGACTCAGATGCTCTCCCGTGACGAGCCAACCTTTAGATTTTATTTTTTCAACGAGATGATTTATCTCTCCCCACAGAGGGTTCCATTGGCCAATAATTAGCAATGGATATTTCGCGGCACCAAGCCAGTCGGGGAAAAAAAAGTTATCATTAGAACCAGGTTCTAGTATTTTATCCAATTTTATAGAAATATTTTCATTAAAAATAGGCTTACCATAAAGCGGTTCTTTTATTGGGACATTAATATGAACTGGCCCATTTTTCAAATGATATAAAGCTTGAGTTACTCTATCTATATTTTCCTGAATAGAAATTTCTGGGTCTAAAAGAGCAGAGGCCCGAATATGACCCTCATAAATTTTCTCTTGTCTTACCGATTGACCATGTCCATTATCGATGAGTTTCTTAGGGCGATCTGCTGTAATAACCAACAACGGAATTCTTTGATAAAAAGCCTCAGCAACTGCTGGAGCATAATTTAAAGCTGCAGTTCCGCTTGTAGAGACTAATGCGACTGGCATCTGTGATTTTATTGAGACACCTAAGGCGAAATAGCCCGCACTCCTCTCATCTAATATAACCGCGTTAGGACACTCAAGAGATGAAAAAGCTTCCATCAAAGGAGCATTCCTACTGCCAGGCGACCCAACCCATGCTGATAAATTCAGTTCCTCAAGAATCTTACTTAAAACTGCTGAAATGGGTTGGAAATCTTTTGTCATTACCCTACGATAACACGCTCAAGTGTTTTTAGTTTTTCTTCAGTCTCAACCCATTCATCTTTTGCATTAGATTTACTTGTTATACCAGCTCCCGCATAGCAAATAAGACCATCTCTTCCAATCTCCATGCACCTGAGGTTAACATAAAATATGGAGCGCTCGTCATTATTCCACCCAAAATAGCCTGAATAAAAGGATCGATTATAATTTTCATGCTGAAGGATAAAGGCCATGGACTGAGCACGAGGAAGGCCACCAACTGCTGGAGTTGGATGCAGTGATTTTATCATCGTAATTGCCGCACCCATTGGACGTACAGCTTCAATTGAGGAGCATAAATGCTCAACAGGCCCAGCAGTAAGAATTTTTGGACCATCAACACTTATTTTTTTGCAACCTAAAGCATCAAGCATGTGAACAATATCCCTCGTAACGAGGTGCTGTTCTTCTCGTTCCTTGATGCCCCATCTACCTTCTGAATTCACTGGTCTTGTTGCAGCAAGACTCATTGTTTTAAGATGTTTACCATTAAGCTCTAAAAGACACTCAGGAGTTGCACCCATCCAAAGAGAATTTCCATCTATTGATATAAGATAAATTGTTGCTAAAGGATATTCTCGACATAATCTTTCGAAAACATTTGTTGGAGATACCGAAGTTAATTTATGGGCCTTGGTTCGAGAAAGAACAACCTTTTCGAGGACTCCATTGGAGCAAACTTCAGAAGCTTGAGAAACAACTTGCAAAAAATCATCGTAATTGTGAGAGTCTTTCGGATAAATATTTGGCAAGGCGTTTGAAATTAATTTTTCACTGACCCATTTTGAGCAATTTTTTAAAATGATATCCGTAATCAAAAGCTGAATTAAGCGGCCATCAAATTGCGAAAAATAAAAATCCCCTACAGGGCTTTCAAAAAGTGAAAACACTCTTGATTCTTTTCCAGGTTCACGGATCCAGGCAAATGACATTTTATAATCTCTTATTATTATTTTTTAGGTATTATGACATTTGTCATTTTGACGAATGAAATAAGTTTATTATCATCATTCGTTATTCGTATTTCTAACACATGACTTGTTCTTCCTTTATGAAGGAATTTCGCTTCTGCATAGACATACCCACCGGTAGCACTTTTAACATGATTAGCAGCTATCTCTTGACCCACTGCTATAAAGCCGTCTGGGTCATCTAAAAATATGTTCGATGCGGCACTGCCTATCGTCTCGGCAAGGGCAAGTGTTGCTCCTCCATGGAGAATTCCAGCTGGTTGAAGATGATTTGATGTAACGGGCATTTTACCTCGCAAGACCTGGTTATCCTTGCTAGTGTATTCAATGCTTAACGTTTCCATAAGAGTACCAGAGCATCTCTCATTCATTATGTGAATTATTTCCTCATCAGTCATCTTGCAAAGATACGCGAAGGCATTACCTTTGTAATTCGAACTTCATTTGTATCGAAGCAATGATAAATATTACTTTACCTGACGGATCCGTCCGAAACTATTCTAAAGGGTCGACAGCAAAAAATGTTGCGGAATCAATTTCGCAGGGATTAGCCAGAAATGCCCTTACCGCAAAATGGAACGATCAAACAGTTGAACTCAATGCTCCTCTTCTTGATTCTGGAACTTTAGAATTTTTTACTTGGGATCACCCCGAAGGAAAAGATTGTTTCTGGCATTCCAGTGCTCATGTATTGGCTCAAACAATTTTACACTTTTATCCTGATGCATTGCTAACCATAGGCCCATCAATAGAAAATGGGTTCTATTATGATGTGGACTTTGGTGAATCGATTTTTGGAGAGAATGACTTTAAAAAGATAGAGGATAAAATGATAGAATTTGCTCGTCAAAAGTCCGAGTTTAAAATGCGATCCGTTTCGAAAAAAGATGCTCTACATCTATTTAAAAATAATCCTTACAAGACAGAGCTCATAGAGAACTTGGAAGATGGCACAATTACTTTTTGCGATCACTCGGACTTCACAGACTTATGCCGAGGAGGTCACATTCCAAATACAAGGATAATTAAAACATTCAAAGTAATGAGTGTTGCTGGGGCATATTGGAGAGGCGATGAAAACAAACCTCAACTCTCAAGAGTTTATGGGATTTCTTTTCCAAAGCAATCCATGTTAGTTGAATATTTAGAACTTTTAGAAGAAGCAAAAAAAAGAGACCATCGAAAACTAGGAAAGGAATTAGAGCTTTTCACATTTTCAAAAAGAGTAGGACAAGGACTTCCACTTTGGTTGCCCAAAGGAGCATCCTTAAGGGAACGCCTTGAGCAATTTTTAAAAAAAGTTCAGTCTAAAGCGGGCTACCAAGGTGTAATAACGCCGCACATAGGTAACAAGGAATTATATATTTGCTCAGGACACTATGATAAATATGGCAAAGACAGCTTTCAGCCAATAACTACTCCTGCTGAGGGTGAAGAGTATCTTCTAAAGCCTATGAATTGTCCACATCATTGTGAAATTTACAAGTCTTCACCTCGATCTTACAGAGATTTACCAATAAGATTCTCAGAATTTGGAACAGTTTATCGATATGAACAAAGCGGAGAACTTCATGGCTTAACTCGTGTTCGGGGATTTACTCAAGACGACGCGCACATTTTTTGTACCCCTAATCAACTAAAAGAAGAGTTTGAAAAAGTTATTGACCTCGTTCTTTATATATTTAAAACCCTTGATTTCCATGATTTCCAAGCCCAAATAAGTTTAAGAGATCCGGAAAAGCCGGAAAAATATATTGGTTCTGTGGTTAATTGGGACAAAGCTGAAACTGCCATAATAGAGTCAGCAGAAAGAAAAGGATTGAAAACAGAAGTTGTATCTGGTGAAGCCGCATTTTATGGCCCCAAATTAGATTTTATGGTCAAAGATGCTTTAGGTCGGTCATGGCAGCTAGGAACAATCCAAGTGGATTATAACTTACCTGAACGATTTGATCTTGAATATAAGGGGTCAGACAATAACCAACATCGCCCTGTGATGATTCACAGAGCGCCTTTTGGATCGATGGAACGCTTTGTGGCTGTGCTTCTAGAGCATTGCGCAGGAAACTTCCCATTATGGCTAACCCCAGATCAAGTTATAATACTTCCAATTTCAGAGAAGTTTCATGAGTATGCAGAAGAGGTTGTCAGTCTGTTAGAAATGTCCGATATTCGCGCCCTCATTGACGACAGGAATGAAAAAATTGGAAGAAAGATTCGCGATGCGGAAATTAAGAAAATTCCTTTCATGATAATCATCGGTGAGAAAGAAGTCAATGAAAAAACCTTGTCAATTCGTAGACATGGTCGTGGCGATCTGGGAGAATTCAATGTAGCAAAATTTTGTGCATTAATTCAAAAGGAGGTTCAAGAAACTTTGGCTACTTTTTAAAAATTAGAATGAAATTAATAACTAAAAAACAAAATAACTCTGAATAAGCCCTACCGAGGACGCGGCGGAAGTCGCCACGTCAAACCTGAAAACCCGCATAAGATCAATGAATTAATTCGTGTAACGAATGTTAGATTGATTTTAGAAGGTAAAGAACCCATTGTAGTCACTACAGCAAAAGCCTTATCAATGGCTCAAGACGAGGGTTTAGACCTAGTACTGATAGCTGAAAAAGCGGACCCACCGGTCTGCAAGATAATTGACTATAAAAAGTTTCTTTACGACCAAAAGAAAAAACAAAAAGAAATTGCCTCGAAAGCAATGAAAGTTGTAATAAAAGAAATTCGTTTTGGGCCGCAAACAGATGATCATGATTATGAATTTAAATTAAAGCACGCAAGAAAATTTCTAGAAGATGGAGCTAAGCTTAAATCTTTTGTTTTCTTTCGAGGTAGATCCATAATTTATAAAGAGCAAGGTGAACTACTTTTGCTGCGTCTTGCGCAAGATGTAGCAGATCTCGGAAAGGTTGAGGCACTTCCTCACCTTGAAGGGAAAAGAATGTTCATATTGATTGCACCGATAAAAAAGAAATAATAAGCAACTAAAAAAATCTTAGGAAACATGCCAAAGATGAAAACCAAGTCCAGCGCTAAAAAGCGTTTTAAGCTCACAGGAACTGGGCAAATTAAGCGAAAGCATGCTTTTAAAAGTCATATTTTGACCAAAAAGGCAACTGATCGTAAGCGTCGATTGACGCAATCAACATTGGTACACCCCGCTGATGTCAAGTCTATTAAGGAACAGTTGGTTCTGTAATCCTTTACGTAATATTTAATAACCATGTGTAAACGCTTTTAAAGTGAGATTATATAATTCTCCGCGTTACCAAAAAATAAAACAAAATGCCACGTTCAGTAAATAATGTCGCTTCACGAGCTCGCCGAAAAAAGGTAATGCAAATGGCGAAAGGCTATTTCGGCCGTAGAAAAAATGTTTGGACAGTCGCGAAGAACGCTGTTGAAAAAGGTCTTCAATATGCTTATCGAGATCGACGTACTAAAAAACGTAATTTCCGTGCCTTGTGGATTACAAGAATAAATGCAGGCGCCCGATTACATGATTTATCATATAGCCAATTTATGGGCAAGCTCCATACAAATGGGATCGAATTAAATCGCAAAGTATTAGCTGACCTGGCAATGAACCACCCAGAAGCTTTTAAAGCTGTTGTAGATAAAGTTAAATAAATTAAGTAAGGTTTTCAAAATCAAAAGCCAGCTTTCAGCTGGCTTTTTTTATGCGCGTATATACCAAACTGAATTATCTGGGGATTGCCAAATTTCGGTGCTTATATTTCCGTTAAACTCCGATTCTATAAATTTTGAATTCAAAGGCAAATCTTTTTTCCTTAAATACTCAGGCCTTAGAAACCAATTTTTACCGATTGTAAAAGACTGACTATGAAATTTTAAAGAATCATTAACTTCATTAATGGGGAAATTATTCACACGACCAAAAGCATGAGCCATTGGTAAAGTTTGCGGAGTCTGATAAATTTGCTGCGGAGTTCCTGATTCAACAATGCTTCCATCTTGCATAACATCAATGCGATCTGCCCATTCCATGGCATCTCTTACATCATGGACTACCATAACAACTGATGCTCCAGATTTCGATTGCCAAATTTTTAGAATATCCTGCATGCGACGCTTGTGTGCTGGATCTAGATGACTAAAAGGCTCATCTAAAAGCAATGCTCCCGGTCGAGAGATCAAAGCTTGACCCAATGCTAGTCGCTGTAATTCACCTCCTGATAAACCGCGGGCTTTTTCATTTAATGAAGGAGCCAGATTTAAATCTTTAATCCATTTTTTAACTACCCGATCTTCAGACATTTCAGAACGAATCCCAGCGAATTCTAATAGGTTATCCCGAACTGTTTTATATGGCATTTGTCCAAAATCCTGTCTCACCATTCTAATCCTGTAGTGACCAGGAACTAATGGAACTTTTGCATGCAGCTTGTTACCATACCAAACTTTTCCCTCTTCAGGGACAACTCTACCCCCGAGAATATTTAAAAATGTTGATTTTCCAGAACCTGAAGGACCGAGTAGCGCTACTATTTCTCCACTATTACAAGACCAATTCGGAATGGAAAGTAAAAATCTTTCAAAACCATGTATTAGATTAACGGAGCGAAGTCTTACAGGCATCAATATATCTACAAGTGAATAACTTCTCCATAAGCAACAGCAGTTGCCTCCATGACTGCTTCTGACATTGTAGGATGAGGATGAACAGTCTTTAAAAGCTCCATTCCTGTAGTTTCTAGTTTACGAACTGCGACGATCTCGGCTATCATTTCTGTAACGTTCGATCCAATCATATGAGCACCTAAAAGTTCACCATACTTAGCATCATAAATCATTTTCACAAATCCTTCTTTAGTTCCTGCAGCTGAAGCTTTTCCTGAAGCGCTAAATGGAAATTTACCAACTTTAATTTCATGACCAGCGTCTCTGGCTTGCTTTTCAGACATGCCAACAGAAGCTACTTCCGGAGAGCAATATGTGCAGCCAGGAATGTTATTATAATCTAAAGGTTCTGGATTATGGCCAGCAATGCCCTCGACACAAATTATACCCTCTGCAGAAGCTACGTGAGCCAAAGCAGGGCCATGAACAATATCTCCAATCGCAAAATATCCAGAGGCGGTTGTTTTGTATAAACTATCAACAACAACTCGCCCATTTTCAGCCTTTATACCTAAGGCCTCTAATCCCAAATTATCTAAATTAGTGGATACACCTACTGCACTTAGAACGATATCACAATCCATATTTTGATCACCTTTTGAATTTTTATATGATACAACACAGGCTTTTCCTGAAGTATCAACATTCGTTACTTCAGTTGAAGTTTGAATCTCTATGCCCTTCTTTTTAAATGTGCTTTCTAAAGCCTTGGAGACATCAATATCTTCATTTGGAAGAATATTTGGCAAGTATTCCATGATTGTTACTTTTGAACCCATTGCATTATAAAAATATGCAAATTCAACTCCTATTGCCCCCGAGCCAACAATTACAATTGATTTGGGTTGCTTGGGGAGATTCATTGCTTCCCGATAACCAATAATCTTCTTACCATCCTGTTTTAGAGATGGCAACTCCCGAGAACGCGATCCTGTGGCAAGAATGATATTTTTCGCTGACAAGATTTTTGTTGAATCATCACTTTTGACTTCAACTTTCTTACCAGACAATACTTTACCATAGCCCATTATTACATCAATCTTATTTTTTTTCATCAAAAAATCAATACCCTTGCTCATTCCTTGAGCCACGTCACGACTTCGTTTGATGACTTTATTAAAATCGTGCTTAGCATCATTTACAGTTATACCATAATCTTCAGCATGCTGAATATACTCAAAAACTTGAGCACTTTTAATTAATGCTTTTGTAGGGATACAACCCCAATTCAAGCATACACCTCCAAGACTTTCCTTCTCTACTATTGCAGTTTTTAATCCTAGCTGACTCGCACGAATAGCAGCAACATATCCACCTGGGCCTGACCCTATAACAATAACATCGTATTCCATCGTATTCTATCTATTTTTTATTAGTTCAAAGGTAGGTATGCAATAGCAGATATCTCTACTCGAACCCCTTTTGGCAAACCAGATACTGCAACTGTCTCCCTAGCCGGAGATAAGTCTTCAAAGACTTGAGCATAATAGGTATTAAATTGAGCAAATAAAGACATGTCTGCTAGGAAAACACTACATTTTATAACATCTTTAGGTAATGCACCACCAGCTTTTAGAACAGCACACAAATTCTTCAAAACACACTCAACTTCTTCGGCTATCGTATTCATTTTTAATTCACCAGTAACATGATCTAATGCTATTTGGCCTGAAACATAAAGGAAATCACCTGCTCGAATAGCTTGACTATATGGACCAATGGCTTCAGGAGATTCTTGACTAGTTATTATTTTTTTCATATCTAAATATTTTTTTTGCAAATTGGTTAATCTTATTGGATTCAAAACATAAAGTTCAGATAAATATCAAATATGAATTGTTCATATTTAATATAACCGAACACATAAATTACATTTGCAAATCATGCGGATAGCAATACTTGATAACTTAGACTCATTCACCTATAATCTCTATCATAAAATAGAGCCTTTTGTCGATTCTATTGATGTTATTCGAAATGATGATTACAAAGCTCTTGATAAATTGTCAAATTATGATGCATGGGTTCTCTCTCCAGGTCCAGGACTCCCAAAAGATTCAGGATGCCTTATGAAAGCCTTAAAATTAGGCTTTGGCAAAATCCCAATCTTGGGAGTATGTCTTGGAATGCAGGCAATAGCTATTCATCAAGGGGGTAAACTATTTCACTTAACACATCCCCAACATGGGAAAGAGCATGTTATAAAACATATAGAGTCAGACTCAAAGCTTTTTAGATCTATTAATCCTCCTTTCCAAGTGGGACTTTATCATTCATGGGCTGTAGATGAACGGTCTATCAAGGCTAGTGGCTTGGTTCATTCCGAATCAAATATCCTAATGGCAGCTGAATGGATAGACAAAAAAGCATTTGGATTACAGTTTCATCCTGAAAGTATCATGACACCCGGTGGCGGCAGGATTTTAGAAAATTGGATTAATCTTATGTGACTCGCTTAATAATCTCCCAATCCTCTTCTTCTATCAAGCTTTAAAGCGCTCATTAAAGGCGCTTTTACTCCGATCCCAATATTATAACTTCTCGCATAACCAAATGGAACCCACCTTATACGCATTTCCCAGCAGTGCAATTGTCTTAATACATCTATTGTCGTATATGTAAAATCTTTTTCTTGAATATCGTATCCACTGGTAATACCAAGACGCCAATTTGCAGTTGGCTCCCAAGAACCATCAAAACGTAAACTTTGAATAGTTTTCATTTCCATAGATCCAGATTTATTTGATTTCCGTAATGAATAACCAACATTAAAAGTCCATGGCGCCGCCCAATCCATATAGTCCATTGGACCATAATAATCTGGGTACAAATCTTGCTCAAGCCCAAATTCATTTATTGGCACTACCGGACGTCCTGCGGAACTCCCCCCCCTGAACCTAAAATCTAAAGAAAGCTGATGCAACGCTGGACGCAAAGGACCTTGACCATCCGCCCAAGCAAAAGACTCAGTTCTAACACCACTGCTGTCTATTGAATACCAATCGTAATTACCTTGATAGGAAACTCTCACTTTATTTTTTAAAAATGATGTACTCGCTCTAATATTAATTGGAGACAAGGGATTTGATATCAAAATAGGATTATAATTGGTTTGAAGCGTAAAATCTTCTAAAAGATTGAATTTTCTGACATCATTTGAATCTGAAAAGCCTAACCACTTGCCATCAAAAGTATTTCTTAACCGAACATTTAATCCACCTTGATTTCCAACACCAGGAGCGCCATAAATAAAACCTTGATATTTGCTAAAGGTTTGAGAATTTCCAATACTATCAATTTGAACCGTTTGAAAAGAATTCCAAATTGGGTCAGTAAAGTCAGGTGCATATCTCCAACTCAAAGAAGGGTACATGACATGGCGGAGAGCTTTTACAGGTCCTTTTTTAAAAGAGAATATTCCATAAATGGTTGTTGAGGCACCGGCACTGAGCATAAAATCTCGAGCCGAATGAAATCCATTTAAAGTATCTGTCACGACTGATTTGGTTATCGTATCATACTCTCTATTCAAAGCATAAGGATACCATCTTTCTTGATAGGTGGCATTAGGATTTAAGGTTATAAATCGCAGTAATTTTACATTAGTTCCCATATTGGCTTTATGATTGACACCCGCACGTAACCGATCAGAATTAAAAAAAACTGAAGGTGTTGTCATTTCAGAAAGCAAGCCTTGTGTTTCATTTTTTGCTGCCATAGAATACGTTAATCCTATTTTTTCATACCAGCGAGTTGCACCTATTGGACTCCTTCTCGCAAATGGCTGAATCCTGCTCATTCCGATGTTCACTTCGGGTAAGCTTAATGTAAGTGTTCCATTTTGATTGTTTTGTCTGTGCCGAGCTGCTGCAGTTAAATTAAAAGGACTGCCCCTCCATCGCTTCGAATAACTAATCGATGATGACATATCATTTTTTTGAAAATCTGCAGGATTAGTAGTTGTATTTCTAAAAAAAGAGCCAGTTGCCAATTCGACGCGCGCATTAAATTGCTGAGTAGGATGGGCTTTTCGATCTTGAGAATGACTCCATGAGATTCTAAAATCTCTAGAATCCATGAACTGACTTGAATTTTGATTTCTGGGATCTCCAAAAGTTGTTCTATTAATCTGAACTCCTAAGTTTCCCGAATAACGATACCGATACTTATAATTACTTGATGCCCTGATACCCCACGAACCTCTTGAATAAATATCCCCGGTAACTCTTAAATCATAATGATCATTAAAAGCCCAATAGTAGCCACCACCAATTAGGCCCAAACCCCATTCTCGTTTATCTGAAAATTTTGGAATTATATATCCAGATGCTCGCTTCTCCATTATTGGAAAAAAGGCAAAAGGAAGAAATAGTGGAGTTGGAATATCAAGAATTTGTAAAAAAGCTGGCCCCGTGACAATCTGCTTCCCTATATCAAGTCGAGCTTTACCTGTAATAATAGCAAAATGTGGATGCTCATGATTACAGGATGTAAAAGAAGCACCTCCAAGGAAATAACTACTATCACTGATCATCTTGATCTTTTTACCATGTAAAAAACCTTCGCTCTCAGTCGTGTTACCCTTAAAAATCCAACCTTTTTTAGTTTTGTAATTATAACGCAAAGTATCAGCACCAAATTGTCTATCACCTTGAATTATTCTTGGCTTGCCCGATATTTCTCCATTTTTTTTCTCAATACCATATGCTGTTAACATGTTTTTATCCCAATCAATTCTGATCAAGTCAGCATATAGCTCCATACCTTCCATTATTACTTGAGCTTTATTTCTTAGAATCACAGCGTTATCTTCAGGGATATACTCACCTTCAGATTCAGAAAGAAATTGAATAGCACCATCATTTCCTGAACTCTGAGCAAATAACCCGAATCCGAAATTAAAAGATAAGATTAACGCGAAAGCGCGTAATTTTGAAACCGTCATCATTATTATTAAGTTCAAAAGTACTCAAATGCAACGCCTGACATGGTTTCTTATTGTCACTTTAGTCCTTCCATATTTTGGATTTACTAATTCACCTGCTACATCTGATCATGTTCGGAAGGTCATTATCGATGCCGGACATGGCGGTAAAGACCCTGGTAATCTAGGTACTAGGCGTTACAAAACATACGAAAAAGACATTGCTTTATCCGTCGCTCTTGAGACAGCAAAAGAAATTGAAAAAGAATTTCCAGACGTTGAAGTCATTCTAACAAGAGATTCTGATAGATTTTTAGAGTTGTATGAAAGAACTGCTTTAGCAAATAGAGAAAAGGGCGATCTATTCATATCAATTCATTGCGATGCCGTTGACAACAATTCAGCAGCTTACGGCACAACAACTTATGTGATGGGTAAAAATCATGATGATGAAAATCAAGTTGCGCTAAGAGAAAATTCTGTAATTCTCTTGGAAGACAATTATAAAGAAAAGTATGAAGGTTATGACCCTCGAAAGCCTGAAAGCTATATTGCCTTAACCCTTTACCAATATGCATTTCAAAATCAGAGTATTGAGCTTGCACAAATAATACAAAATTCATTCAAGAATGATGTAGGAAGAAGAGACAGAGGGGTTAAGCAACAGCCACTTTATGTGACAAGTAGATGTTCAATGCCATCAGTCTTAGTTGAATTAGGGTTTTTGACAAATAGTAAGGAAGAAGATTTTTTACTGAGCCTTTTAGGTCAGAAGAAAATGGCAAAATCAATAGCAACATCTTTCGGATTGTACAAGTCCCGCAGGGAATTAAATTCTCTAGAAGGGAATACTACATTAGACACTAAAAGAATCAAAGAGAATAAATCAAAAAAACAAAATTCCAAAGCAATTTTTTGTGTTCAACTTTCAGTATCAGGATTGAAAAAACCTGTAAATGAAAAACCTTTTAGCGCTTTGCGTAATGTTTCCGTAAAAAAAGAGGGACGACTCTACAGGTATCTGCAAGGTGAGTATAATGCAAAACCTAAGTGTGATTCTGCTTTGACATTTGCAAAAAAAAATGGTTTTACAGATGCATTTATCGTTGCATATAAAAACGATAAAAAAATTAGTCTCGAAGAAGCCAAACGCCTTAATCAATAATCGTATCTTACAGTCCTATGATTTCACGTGAATTTAAAACTGGAACCGTAATTCTAGTAGCTGCCTTAATTTTATATTACGGAACCAATTTCCTCAAAGGAGATGACTTTTTCAAAAAAGGAATTGAGGTGCATTCAGTTTATATGAAGACTGGAGGAATAACAAAATCTCAAAAAGTAACAATAAATGGATTTTCCGTGGGTAAAGTCATTGATGTGAGTCTGCATCCTGATAATTCTGGGAAAATAATCGTAAAATTCAATATTGATACGGAATATCCAATTGCATCGAATACCGTTGCTGAAATAAGGTCTTCTGATCTTCTCGGGGCAAAGGAAATTGCCCTGGTTTTAGGAAATGGAAGCGCTTTAGTGGAAAATGGGGATACTCTAAAATCAAGTTTAGAAGAATCAATATCTGAGACCATAAACAAAGAAGTTTTACCGGTAAAACTAAAAGCTGAAGAGCTCCTTGCAAGTATAGATACTGCAATTTCAATTTTCACTGGCTTTTTAGGAGGCAATATTGAGAGTGACTTTAAGGAATCATTCAGTAACGTAAATAAGAGTCTTACAAATCTTGGTGAAATCACAGAAAAAATAAATATTTATCTAGAGGACAACAAAGAAGCAATTGGTTCGGCTACGAAAAATATTGAAAAAATGACAAGTACATTAGATGAGAATAGAGATGAGCTAAATCGTGTCTTCAACAATATTGCAAATATTTCTGACACCATTGCTCAAACAAATGCAGGAAATGCTATTCGGTCTCTTTCCAGCACATCGATACGCTTAGATCAAATTGTCAAATCATTGGAAACCGGCAACGGTACTCTTGGTAAACTAGTATCTTCCGACTCCCTTTATTTTGATATCGACCGAACAGTAAATTCTTTGGACAAATTATTACTTGATATTCGTGAGCATCCCAAGCGTTATGTGAAATTATCAATATTTGGCGGTCGCAGGTCTATTGAAGAGGAGAAATAATTCATGATCGAACAAGTTACATTTGCAGTACTTCTTTTTATCGGAGGAACAATATTTACTCTAAAAATATTGCGACTGAGAAAGGGGCTTTCTTTAGCTAGACCGAGCGAAAGGAATGATCAAAAAGCTGAAAGATGGAAAACCATGACCAGAATTGCCCTAGGTCAGCGAAAAATGGGTACGAAACCCTTAGCCGCTTTTTTCCATTTAATAGTATATGTGGGGTTCGTGATAATTAATATCGAAGTTATTGAAATACTTCTTGATGGTTTACTTGGCACTCATCGGATTCTGAAATACCCATTGGGCTCTTTATACAATCCCATTATGTCCATATTTGAATGGTTAGGAGTTGCGGTAATAATTGCCTGTATAGCTTTTTTATTTAGAAGATGGTTTGGTAGAATTCCAAGGCTTAAACACAAGGAACTTGATGGTTGGCCGCAACGAGACGCACATATAATCCTCTACACGGAAATTGTTTTGATGATTGCTTTATTGACTATGAATGCTGCCGAGGAAGCTTCACTAAAAAACTCTGCGCCATTCTTCTTTTCTAACATTATAGCCCAAGGATTGGCAGGAATATCATCAGAAAATCTATTTTTTATTCAAAAATCAGCTTGGTGGGTTCACTTCGTAGGCATTCTTGCTTTCTTGAACTATTTACCTCACTCTAAGCACTTTCACATAATCCTAGCATTTCCAAATACTTGGTATTCTAACCTTGCAAAACGAGGTGCAATAACCCCTATGACAGCTGTTACAAATGAAATAAAAGCTATGATGGACCCAAGTTTTGTCCCAGATATTTCGAATAACCCAAAACATTTTGGAGCTAAAGATATTAGTGACCTTCATTTTGCAAACTTACTCAACGCATACACATGCACAGAATGCGGAAGGTGCACTGATGAATGTCCGGCAAATCAAACCGGAAAACTTCTTTCTCCAAGAAAAATAATGATATCAACTCGCAAGCGCGTTGAAGAGCTGATTGAAAATCCTGGAAGCGAGCTTAATTTACTAGATAATTATATTACCAGAGAAGAACTTTGGGCATGTACAACATGTAATGCATGTGTTGAAGCTTGTCCATTAAATATTGATCCGTTAGATATAATCGTTCAAATGAGACAGTACCTGGTGATGGAAGAGTCATCTGCCCCACAGAGTATAAATGCAATGAACACGAATATAGAAAATAACGGAGCCCCTTGGGCTTATTCTCAGGCAGATAGAGGTATGTGGATAAAAGAGAATTAAAAATGAGTAAAAAAGAGAAACTTCAAGACATTATTGTGAATGGGATAAAAATTAGCCCAGTATTGCCGGAGGAAGTTAAAAATTATTTGATCGATATTGACGGCACTATTTGTGATGACATTCCAAATGAAGAGCCCGAAAGAATGAAAAGTGCAAAAGTCTATCCAGAAGCTCAACAGACTATTAAGAAATGGTATGCAGAGGGACATATCATAACTTTTTTCACTTCAAGAACGGAAGAGCATAGAGCAGTCACTGAAGATTGGTTAAGGATTAATGATTTTCGATTTCATGGCATAGTAATGGGTAAACCTAGAGGAGGTAATTATCATTGGATAGATAATCATATCGTAAGAGCAACAAGATATTCAGGAACATTTAGTGATCTTGTAAAGAAAGAGGCAAGTATCGAAGTTTTTGAAAATTCATAAATAATGAGCGAGTTAATTAGCATCCCCACACTGGCAGAAATGACTGCAAAAAATGAAACTCCCGATGTTTTGTTTTGGGTTGGTTGTGCCGGAAGCTTTGATGATCGGGCAAAAAAAATAACTAAAGCATTTGCCCGCCTTCTAATGCGAGCTGAAATTAAATTTGCTGTTTTAGGTGCTGAAGAAAGTTGTTCTGGAGACCCCGCAAGAAGAGCGGGAAATGAATTTCTATATCAAATGCAAGCACTTACAAATATCGAAACTTTGAATTCTTACAAGGTTCAGCGCATTGTAACTACCTGCCCACACTGTTTTAATACCTTAAAAAATGAATATCCAGAACTTGGGGGACAGTATGAAGTCTTCCATCACACCCAATTTCTAAAAACACTTTTAGAAGAAGGTAAACTTAAAGTAGAAGGTGGAGCATTTAAAGGAAAGCGCATTGTCTTCCATGACCCCTGCTACCTAGGCCGGATAAATGGAGAATATGAAGCTCCAAGAAAAGTACTTTCAGCACTGGAATCTGAATTGATAGAAATGAAACGCTGCAAGCAAAAAGGGCTTTGTTGCGGAGCGGGAGGATCTCAGATGTTTAAAGAATCGGAAAAAGGAGCAATAGATATAAACCTTGAGCGTTCAAAAGAGGCATTAGCTTCAGATCCTCAAATTATAGCCACAGGATGCCCTTTTTGCAATACGATGATCTCTGATGGAGTAAAACACTTTAACCAAGAAGGAAAAGTTCAGGTTCTTGATATAGCTGAAGCCATTTCTCAAGCTGATGATATTTAAGGGTAATAACTGGGATGATATTCCATCAGAATCGAGATTTTGGTGCTTCTCTGCTCAAAGGCCATGGACAAAAGACGAAAAAAAATATCTCGATAGTGCATTAAGTGAATTATGTACAAACTGGAAAGCTCATGGCCACCCTATAAAAGCAGGATTTAAAACTGTTGAAAGTAGACTTATCGGTTTATGCGTAGATGAATCATCAAAAGAAGCCAGCGGTTGCTCAATTGATAGCAGAATACATTTTTTAAATAATATTAGTGTTAGGCTTGGCATAAACCTTTTCAATCGAATGCACATCTATGTTCGTGATGACGGCACTACTGAATGGTTAAATGTTCCTTTAAAAGAAGCAAAAAAAATGAAATCTGGAGAATTTTTAAATAGTATAGCTCCATTTAAAGGAGACTGGAAACCGATTTCTAAAATTGAAGGGTCTTGGATTTCTCCATCTAAATAATTAAAATCTTCAAGACTTTTTATATTTTTTGAACGCTATTGCCGCTTTTTTTTCTATTAGGAAAGTGAACATATCATCATCAAGTTCCTCGATATTGCACCATACAAATCGCTCTACATCCTTTTCGGGAAATTCTATTGATGAATATGTATTGAAGTTTAAAGGTCCTTGAGGCTCAACAATGTAGAAAAAAGATTGAACCTGGAATTTAGAATCAATAGCAGATTCTTGCGCAAAATCATTAAAATAAATATTTTTCTTAACTTTTATAGTAAGGTCTAACTCCTCTTTAAATTCCCGGATAAGAGCATCCTTATGACCCTCTCCCCAATCAACTCCTCCTCCAGGGAATTTGACCATTGGAATACCTTTATACCTTTCAACTGCAATTAGAACTTGGCCAGAATCATTCATCAGGAATCCGTAAACTCTCAGTGTTCTCTGTTCCATTTAATAATGAGTCAGATCTTTATTTTTTCAATTCTGGATATAGGCCCAGGACAATGCTCTCTGTGGCAAGACACACATGTAGTCAAAGCTGAATTAAATAATAAAATTTGTTCCCGAATTTCTCCTTGCTTGAGTATAATTGTTTTTAACTCCTCAAGTTGTTCAATATAAATATTACTGAATAATTGGAATGACGGCTGAATTTCTTTTCTATCAGTGGGCTCATCAGTAGACATAGTCGAATGCGAACTAATCAATTTATCTATGTCAATAATAGTAAGACCCCCGGAATTTACCTTAAATCGAAGCGACTCCATATCTAAAGCCATATCCCTCATTGTATTGGCTAAATCACTGGGCTCATATAAGTCTAGGTGCTTTTTTTCCGTTGAATTAGACTCAAAAGTATTGCTGCTACAAGAAACCAAACAGGCCCAAAAACTAAAATAAACGAAATAAAAAATATTTTTATTTAGACTTGTGCCCATCTTATTCCTCTAAAATCCTTGAATCTTTATTCTCATCTTTTCGCTCTAAGGCAACACCTGAGGCTAAGATTGAATAAGAGACCTCATAATCAGTTATTGATGCAATCAATGAGTCAGACTTTCCTGCATCTGAAGCCTGATGTTTAAGCCAGTCTACACTGAGCGTATCGATGGTCATAGCTCCTTTTAAAATAGCAAGTTCACCAACAGCATTCATAGGAACAAAGAACCCATAGTCTTCAAAACGAACAAGGGCATTTTCTCCATTCCCCAAGTCTAGTTCCATCCAGCAACCTTTTTTCTGACAAATAGAAGTAATTTGCGCTGAAAAAGTTGAAAAAACTGAATCTTCACCTGATTCCATTTCAAACAAAAGATCACTCAATTTTGTAGTATTTGTAATATCAATTGTGTCTCCAAAATAATCATATTTTGCCGATACTTGCTCGGTTACTCCCACTGATGAACATGAGATAAAAATAAGGGAAATGGCTAAAGAGATTAGGTAGCGATAATTCATAATTTCTTACTTTATCCAAAGATACACCCTTTCCTTTGTACATTTGCCGCTTGAATTTTATCTCCAAAAACCATTCTAAACACGAGTATGAACATTAGAATTACAGAAAAATCAAATCTCTCGAAAATTGATTTTAACAACCTAGGCTTTGGAGCTGGTCTTTCTGATCATGTTTTCATTTGTGAATATAAAAATGGTTCTTGGGGAGAAGGTAGCATTGAACCATATCGTAGCCTGAGTCAAGGATTAGGCCTCCATGCACTCCATTATGGCCAAGCAGTTTTTGAAGGTCAAAAGGCATACAGACAAAAAGATAACAGCATTGCAATATTCCGACCGGAAAGAAACCTAAAAAGATTAAATGTTAGTGCACAAAGAATGCTAATTCCAGAGGTGCCAAAAAATATTTTCATGGAGGGTTTAATTGAATTGATAAAAGTAGACTCTGAGTGGGTTCCAAAAGGAGAAAACCAAAGTTTATACTTGAGACCATTCCTATTTAGTAGTTCTGAATTTGTGGCAGCGCGACCTTCAGAAGAATATACCTTTGCCATTGTAACGAGCCCTGTAGGGGAGTTGTACTCCAAACCTGTTAAAGTAAAAATCGAACAGTCATTCACAAGAGCGGCTTCAGGAGGAGTTGGATATGCAAAAGCTGCAGGTAATTATGGAGGATCGTTTCTTGCTACCCACAATGCTGTCAAAGAGGGTTTTAATCAAGTATTGTGGACAGATCATGCTGAGCATAATTACCTAGAAGAAGCAGGGACTATGAATGTTGCATTTGTATTGAACAACAAATTAATTACACCAATATTGTCAGATAGGATATTAGCTGGGATTACGAGAGACTCTATTTTAACGCTGGCTAAAGAATGGAATATCCCTATCGAGGAAAGACGGATTAAAGTAGATGAACTAATTGCTGCGCTCAAAGATGGATCCTTGAATGAAGCTTTTGGCATGGGAACTGCTGCTGTTGTAAGTCAAATAAATGGAATTGGATTTAATGATTTAATATTTCCCGTTCCTGTTCCAGAAAATGGAATTGCTATGCGCATGAAAAAAGCATTATCATCAATCCGATATGGAGAATCTGAAGATAAATATAACTGGATGTATCACATTTGAAATTCTTAATTTGAATATAGGATCAGCAAATTTTCAGAGTTATTTAATTGCTAAAGAAACACCATAGTCGATATTCTGACACAGGGCGAGTGGATCTTGAGCCCTCCATGAGGATAATATAAATCGTTTTCCAAACCACAAATAATTACTCAATCTAGTATTGATTAATTCTTGCTCAATTTGTTCTCTTACATTCAGAAAAACTATCCAGCCATTCGATATTTCTTGAAACCACTCTTCATAATAATAATCTTCGGCACCATGAAAGTTGAGAAGATTATCACATATCAAGAGAAACTTGTCAATGCCCTGTTCGATTAAAGAATCAACCAATCGTCTTTTAAACTCCATTATGTCATTGTGAATTGTGTCATTCCATTCACCTAAAAGTTCAATCACCCCAAAACCTTGCTGGTAATCGACAAAAATTAATTTCACAAATAAAGTCTCACAGCCAACATGGTCCCATTCGGGATGAATGATAAAGTCATACATTCGATGATAATTCCCATTATCCGGAGCTCCCTGGTTGTCATAAAAAGGGCTATTCACATCTGTATCCGCTATATAATGTGTTCGCCATCCGCTATGTGGTATTAATTCATGCATATTGTAAACTAAGAATCAAAAATCCTGTTCTTTTAATAATGAAAACAAACTTTTTAATAACCGGAGGTACTGGAATGGTGGGCTCTGAAATAATGCGCAAATTAACTCTTAAAGGATATAAAGTCAAAAATTTAAGTACAAAACTCTCTACTGACCCAAAAACTTATCTCTGGGATCCATCTGAGCGTAAAATAGACTTAGAAGCCTTCAAAAATATTGAAACTATAATTCATTTAGCAGGAGCCTCTATCACTAAACGCTGGACAACAAAAAATAAAAAAGAAATTTTAGATAGCCGTATTCAAAGTACGAGATTTTTATTTGAAATAATCGCATCTATTCCTAAAAACAAAAGACCTAAACAAATAATATGTGCCTCTGCAATTGGTATCTATCCGAGTCATCCAGATAAAATTTATTCAGAACATGATGATTCTAATGATGATTCTAATGATGACTTTTTAGCCCATGTAGTTTTAAAATGGGAGAAAGAAATTTTTAAATTTATTGATCAAAACATAAGAGTGTGTTGCGTAAGAATTGGATTAGTTCTTGGTAAGAATGGAGGAGTTTTATCCACACTAATGCCATTCTTTAAATTAGGAATAGGAAGTCCCCTTGGGAATGGAAATCAATGGATGCCATGGATACATGTTTCAGATTTAGCCAGACAATTTATATTTCTAGCAGAAAATGAAAACTATCAAGGAGTATTCTTAGGTGTTGGCAAAGAGAGTATTACTAATCGAAAATTCAGTAGAGCACTAGCATATAAAATAAAACGCCCCTATTTTCTTCCTCCATTACCAGGGTTTCTTTTATATTTCATTCTTGGATCAAAGGCAAAACTTGCATTAATGAGTACACGTTGCTCGTCCAACTTTTGGCAAAAAGAGGGTTTTAAATATGAATATCCAGAATTAGAAAATGCTCTTAATGATTTGCTTTAGTATTCTAAAAATGAGAACCTAAATACTTACAACGATTAATTTAAAATTCAGGAATATTATCAATAACATTATTCCTGAGGAGGAATTATTAGAACCAAAAAATTTATTACCAAAGAATTAGCCTAAGAATTATTCTCTCTTCCAAAAAATTGTTTTTCGAATAAATTACTATAATACCCACCAGCTTTTAACAAGTCTTTATGGACTCCAACTTCCACAATCTTGCCCTTGTCGAGAACAATAATTTGATCCGCATTTAGCACTGTTGCTAGACGGTGAGCCACCACAATTGAAGTTCGACCCTTTGTTAAGATTTCTGCTGCTTTTTGAATCCATTTTTCAGCTTGTGAATCAATACTAGAAGTAGCCTCATCAAGAATTAATAGTGATGGATCTCTTAAATAGGCCCTTAAAAAAGCTAATAATTGACGCTGACCAGTACTTAACATCCCTCCCCTTTCCTTTACATCATAGTCTAAACCTCCGGGTAAAGAAGTTAAAAAGTCTTTTATTCCCATATTCTCAGCAGCCTGCCAGATATCGTCATCTTTAATATCGCGGTATACCGCAACATTATTTCGAACAGTATCCGAAAAGAGAAATACATCTTGCTGAACAAGAGAAACATTTGATCTCAAAGATTTCAATGACCACTTACTTAAATCGATTCCATCAAGTTTTATATACCCCTGTTCAATTGGATAATAACCTAAAAGGAGATGAACCAAAGTACTCTTCCCACTCCCCGTTGCTCCTACCAAAGCACATGTCTGCCCTTCACGAATTTTAAAATTTATATCACGTAAAATCCATTCTTTTTTAGAGTATGCAAATGAAAGCCCTCTAACATCAACCTTACCTACAACTCTCTGCTGGGTGTAGTCTCCTGTAAATTCCCGCTGCTCTTCATTGTTAACTAATTTCAGAACCCGCTCGCTTGCCACCATACCCATTTGCAAAGTGTTAAATCTATCTGCAAGCTGCCTCAAAGGCCGATACAACAAGTTAATAAAAACAATTAAGGCTGTCAAGTCCCCAATACTAACATTTCCAACTGCTGAGGCCTTGAGTCCACCATACCAAATTGCTAATCCTATACTAACAGCTGAAAGCATTTCTATAATTGGGAAAAACAGTGAAAAATACCAGATGCCTCGAATATTTGCATCCCTATGTCTTTTGTTTATCCTGTCAAACCTATCTGCCTCTATTTTCTCACGTGTGAAAAGCTGAACAATAGACATTCCTGTTAATCTCTCTTGAACAAATGAATTTAAAGCAGCTACTTGATTTCTTACATCTGTAAATACAACCTTTATATTTCTTTGAAACCAGCGCGTAGCTATAAACAATAAAGGAATAACACTGAGTGAAATAGCTACTAAAGCTGGATCAAATAGAAAAAACATAACGCTTATCATGATTACTATTTTAAATAGATCTCCGAAAATTACTAGTATTCCATTTGAAAAAATCTCTGCCATAGTTTCTACATCACTAACTGTACGGGTAACTAAAGTTCCTATTGGAGTTTTATCAAAAAACGGAATATTGAAATGAAGCAGATGTCCAAATAATTTAATACGAATATCTTTTATCACTCGAGCTCCTAAATCATTTGTTCCATATATAAAAACAAACTGACCTATCGCTTCAATTACAAGTGCACTCAATAGCAGAGCCATTGCAAACCATAACGCCTCTAGATCTCCACCCTCTACAACTGCATTATCGACTCCATCACGAATTAAAACTGGACGGACTGTTGCTAATAATCCAAGACCAACAGAAAGAATTAAAGACAAAATAGTTTGCCATTTGTATGGCCTCGCATATCCCATAACCAGGGAAAGCACTTTCCAGTCGAATGCTTTTCCGGAAATAGAACTTTTAGTAGTTTGAGACTTCTCGCTCATAAAAGGGAGTTTTAGGGTACGTAACACCCATGAATATTAAGCCTTGAGATGGAGCAGAATTACCAGAATCAGATCGATTTCCCCCTAAAAGAAGAGCATTCCAATCATGAACACTTCTCTTTCCATTGGCAGTTTCCACCATTGTTCCAACTATAGATCGTACCATATTTCTTAAAAACCGATTCGCTTTTATCTGAAAAATGACTGATCCATTTTCTTTAACCCACGACGCATGCAATATTTCACATATCGAATTGGTATTGTCACTCCCTGAGCGCTCAAATGCTGAAAAATTTTTAGTGCTCTTTAAAGACAGAGCACATTCATCCAGAATTTTATAATCTATGTCTCGGTTGTAATTCCACACCATATCATTTTGAAAAGCATATTTTTCACGCCTGATTGTGTACGAATATGATCTTGAAGTTGCACTAAACCTGGCATGAAAGTCGGTGTTAACCTTTTTTATTTCAAAAATAGAAATTCTTTCAGGGAGAAATCTATTCAAACGAGAAACTATTTCTTCCGGTTCAATTACTTTTTGAGTGTCAAAATGAGCAACATAGTTTAATGCATGAACTCCAGTGTCTGTTCTTCCCGCTCCAATTATCTTTACATCTTCTTTTAAAAGAGAATTTAAGGAAACCGTCAATTCTCCTTGAACGGTTTTTTGTTCAAGTTGAATCTGCCACCCGCTAAATGAGGCACCATGAAAAGCCAACCGAATGGCGTATCGATGTGTTTCGGATTTTTGCATCTATGAAAGACAAAGGTACATCGATAAGTATTCTCTTACTCTCCGACACGCACGGATTTATGGATAAAAACATATTATTACATGCTCAAGAAGTAGATGAGGTTTGGCACGCAGGAGACATAGGTAATGTAAATGTCATTGACGAATTGAAAAGTATAAAACCGATTTTTATGGTTCATGGCAATATTGACGACGACAAAGTAAGAAGAGAAGTTCCAGCCGAGCAATATTTTGAAAGAGCAGGGTTGAATTTCTTCATGATTCATATTGGCGGGTATGCCAGACGCATACCTACAAAAATTCGAGAAAAAATTAACTCTAGGCCCACTGATGTCTTAATTTGTGGACACTCCCACATTCTTCGAGCAGGTTACGATTCAAATAGTTTACTTTGTTTGAATCCTGGAGCTGCAGGACATCATGGATTTCACCGAACTCGTACAATGATGAAATTTGATGTGTTTAAAGGGGAAATTAAAAATCTTTCCGTTATCGAACTTGGAAAAAGGGGATCACTTATTTAGATCGAAAGCGTGCTGAAGAATTTACTTTTTCTTCATCTCTTTGTATAGCCCGGTTAGCTAAAGCAATAAATATAACAGCAATTAGTGGTGCTGCTAATTTTAATAAATCCGTTCTAACCAGGTGGCCATCAAAAATCTGAAGTACGGGATAAATAACTAATGCCTCCAGTATGAAAGCTGCCAAAATTGCCAATCGGTTAACAATAAATTGTCTTTTACGAAATCGGAAATAGGTAATATTTGCTAATAAGAGTGCTACTCCTAATCCGGCAATTAATGCTTCGATATTATTTGAGAGATCTTTTCCAACACAAAAAAAAGCGATTGCTCCTAGGAACATGTATAAGGTTTGAATTCTTTGCCACATAATAGAGCGCAATTTCGGATTTTTTTGTACTATTGCAACACTACTTGTGCAAAAAACTATGCGCATCACCAAATTTATTAGGATCAAAATTTTCTCTGTTTACAGTACTCTACACTTTTTATGGCTACAAATCCAAATATAGAGGGGCTTAAGCTTCCCGAACTCAAACAAATGGGCGAGACCCTTGGGATCCTCAAAGTCGGTTCCATGCGCAAACAAGAACTAGTTAGCGCAATTAAATCCTTTACAAAAAAAGACGATGTTATAATCTCTGAGCCAGAAATATCTGCGATAAATAAAACATCCTCAAAACAATCTGAAATTAAAGAAACTCCAAAAAAGAAGGATTCTCAATCAGGAGATATTTTAAATACAGACACCTCTGATAGCAATGACTCTGGAAAGAATCATAGAGATGACTCTAATGCTAGGCCAGAAGAGTTCCGAAATAATAATACGAATAGAAAGCAAGTTCATATTCAGAGGCCTGAGCGAAATGACAGAGGACCGAGACCAGAGCGAAATGATAGAGGTCCGAAGCCAGAGCGAAATGATAGATCGCCAAGAACAGAAAGACCTGAGAGAAGAGAATATCAATTTGAAGGAATAATTCCTACGGAAGGTGTAGTCGAGATGATGCCTGACAATTTTGCCTTTCTGAGATCTTCAGATTATAATTACCTTAATTCTCCAGATGACGTCTATATTTCAGTTCAACAGGTTAAGCAGTTTGGGCTAAAAACAGGCGATACCGTTAGAGGCCAAGTTCGTCCTCCGAGAGAAGGAGAAAAATTTTTTCCTTTGACAAAAGTCCTATCGATAAATGGTCGTGAACCTGATTTCATAAGAGACAGAGTTTCATTTGAACATCTTACACCTCTTTTTCCTGAAGAGAAATTTACTCTTACCGGAAGAAAAAGCACCTTATCTACAAGGGTTATTGATCTTTTTTCCCCAATCGGAAAGGGTCAAAGAGGACTTATTGTTGCTCAGCCTAAAACAGGCAAGACTGTTCTTTTAAAGGAAGTGGCCAATGCAATCGCTGCAAATCACCCCGAGGCTTATATGATAATTCTACTTATCGACGAGAGACCAGAAGAGGTTACCGATATGGCTCGAAATGTTAATGCTGAAGTTGTAGCTTCCACGTTTGATGAACCGGCGGAACGGCATGTAAGAGTGGCTAATATTGTCCTAGAAAAAGCGAAAAGATTAGTTGAATGCGGGCATGATGTAATTATCTTATTAGACTCTATAACAAGACTAGCCAGAGCATATAATACTGTTAGCCCAGCATCAGGAAAGGTTCTCTCAGGGGGAGTAGATGCCAATGCATTGCATCGCCCCAAGAGATTTTTTGGAGCCGCAAGAAATATAGAAGATGGAGGATCTTTAACAATTCTTGCTACTGCTCTTATTGAAACTGGGTCCAAAATGGATGAAGTAATTTATGAAGAGTTCAAAGGAACAGGAAATATGGAAATGCAATTGGATAGAAAAATTTCAAATCGAAGAATCTATCCGGCAATTGATCTAATCGCATCAGGAACTCGAAAAGAAGATTTATTACTTTCAAGCGATGTTCTTTCAAGAATGTATATTCTCAGGCGACACCTTGCTGATATGACACCAGTTGAAGCGATGCAATTTCTTCATGACAGAATGAGCAAAACTTTAAATAACGAAGAATTTTTGATATCCATGAATTCTTAAAACTTGATGATATAATTGAGTTTATCAAAAAATTGAAGTGTTATTTTGAGTAAGATTAATACTATTCTTCTTATCTAATAACTTTAGTGTAAAACATTACTATCAAAATTTTATCTTTACACCTAGATGGCACAGAAAATTTTCTTGAATTCCAGGGAGAGTGATTTTACACTGAATAGAATTTGTTGTCAACTAAATGAGACCCATTTTCCTTGGAATAATAGCGTCATTGTTGGACTCCAGCCGCGTGGGTCACAACTAGCAAGTGCCATAATATACAGATTAGAACGAGATTTTAACATCAATAAAGTCCCAAGTGGGTTGTTAGATAGTACATTTCATCGTGATGATTTTAGAAGACGCAATGAACCTATCAGCGCCAAACCTAACGATATGTCTGTACTTATTGAAGGGAAACAGGTAATATTAATTGATGACGTTTTATATACCGGAAGATCTGCTCGCGCTGCTTTAGATGCCCTAGGTGACTATGGGAGGCCATTAAAAGTTGAGCTTTGTGTGCTAATTGATCGCAGGTTTTCTCGGGAACTTCCGATTCAACCCGATTATTCCGGGCACCGCGTGGATGCTATAGCAGATGAACGAGTCACATTAGACTGGTCTGATGATTTTTCCCCTAAAGTATTGATTGAAAATTCTTCCCATGCTGAAAAGCACTGAACTAAGCACCAATAACCTGCTAGGCATAAAGGATTTAACTCCTGATGATATCCATTTAATTTTTTATTGGACAAAACAATTTAAGGAGATCATCAACCGACCAATAAAAAAGGTTCCATCTCTTAGAGATATTACAATAGCAAATCTATTCTTTGAAAACTCCACAAGAACGCGACTCAGTTTCGAACTTGCGGAAAAGCGTCTATCTGCTGATGTCATAAACTTTGCGGCCTCAAGTTCCTCTTTAAGTAAAGGAGAATCACTTGTGGATACAATCAAAAATATTCTTGCAATGAAAGTAGATCTAGTTGTTTTAAGACATCCAGAGCCAGGTTCAGCTAAATTTTTAAGCAAACATATTGATGCCCAAATAATTAATGCGGGAGATGGCACTCATGAACACCCAACTCAGGCGCTTTTAGACGCTTTTTCCATTCAAGAGAAGCTAAATGACCTAAAGAATAAAAAAATTGTGATTATTGGCGATATTTCACATTCAAGAGTTGCGATTAGCAATATTTATTGTTTACAAAAACTTGGAGCAAAAGTTGCTGTCTGCGGCCCTCAGAGCTTGATGCCCAGAAATATATATTCTCTTAATGTGGAGGTTTTTGATGATGTTATTAAAGCATTGGAATGGGCAGATGTAGCAAATATTCTTCGAGTCCAACATGAAAGAATGGATAGATCTTACTTCCCTTCAATTCGAGAATATCATATGAGATATGGTATAACAATGGAGAAGATGCTATCATTAAATGAAATACCTCTAATTATGCATCCTGGACCTATCAACAGGGGGGTAGAGTTATCATCTGAAGTTGCAGATTCCAAATATTCTATTATTCTTGATCAAGTTCAAAATGGTGTTGCCGTAAGAATGTCCGTACTTTATTTACTCGCTTCTAAATCAAAAAATGTTCAATAACAATGTCATATAAAGTTGAGCTAAAATCAAGCTACGTACATATCAAATTCGGTGAAGACTTTTTTAGCCCTGAGGATTTTCATGAGCTAACAAAACTTATTTCAAAACATAAAAACTCACACATAATTCTAAACCTTTTAATGGTTGAAGAATTTGAGAATACAGGATTATTAACAGGCTATCAATCCAGAGTGATAGATGATAATTTAAGCTTCATAATTATTGTAAGGGAAAGCCTGATGATACTATTTGGCGAGGATCTCCCGATTGTCCCTACTTATGGAGAAAGTATAGACTTTTTTGAAATGGATGAAATCCAGAGAAAGCTCTTAGAAGAATGAAACTAATATTTTTTCTATTATTTTTTCCTTACGTAATCTTTGCTCAGAATTTTAAAACAGAAGGCTTAAGACGAAATAATGAACAAAAATTAGATTGTCAGCAGACCAGGAATTCATTTTTCCAAAATAGAAAAGTGAAAATTGGGTTTGGAGTAGGAAAATACAATGTCAACTCCATAAATATGGTCATAAGAGATCAAAACAATGGAAATATATTTTATACCTCTTTGAGTACACCTATAAATAATCACTTTTCAGCTGGGTACATATTTCAGTTCATGAGACAAGTTTCAAAAAGTGAAATGGAATCTGATTTTGTTTCAGATGTTGTGTATTCCAATCTATTGAATATCGAGTGCTCTTTATTTGGATCTCAGCATAATTTTGATCTAGGAGCCTCTGCAGCATATGGCTTTAGTTTTGGCAGCTATGTCCATCCATTATCAAATCAAATAGTAAGCTTGAGAGAGTTTATGCCATTGTTTAAAATATTTGGAGTGGTGAGGTTAAATAAAAAAATACAAGTCACTGACTTTATGCATAATAAGAATAAAGACTTAAACAGATTTTGGAAATTCACAAAATATTTTAAATCAACCGAAATATCTTTAGGACCTCAAATTGCAACTCAGAATAGTAACGGAAGAACAAGAAACATTTGGACCATAAGCTTAAATACTAACCTGGATTTTTAAAATCTCGTTCTAAGAGACCCATTTTTTTGAATACGCCCGAATATCAAATCCTCCAAGATTACCGGATGACATTACCAAAAGGTTGCATGAATTTGGAAGATTGTCAAACATAATTCGCAATTCATCAATATCTGTCAAAACTTTGATGCCTTTTCCAAATGAAGTTTCCACAGTACTCTTCTCCAACTTCGGGAGATTTTTATGCGCAACAGCTTGTGGATCATAAAAAACTATCGATTGATCCATACCACTCATAATATTATGATAACCTGAAATAAAATCAGGATTTAAACTACTGAAAGTATGAAGTTCAAGAAGTCCAATTTTTATTGTCTTTGGAAATGTTTCAACATAAGCCTCAACTGTTGCTCTTACCTTGCTTGGGGCATGAGCGAAATCTAAATGAACAGATCGACGCCTTCCCTTACCTAAGGTCTCTAAACGTCTGTCTGCGCCTCTAAAACTAGATATTGCATCATAAAACTCTTCTGCCTGAATTCCCATTTCTTGAGCTAACCATCTCGCCCCCTCAGCATTACTTAGATTGTGCTTACCAATAAAATTAAGATTCAAATCGCCTTGTGGAGTGCACCACACCCATTTAATACCATCAATCCGATATTCAGGTATACTGTATGGTATTTTTCTAATGGGGCTATTATCTGCAAGGACTAATTCCTTTAACTCAATATCATCAGAATTATATATTAAGGTTCCTCCTGGCTCCATACTTTTTAAAAAATCAATAAAAGCAATTTTATACTTCTCAAATGTTGGAAAAACATTAATATGGTCCCAAGCCATTCCCGTAAGAATAGCGACATTAGCCCTGTAGAGATGGAATTTAGGTCTTAGATCTATTGGTGACGATAAGTACTCATCCCCCTCAAAAACGGCCCATTCTGAATCACTAGAAAGCCTTACCATAGTGTCATAGCCTTCAAGCTGCGCGCCAACCATATAATCGACATTTGAATTTGATTGTTTCAAACTATGAAGTAACATGGACGTAGTAGATGTTTTCCCATGACTTCCACCAATAACTACTCTAGTTTTATTTTTCGTAGACTCAAATAAGAATTCGGGATAAGAAAATATTTTCAATCCCATTTTTTTTGCCTTTATTAATTCAGGATTATCTTGCTTGGCATGCATGCCTATGATTACAGCATCTAGGCCATTATGAATTTTCTCTTCATACCACCCCTCGAGTTCCGGTAAAATTCCCGCCCTTGATAATCTGGATTTTGACGGTTCAAAAATAGCATCATCACTACCTGTAATTGATGAATCACCTCTCTCATGAAGAGCTAATGCAAGGTTATGCATTGCGCTACCTCCGATAGCAATGAAATGAACATTCATATTCGAACTATACTTAAAGTTGTATCTGGTAAGAAGGTAAAATATTTGCGACTAATGACTCTGCTAATAATAGATCTATCGGATCCCCTTCGTTACATTCAATATTATCAATAATTGTGGGATCTAGACCTTGAAGTAATCTATCTATATTCCATACGATATTAATATTCACATCCATACTTGCAACAACATTAAAAGAAGTTGGCTTACTCCACCAAACATCTAAAACCTCATCTGAGACTCTATATGTAAAAGGTAGATTTGGTTCTTCACTTAAAGTATCTCCTATTTCTTTGTAAAGTCCATTAATGTATAAGGAATTATACCCTTGACCTTTTCCCCTGTATAGCCCAGGATTGGTCATGGGGTGACCCACAGGCCATTCGTTATAATCACCAGTAATTGATGAATCAATACCCATTTTAAAATGATGAACACCCTGATATACGCCTTTGTCTAGTTTAAAAAGTCTAGATGCAGTGCCAAATTTCAAAGAAGCTACATTTGGATTAAAATCGTATCCAATTGTATCCATGCCAGAAGGTGTTACGGTGTCCATTAAATGATCAGAAAAATAATATCCTCCAAATGCAATTGAAACATCCTTCAATACAATTCTGGAATTACCAAGCGTAAATATTTTAGAAGTATCAATTACTTCGTCATTAAAATAGAAAAAGTGGTTTAAAACCAGGTTACGTGTATCAAAAGTTGTATCCTCCGATAAAATACCATCAGAACAACTTAGAGATGCCCCAGCAATTAAAAGAAAAAATATAATCCGTTTCATTCTTTAAGTGTTTTATTCAGCACGGTAAATTTACGAAAAGCTTTATACTTTGGTGCTTGTTCAATTTTATCCATGATTTCATCTAAAATATTTCTAACGCTGTCTTCAGCTTTAAATTGAAGAGGTTTTTTGAATTCAATTCTTAACTCCGTTCCCGTCTTTTTTATTCGTAGCCCTTTTTTATCAAAGGCACGACGAAAACCATCTATTACTACAGGAACAACTATCGGGTTCACTTCTTTTACAATATGGGCGGTACCGCGCCTACCCTCAATAAATGGTTTCGTGGATCCCTGAGGGAAGGTAATTACCCAACCAGAAGAAATAGCATCTCTGATTTTATCTAAATCCTTTGGATCAGCACTCCGATTAACAGCTTTACCGGATTCTCTCCAAGTCCTTTTTATAGAAACTGAACCGGCTAAGGCTAACAATCTTGGCAGAATACCAGACTTCATGGTCTCCTTTGCGGCAATAAAAAAAACATTAACCTTGGGAACAGCTAAAGGCCAAAATCTATCAGATCGATCAAAAATTTTATTCTTAACGTGGCTAAAAATTAAAATAAGCGCCGCAGCATCCATAAAGTATGTCTGATGGTTACTTACGAATAAAACATTTTTTGATGGCAAATCTTTTAAAAAATCACCCCCTTTAATCTTTGTTTTATTTATGTAATTGCATCTATACCAAGCAATTAATCCAAAAAAAAAGATGACAACGCGCTTTGCCAAAATAGGATGACCAAAAGGATCTCGGTAAGGTAATATTTTTTTCTTCACAATAATCTCGGTAAAAGTACATAACCTTGCATCATGATTAAACGTAAATGGCTTCATGCAACAATGTCGATGATGGATCCCCACTCTGAAGATTTATGGGATGCATTCAGAAAGAAGAATGTAAAGGCGACTCCCGAAGAGTGGGTTAGGCAGGATGCACTTAGAAGATTAATAATAGATGGTAAATACCCCAAAGAATCTATTTCAGTTGAAAAAGGAATTCAGGTTAACGGAATGTTGAGACGATACGATATTGCGATTTATTCTGATAGTAAACTTTGGATGCTCATTGAATGCAAAGCAGATAAAATCCCACTAGACGACAAAGTCTGTGATCAGTGGATGATATATAATACTACTCTAAACGCACCTTGGGGAGCATTAACAAACGGAAAACAATGGCGAGTTTTTCGCTCTAACGGTGAGGAAGTAGATGCTAAACTACCAGCATTTGGTACCTTTGAGCTTTAAATACGAAAATGGATTTTACACTCAAAGCTTTATCTCCCCTGGATGGGCGATATAAAAGACATACTGATGTTCTCTCGGCTTATTTCTCTGAATTTGGACTAATATCATATAGAGTCAATATTGAGGTAGAATATTTCATAGCTCTATCAGAAACAGGGATCACGAACTTAACGGGCATTGGGACAAAGGAAAAAAAAATGATTCGAGAAATCGTTCAAAATTTCTCTGAACATGACGCATTGCGAATCAAGAAAATCGAGAAGACAACAAATCACGATGTGAAAGCCGTAGAATATTTTTTAAAAGAAAAATTTTCAAGTTTAGGACTTAAATCCCAATCCGAATTTATCCACTTTGGTTTAACGTCTCAGGATATTAACAATACTGCCATCCCTCTTTCTTTGAGAGAATTTCACTTCGAACAGTTTATACCAAATATTTCAAATCTGATTGACACCTTAAAAAATCAATCCCAAGAGTGGTGTGGAATAACTATTTTAGCAAGGACTCATGGTCAAGCTGCGTCCCCAACGCGTTTAGGAAAAGAATGGGAAGTATTTATAGCTCGATTAGAAGCTCAAATAAATTTAATGAAAACTATTCCTTTTTCATCGAAATTCGGGGGTGCAACAGGAAATTTTAATGCTCATTTTGCAGCATACCCTGATACTGATTGGCATGATTTTGCAGAAAAATTTTGCTCAAATTTTGGGCTAAGTCGGTCATATCCTACAACTCAAATTGAGCATTATGACAATCTTGCTGCATACTTTGACAGTGTCAAGCGAATTAATACGATTCTAATTGATCTTTCTCGGGATATATGGACTTACATCAGCATGGATTATTTTAAACAACAAATTGTTGATGGAGAAGTTGGTTCCTCCGCAATGCCTCATAAAGTTAATCCGATAGATTTTGAAAATGCTGAGGGCAACCTGGGTATTGCTAATAGTTTTCTTCAGCACTTATCTCTGAAACTCCCAATATCCAGACTTCAACGAGACCTTACAGATTCAACAGTACTAAGAAACATTGGAGTACCGTTTGGACATGGATTAATTGCAGTGAACAATCTCCAAAAAGGATTAAATAAACTTATTGTTAATAAACAGAAAATCAATCAAGACTTAGATAATAATTGGGCAGTTGTAGCAGAAGCAATTCAGACCATCCTCAGAAGAGAAGGTTACCCAAAACCTTATGAGGCATTAAAAGACTTGACAAGAACAAATAAAGGAATCTCGAAGGAGACTATTTTTAATTTTATTGAGACTCTTAATGTTCCACAATTAGTAAAAGATGAATTAAACTTACTCTCCCCACATAATTTTGTTGGACGCTAATTCAATCTAGAATTTACTCATAAATGAGTAATGATTTCATCAGCAATAGCCAATGAAGCAGTAGCCGCTGGAGATGGAGCATTTAAAACATGAATACCTATTTTACCTTTTTTTATAACGAAATCGTCAACAAGGTTGCCCTTTTTATCCACTGCCTGAGCTCTTATACCAGACCTACCTCGAACCAAATCGGAAGCCTGTAGATCTGGCATTATTTTACGAAGCTCAGCCAAATATTTATATTTTAAAAATGCCAACTTATACTCCTTGAGCCCAAAACGCCAATTTGAAGTAAATAACTTTCTTGTTCCTTCAAAGCTCAAAGAGCTCAAAGAATCTCTCAGATTAAATGAGGTTCTATCATAACCCTCGCGAGCAAAAGAAAAAACTGCGTTAGGACCGCACTCCACAGTTCCATCAATCATTCTGGTGAAATGAACACCTAAAAAAGGAAAATCAGGATTAGGGACGGGGTAAATAAGATTTTTAACCTTAAATCTAGATTTATTTTTCAATTCATAATAATCTCCTCTGAACGGTACTATCTGTATATCGTCCGAAAGGCCATCCAATTTAGCTAAACGATCACTTTGCAGTCCCGCACAAAAAATTATTTTTTCCGAAAAAATAATCTCATCATTTAATAACCTAATAAATGATTTATTTGAAGTAATTCCCATGTCGACAACCTTAGCATTTGTTCTAAAGGAGCCTTTATCTGCGACTGCCCTAGAAATAAGCCTTTTTGTCATTCCAATATAATCTACTATTCCTGTCTGAGGAACATGGAGCGCTTCTGTAGAATAAATGTATGGCTCCATTTTCTTAACTTCTTTTCTATCAACAAAACGAATACCATCTAGACCATTTTCTGAACCTCTTTTTGCTATTAACTCTAATTGTTTTAATTCTAGTTTATTCTTTGGAACAACTAATTTTCCACAAATTTCGTGATTAATATTCTCTTCAAAACAAAATTTCAAAAGCTGGTGATATCCGTTTATGCAAGTTTTTGCCTTTAGTGATCCTGGAGTATAGTATAGTCCTGAATGAATAACACCAGAATTCCTTCCTGTTTGATGAGTTGATGATTGAATTTCTTTTTCAATCACCAATATTTTAGACCTAGGAAAATTTAGCTTCAATTTATAAGCGGTTGATGCTCCAATAATGCCGCCGCCAACTATCGTGAAATCGTAATTATTATTTCTCATTTATAACGAATATGATTAAAATAATAATGAAAGTATACAGACTCAATGAGTAAAGACTCGACTTATATTAAATCCCAAGAATATATCACCTTTGGCCCAACTTCCAGGGTTCTGAGTTATCCACTCATTATCTGCCATATAACGGCTGTTGGTCAAATGAAACTGAAAAACATGACCACCTGTCTCGATATCAATACCTATACTTAAAGCATTAAATGTATTGGATGGCTGTTCCTGCCTTAGCATAATCTCTGAAGTTAATGCCATTCGGTTCGTGAGTTTATATCTTGCCCCTATACCAAGTGCAAACAGATCATTATTATCAAGAGCTGTGGGCACTATGTTGTAGTGAACTAGAGTTGGCACAAGTTGCATAGAAATATTCTTGTTAAATTTTCTAGCAATGATTATTTGATTAGTGTAAGCTACTCGGTCTAAAAAGTCATGAGGTATATTATCAGAATATGGCGTCGTAAAGATTGTCGCTGAACCGTAATATGCGATTGAGATAGGGAAGTCTATACATTCTGAACATTTTGATCCCTTTGATTGACGTAACAGTCTGATTTTCGTAAAAAAATCATAAGTCTTTGCCCCTGATGATCGACCAGCTCCTAAATTTATCCATGATTTTGGAGAGTAACTGTATTCAAAACGAATTTGAGCCATGTCCATGCCGAAAAGATTATACAAGGGTTTATCATTTAAAGCTCCAAATCTATGTCCAACAATAAATTGACCTATACCTTCACCAGGCAATTCTATTGATTGCATATTTATAACCCTCGTGCCCTTAAACGTAGCAAAAACATATGATTTTGAAGGATTTCGATCCATAGCATTTAACTCCGCTAAAAGAGCCTCTTGAGCATTTACATAAAGGGATAAAAAAACAGAGATAAGGATATAAAACTTACGCATTATGAACAAGCTATGGATTTAAAAATTTCGATTCGACGGACACTTTAATTTCTTGCGCAATCTTTGTGAACATTAATTTTGGTATTTTGATTCCAAAATCTTCACATTTAACAAAAAAATCTGTTTTGAGTATTACAGAAAGATCCTTTTGTATAGTAATATCAATTGGTATTGATACTACCTTCTCTACACCATGCATTTTTAATTTTCCTTTTATTGTAACCATATTTTTTCCTGGTATTGAAAAATCAATATCACCGGAAAGACTTCCATTCAAAGTGGCTTTTGGGAATTTTTCAGACTCCATATAATTCTCATTGAAATGCTCTTGCATTAAGGCATTTTTAAAAGTCAATGATTGAATATTCAAAACATAAGCTATCTCTTTTGTGTCAATGTTTAAAATAGAGATACCATCATTTAGAGTAGCCTCTATATCTTCAATTGGTGTATATGAATAAATACGTACGTAACTATTTTTACTCAATATCTTCTGAGCAAACAAACCAGAAAATGATAAAATAAATAGAATTAAAGAAAATGTTTTTTTCATATTGCTTTAGTTTTCTGGAGCTCCATTAGCAATCCAAATATTAATTTGTTCAATTATACAAGAATCCAGTACAGCATTGGGCGGCATTTTCAAAGGATTACTCCTTGCCATATTTACTCGTATTGAAAATGTCTCTTGATCTACTGATGATTTAACCCCAGAATAAGAACTTAAGTCTAATCCAGCAGAAGGGGATGAGCCTTGGTGGCAACCAACACAAAAATTATTAATAATAGGCGATACATCATCGTTCCATGATACATTACTGAGCTCACAAGAATCTCTATTGTACTTTTCTTCGATATTGTCATAACTACATCCAGTATTTGAGACAATTAAAAAAATTAAAATGCGGAAAATGTTTTTGTTTGTTAAACGTTTCATATTTGTCAAACGTTTCATTCTACGCTAAGTTCTTGCTTGAATAATAAAATTTGTTTACACCGAACCATAAAGACATTGCAATTAAAAAAAAGATGGAAAGAACTAATGGTGATAATCTAAGGTCTCCCGTTACCGTTTCTACCCAGCCAACGGCAACCATCCCAAGAACAGTAGCAAGTTTTTCAGCAATATCAAAGAAACTAAAATAAGTTACATGCTCACCCTCCAGTGGCAACATCTTTGAAAATGTTGACCGACCCAAAGATTGTAACCCTCCCATGACTAGTCCTACTGAAGCTCCGAGAAGATAAAATTGGAGTTCTGAATTTACGAAAAACGCAACTATACAAATGACTACCCACAAGGCCGAAGCCAATATTAAACTTCGAATATTTCCAAATTTATAAGAGAGCTTGGCAAAAATCCATGAGCCCAAAATAGCAACAAATTGAATTAGTAAAATAGTTAATATCAAAGAACTTGAATCTAGTCCAAGAACTTTAGTTCCAAATAAAGAAGCAATAAGAATAACGGTTTGAACTCCTGCAGAAGCAAAGAAAAAACCTAGTAAAAATCTATTAAGTCCATGGATTTTATTAAATTCTTTTAAAACCAAAAACAAGCGCAGATAACTCTCCCGTATGTATCCTTTATTTTTTTCCATCAAAACTGAAACACCAGATGGCAAACGAGATAATGCAAATTCACCCCAAAATAGCCACCATATTCCTACAAAAACAAAACTCAACCTTGTGATCACGGCAACTTCAATTCCTAACCAATCTGGATTTTGAATAAGTGCTAAAGATGCTATCAAAACTAGAGAGCTACCCAAATATCCCAAAGCAAAACCCCGCGCACTTAAAGAATCTTGATCCTCTATTTTTGCTATTTCGGGTAAGTAAGAATTATAAAAAACCAAACTCCCACTAAAACATAGTGAGGCTAAATAGGGTGATAAAAGACCCCACCACAAAGTGCTTTCAGTAAAAAAAAACATCCCTGCACATGCCATTGAACCACAATAAATAAAAGCACGCATAAATGATTTTTTCTTACCTGAGACTTCAGACAAAGCACTTAGGTAAGGAGTTATTATACTAATTGTCAAAAATGCTGCAGCAACCACAAATGTGTATGCCGCAGTAGTAGAAATATTACCGCTAAAAAAAGGAAAACTTATCTTTCCGGCGCCATCCATAACTGCAGTGTAATAAATTGGAAAAATTGCAGTACTAATTACAAGGCTGTAAGAAGAATTTGCCCAGTCATACATTGCCCAACCCCATTGGGTTTTGGAATCACTCGATGTTGCCATTAACGGAATTTTGACCAAGGTATAAAAAAGCAAATGACTAAAACATCAAATATTGGACTTTGTATTTCTTTTTAATCATGAAAAGAACAAGAAATACAAAAATTATGACACTACAAATTAGATCAAAGAATACATGATCAAGTCAAATAATAAAAAAGCTATTTTAGGAACACATTCTCTTACTCGGAGGTGAAAATTTAGTCAAATTAATGCCATCAACAGCATGATGATACTCTTTCAAGGTTGGTATTCTTCCTAGAATTGCCGAAAGCACAGTTACTGGAGTTGACCCAAGTAATGACTCTCCTTTTTTTCGTTCCGAATCAGCAACTACGCGTCCTTTAAACAAACGCGTCGACGTGGCCATAACAGTATCCCCTTTTTCAGCTTTTTCCTGATTTCCCATACAAAGATTGCATCCCGGTCTCTCTAGATACATCATATTTTTATATTCGGTACGAGCAGTATTTTTCGGTGCATCATCATTGAACTCAAAACCTGAGTATTTAGAGAGAATATCCCAATCCCCTTCCTCTTTGAGTTCATCAATAATATTATATGTTGGAGCAGCAACTACTAAAGGGGCATTAAATTGAACTAATCCCTTCTGAGCTTCTATATTTTTAAGCATTTGAGAAACTATTTTTAAATCACCTTTGTGAACCATACAGGACCCAACAAAGCCAAGATCGATTCGTTTACTTCCCTTATAATAAGATAGAGGTCGTATCGCATCATGAGTATATCTTTTGGAAACATCCTCATTATGAACATCTGGGTCAGCAATCATGGGTTGCCCTATAATATTCAAATCTACTTCAAACTCGGCATAATACTTGGCATTAATATCAGGAGTTAGAGCGGGTTTTACGCCTGTTCTAATCTCTTTGATTCTTTTATCTGCTAAATCTATAAGCCCTTGAAGAACTTGAGATTCATTATCCATTCCCTTCTTTATCATGATCTCGATTCTTGACTTAGAAATCTCCAGAGATTTAATAAGTGTATCATCTTGAGAAATACAGATAGATGCCTTTGCTTTCATTTCAGCAGTCCAATCTGTAAATGTGAATGCTTGATCAGCAAGCAAAGTTCCAATATGGACCTCGATAATTCTCCCTTGGAAAACATTTTCATCAAAATTATCAAGCATTTGAGATTGAGTAGCATGCACAACATCTCTAAAGTCCATATGACTCTGCATTTCCCCTTTAAAAGTAACCTTTACAGATTCAGGAATCGGCATACTTGCTTCACCAGTTGCAAGGGCAAGAGCAACAGTTCCTGAGTCCGCACCAAATGCGACACCTTTTGACATTCTTGTATGAGAATCTCCACCGATAATTATAGCCCAATCATCAATTGTAATATCATTCAAAACTTTATGAATAACATCCGTCATAGGGGAATATATGTTTTTAGGATCACGAGCAGTAATCAAACCAAAATCGTGCATAAACTTCATTAATCTTGGAATATTTTCTTGAGCCTTACTATCCCAAACTGAAGCTGTATGACATCCAGATTGATATGCACCGTCAACAATTGGTGAAATTTTAGTGGCTGCCATCATTTCAAGTTCCTGAGAGGTCATTAAGCCTGTTGTGTCCTGAGAACCCACTATATTTACTTCTAACCGGACATCAGAACCAGCATGTAAAACTCTACTTGAGCTCAATCCAACTGCATTTTTATTAAATATTTTTTCCACAGCAGTCAAACCTTGTCCTTGATTAGAAACCTCTTTAGACAAGGCAAATACTTTTGGAGTTTCAATACCAAGAGTTTTTGAGGCAAATGTTTGAAGCTTCTTACCAAAAACAATTGCATATGAACCTCCCGCTCTCATAAATTCTAATTTCTGAGGCGTGAACGAAGCAGATATATCACAGAGCTCGGTATCCCCATGATACAGCTTCTTATCTTTTGTATTTATGATAAGTTCAGTACCCGTTTTAATCGAATAAACCTCTTCTAGTATTGCTTCTCCATCTTTATCTAGTACTGTAGCACCATTGGGATATTTTTTCTTGACCCAATTCTTTAGATCAATACCAATCCCACCCGTTACATCTACAGTTGTTAAAAAAATTGGAGAAATACCATTTGTCCCGGCCACTATTGGTGCATAATTTATAAAAGGTACATAAGGGCTTGCCTGCTTGCCAATCCAGAGTGCCACATTATTGACTCCGGACATTCTTGAAGAACCGACACCCATAGTACCCTTTTCAGCAATTAACATTATCCGACTGTTAGGATATTTTTTTTGGAGACGTGTAAGTTCGTTTTGTTTTTCTAGGTTATGCTCAAACATACATTTACCATGCAACTCTCTATCTGATCTCGAATGCGCATCACTACCTGGGGATAATAAATCCGTTGATATATCGCCCACTCCAGCAACATAAGTAACAACTTTTATTTTCTCATCTACATCTGGAAGCTTAGTGAAAAACTCAGCATTAGCATAACTTTCTAAAACTTCTTTCGCAATATTATTACCACTCTGATATGCTTTCTTTAGACGATTCATATCTTCATCATAAAGGAAAAATTGAGTTTTCAGGATAGCAGCAGCTTTTTTCTGAATCTCTCTATCTTTCTCAAGAGAAAGATCAATTAAAACCTCAACTGAAGCCCCCCCCTTCATATGAGATAATAACTTAAAAGCAAATGTGATAGTAATCTCTTCAATAAGATATTTACCAAGAATAATCTCCTTTAAAAAATCAGCTTTTATCCTAGCTGCACTGGTTGTTCCTGGTAAAACATTATATATAAAAAAATCTATAGATTTTTTCCGCAGAGAACTATTTAAATCTTTTATATATGTTATGATATCAAATAATAAGTCCGCACTATCAATTGGCTTAGGTTTAAGCCCTTGGAGACTTCTATCTTCTATATCTTTGCAATAATCTTTATATAAACTCATAAATAGTAATGATATTTAAGAAAACCACATCATTTATTGATAGAAATTATACGGTTTGTTCTTTATTTTAACAAAAATACAAAACATTACTTTATTTCAAAGTAAGTTTAAATCAAAAACACCTCAAACTGACTATTAAAAAGTAGAGTTAAACATTTGAATTTAGTGAATTACGGCTATCCTTTCTAGCCATACTCCATCGATTGATTCCGAAATAATGGTTATCAAACCACAATCAAAAAGATGAATTGGTAATGACCATTTTTCATCTATCCAGTTACCAGAAACAACCAACTCACCTACTGAATTGTATATTGATATGCCTGCTGACGACTTATTTTCAGGGCGAGTAAGAATTAATTTATTTTGAGAAATGAAAGCTTTGTAACCTGATAAATGTTTCTCTTGCATAGAAATCCATAAATGCCCAGCATCAATAGCACTATCAAGCTCGGATTGATACGCAAAATCCTTTATTATTAGCTTTTCTCCGTTCTCTATCTTAATTCTCACCCAACCATAAAGCAGCGAATCATTTTTAGCCAATCTCAACCCAATAAAACCTTCAGTATCCTCTTGCCACTGAGAGTAGGGATCTGAAATACTATCAAACCGGTATTCAATTGTCCCATAATAATCTGTTGATGAAATACCCTGCCAAGGATTTGATGAGTAAGAGATACTATCTCCAACATTTAATTTGTCCGCGTAAAAAAAGAATCCTCTTTGCCTCCCATAAACTCTTGAATTAGATGAGTCAAGTGGGATAATTACTGAATGGTCAATTAATCCTGTCGTTCCAGTATCACGATACTGAATAAACCTAAAGTCTAATATTGTATCATTATTTAGATCAAGATCAAAATAATCACCATTAAATTCAAGAGTGGTATCAGGAATATCGATATAAACATATTGAGCCTGAACTGAAGTCAGTGTCAATAGCGTAACTAACGTAGTAAAATAATTTTTTTTTATTTTCATAGTAATGCAAATTTGCAAAAGTCCTCGCAACCGAGCACTACCTTTACCAATATATGATAAAAATACGTCAAACATGGATCTTAGAAGCTGTTAATATGGCAGCTCAATCTCTACGCTCACAGATGCTTAGAGCATCTTTGACTGCATTAATTATAGCCACTGGAATAACAGCTTTAGTGGGAATGCTCACTGCAACATCCGTTATGGAAAGTAGTATCTCTAACCAATTCACCACAATGGGAGCGAATACCTTTAGTATTCAAAGCGGTGGACAAATGATTAGAATTGGACGCAATGGCAAAAGAGAAAAACGACAAGAGCAAATTCCAATTAGAACTGCAAAAATCCTAAAAGAAAATCTTTTACTCAAAGGTCTTGATGCCAGCTTAAGCGATGACCTTCTTTCTACAGCAATTATTCGACACCGTGAAAAAGAAACAAATCCAAATGTAAGAGTCCAAGGCGTAGATTTAAACTTCATGTCCGTTAATGGCTTAGAAATAAAAGATGGTCGGTATTTTTCAGGATTAGAAGAAAAAGAAGCAAGGTCTGTTGCCATAATAGCTCCAGACATTGTAAATAAATTGTTTCAAAACACCTCTGCTATTGGAAAAATGATCAGAATAAATGGTAAACCTTTTCGAGTCATTGGAATTACAAAAGAAAAAGGCAATAGCTCTTTTATGGCAAGTGACAATTTGGTTTATTTACCTTTAATGACCGGGTTAAAAGATTTCGGATCGTCGTCGTCTTCGATAGTAACTAGTATTCTTGCACCAGGTCCCGAAAAAATAGATGCTGCAATTAATGAAGCAATCGCAACCATGCGGTCAGTCAGAAAACTGAGTCCTGGAGAGGGAAATGACTTTAATATTAGACGGTCCGATAACCTTTCTTCAATACTTATTGAATCATTAAGTTCGGTCAGTATAGGAGCTGCACTGATAGGCTTTATTACTCTTCTTGGCGCTTCAATCTCTCTAATGAACATAATGCTAGTATCAGTTACTGAAAGGACAAGTGAAATAGGAATACGAAAGGCTCTTGGGGCAAGTGAGAATTTCATAATTACTCAATTTTTATCCGAAGCAATTTTAGTTAGTCTAATTGGAGGAATATTTGGAATATGCTTGGGCTTAATCGTAGGGAATGGATTGGCATTCGCTCTTGACACATCAGTCGTTTTGCCATTTAAATGGATTCTACTGGCATTTATTGTCTCCTTCCTTGTTGGCATAATATCTGGTTGGTACCCTGCTCGCACAGCGGCAAAACTAGACCCAATAGAAGCTCTCCGATATGAATAAAAAAATCCACACTGTATCTTCATCCGATTCTATTTGGAAATTCACCAAAGAAGACTTCAGACGCACAAGGCAAGTAACTTGGGCCTTTGCTCGAAGAGATCTACAATTGCGGTATATTCAAACAAGACTAGGATGGTTTTGGTCAATTGGACAACCTCTAATGGCTGCAATTTTGGTGCTAGTTGTTTTTTCATGGATTGTTCAAATTAAGGCTCCCGACGGATTCGATTATTCAATTTATGCTTTTGCCAGCCTACCTGCTTGGTTGATGTCCCAGCATATCATAATGCAAGGCTCCCCAAGTCTAGTGCACAATCAACATATTATATCTAAAGTAGCATTCCCACGGCAGTCACTCCCACTAAGTAAGGCATTAGTTGCACTAGTCGATTATCTAGTGGCAACAATACTATACTTTTTATTTAGGGGGATTCAATCAGGAATATGGGACTTTTATCTATTTAGTTTTTTATTTTATTCTTTTATGACAATTCTAGCGTCTTTGGGAATAGCATATTTTATAGCGGCAATATCAATTCGCTTCCGTGATTGGCTGGCAATACTCCCATTACTAATTCAAGGATTATTTCTACTTAGCCCCATAGTGTACCCAACGGAAAAATATAGCAATGCTCTTGGAGAATATGAATGGATCTTATATTTAAATCCGTTTGTTGCAATTTCTGACGGATTTAGGTGGACATGGATGGGTATAAATAATTGGAGCGAGTTGCATTACATCTCTTTTTTAATGATTATTGTAATATACTTTAGTGGTTTTACAGCAATTAAATACGCTGAGAACAAAATGGTTGATACTTTATGACACTCTCTTCAAATCTTGCTATTCAAACAGAAAACTTAGGAAAAAAGTATAAACTAAAAAGTTCAGAATCTTGGGCATTAAAAAATATAAATTTAAATATTGAAACAGGAAGCGCTCTAGGCATTATAGGCCCAAACGGAGCAGGAAAGTCAACCTTATTAAAAATATTATCAGGCTTAACCAAGCCAACTTCGGGAAGCTATAAATATCGAGGCTCGTTAACAAGTCTCCTAGAGGTTGGGACAGGATTCCACCCCGATCTATCAGGCATAGAAAACATATATCTAAGTGCCGCTCTTAATGGCATGACGAGAAAAAAAATAAGAGAAAGAGTCGACCAAATTATTGATTTTTCAGGTATCTCTTCAGACTATATCAACCAACCCATTAAACACTACTCAAGTGGCATGAAAGTCCGTTTAGGTTTTGCTGTTGCTGCTCACGTAAATGCTGATATACTTGTTGTCGATGAGGTACTTGCCGTAGGTGACTTTAGTTTTCAAGAAAAATGTATGAGAAGCATGGAGTTCCAAATGCATGAAGAGGGAAGAACAGTTTTATTTGTATCCCATAATTTGTATACTCTCCAAAAGCTTTGTCCACAAGCTATATTTCTTGATAAGAGTGAATTGATTCAAATTGGTAATAGTAAAGATGTTTGTGAAAGTTATATCGGTCAAACACTAGACCGAAGTAATTATGTAGAACTTGAAAAAAGAGAAGACAGAGGAGGCTCAGGAAAAATACGAATCAACAAATTGGAATGGACTCCTAAATTATTACAAACAGGTAAAAAAGCAGTTCTAACAATTGGATATCAAGCCAAAGAAAAATTGGAGGACATGAACATTAAAATCAGCATCAATGGATCCGATGGCCGTTTTTTAACTCCCTTATCCATGCACAGTAGTAATTTCAGACCTGAATCCATGCCTAATAATGGAGAGCTGACAGTAAATATTGAGAATATACCATGGATGAAGGGGAACTACTTTATTGATGTCAGAGTTATTGAAAAAGGAATAGTTTGCGACGACCTACGAATAGCCAGCAAATTTCAAGTTCATGGCGGAACTTTTATTGAAGGTGGAGATGAATTCAATTCAACAAAAAATGGAGTCTTTATTCCACATGTCTGGAGTATTTAAAAATCAACTTTTTTATTTTTCCCAAAATTGAGATAGTTTCAATATTTGGCCCCTTAGAATGATAAAAAAGTCTTTTCATATATTCTGAACCTTCAGCACTTGACAGGGAATTGGTATTTTCTAAATTCCAATCCTTAGAATCATATTCCTGATCTGCTAAAAAATCATTGAAAATGGGTGAAAAAAAACCTACATCTTCAGACGTGAACCACCGTCGCCAATTACCATAGCTTTTTGTTCGACTTACATGCATAAAACTCGGACGAATACCATGTTTACTCTCTAGAGTAAAGCCAAGATAATTTTCTAGCCCCATCAATTTTTCATCTACAATATCTTCATAACTAATTACAAACCAACCTTTTACGCGTAAAATATTTATGAAATCACTTAATATTTTCAAATTTTTTCGATAATCATTCGCCCATCTCTTTAAAAAGATAGAATCTGAACTTAGTAAGTTATAAAATGGGATACTCGCAGGGTTATTTTCCTTACTTTTTGCAAGTTCATAAGCTCTAATATAATCCTCAGGGTTTGGATTGTGACGATGAAACCATCTGTAAAAGAAAGCTGAAATCCATCTATCGCGAGGATCTCTAATTATAAATATTTTTTTATCATAAGAATTAAACGCTGTCAAAGCCTTTTCGCCTTCCCACCCAGATTTCTTATTAGCGTCTGCATATAAAATCTTGACAAGCATATTATCAGATTCATCCCAAAATTTACCATCGTTACGATGCAATCTATTATTCTGATCTATAAACCTAGGCTCAAAAGACTCAACTAAATTTTTATTCCGTCCCATTGCTTCTGCAAGAAGAGAAAATAGATAAGTTGTACCGCTTTTTGGCAATCCATAAATTACTGTTCGCATGGGGGCTGAAGGTAATGTAAATTCGGGGTATGCGAAAAGGCAAACCGAAAGTCAGTGTTATTGTACCAAACTATATGCATTCAGCATTTTTAAATAAGCGATTGCAAAGCATTGACCAACAGTCTTTTCAAAATTTTGAAGTTATCCTTTTAGATGATGCATCAATTGACAAATCTGAAGAAATATTAATTTCATGGACCAAAAAAAATTCAAAATTTAAATATTTTCCAAATAAAAAAAATAGTGGAAGCACATTCTCTCAATGGAATAAAGGAGCTGAAATTGCTGAAGGGGAATATCTATGGATCGCTGAGAGCGATGACTGGGCAGATCCATTTTTACTAGAAAAGTTAGTGCTTCAACTAGATAATAATCCAAATGCTTCGATTGCATTTGGGCAGAGTATGCTCATAAATAAAGTAGGTGATGAGTTGCACAATTTTAATATTCATTATAATTATATTTTTAAAAATGATCGTTGGCAAAGGGCCTATATAAATAACGGAATCCATGAAATTGAAAATTATATGATTCTTCATAATGTCATTCCCAACGCGTCAGCAGCTTTGTTTCGGAAAAGTACTTATGAGAAAGTTGGAGGTGCATCAAAAAAATGGAAATTAAATGGTGACTGGATGTTTTACATTAAAATGCTCGAGCATGGAGAAATATGTTATATCCCTGATACCATTAATTATTTTAGAGTACATAACGATACTCAAAGAGTCTTAGCAAATAAAAATGGTTATGTATATTATGAACTATTAACTATAATTGATTACATCGGATCGCGGCATAATCCAAGTAATAGATTAAAAAAAAGAGCCTATTCAAATATTGCTTCGTGGTGGGTGCACTCTATTTACAGACAATCCTGGGCTAAAGAAAAAAGAAATGAGAACATCAAGGTGAATTTCAAGTTATTTAAAAGATTTATTTTTATCAGACCAATAACTTTAGTTCATATTCCATACGAGGGTGCCGTTCGTCTGGCTGTGTTAATTCTGACTTTTTTTAAATTAAAAGAACCCATTCGTAGAATCTTACATAAGATATTTCCAAATCATTTTATTCCTCACTCAACATGAATGGTTTAAAAAATTTAACCGTTATCATACCCTGCTATCAATGCAAAGAAACTATTCTGGAGACTCTGAATTGCCTTGAGGATAAAATCAATATAATTTGCATTGATGACTGCTCTAATGACGGAACCTTGGAAGTTTTAACAAATTGGGAAAATAAAATTCCAGATCGAAGAAAAGTTATAAGGCATAATCAAAATAGAGGATTGGGGGCATCAAGAAATACAGGTGTTTCAGAGTCTAAAACAGAATGGGTTATGTTTCTTGACTCTGATGACATAATATCTTCCGATTGCTTTAATGATATTAACAAAAAATGGATGTCAATAAAAACTAGTTATGGATGGTGTTATCATCCATATCTAGAATGGAATGATTTCGACAGAAAGGAAAGGTTGAGAAAAACTGACACTATAAAAGAGAATCATCATTTAGTTACGAAACGCATGCCTTTTTCAGCTTCAGGTGCAATATTCCGTAAAGATCTACTTGAAACCATAGGAGGATTTGATACCGATAGAAACCTTGAGGGGACAGAAGATTTAGACCTTTACATGAGACTACTTAACTCTGGAATCAAACCTTTTCAATGGTCAAAAACCCCTCATACTAAATACCGCATCAATAAGGGAATGACAAAAGATGTTAGGCAACATGGAAGCAAGGTGTTACTTCGAACAAAAAAATTTCAAGAATCTGGCTGGATATCAAGCGATGAGTTTGATTTAGCTAAAAAAGAAATTTGGCGACAAATAGCAAGAACCGAACACAAAAGAGGAGACTTCAAAGAGGCAAGGGAGTCTTACAAAAAATCAGGAAATCGATTTAACTCTAGAATACTAAACCTAATTGCCTTTTTTCAAGTAAAACTCTAAGAATTTTATTAGATTGATTCTAATCTATTCTTTAGTTCTGCATCAATAGATTCCAAAAACTCTTCGGTATTCAGGTAATGGTCACCATGGCGAACATCATTACCATGAATGCAAATTGCCAAGTCTTTAGTCATTTTTCCACTCTCAACAACATCAACACATACAGTTTCCAAAGTTTTTGAAAAATTAATGAGAGAATCATTTTTATCTAATTTACCACGATGAGCCAAACCTCTGGTCCATGCAAAAATTGATGCGATTGGGTTAGTGCTTGTAGCTTTTCCATCCTTGTGCTGACGATAATGTCTGGTAACTGTACCATGAGCTGCTTCAGCTTCAAGAGTCTTTCCATCTGGTGTAACCAATACCGAAGTCATTAAACCAAGAGAACCAAAACCTTGAGCAACAGTGTCAGACTGAACATCACCATCATAATTCTTACATGCCCAAACAAACCCACCTTCCCATTTGAGCGCTGATGCAACCATATCATCGATTAAACGATGCTCATAAGAGATTCCTGCTTCATTATATTTCAATTTAAACTCCGAATCGAAAACCTCTTGGAATATATCTTTAAATCGGCCATCATATTTTTTTAAGATGGTATTCTTTGTACTCAAATATAAAGGCCAACCTTTTTCTAGGGCTAAGTTCATGCATGACCTAGCGAATCCATAAATAGATTCATCTGTGTTATACATGCTCATTGCTACGCCACCTCCCTGAAAGCTAAAAATATCAAAGTTTTGCGGTTCACCATTCTCAGGTGTGAAAGTCATAGTCAACTTACCAGGTCCCTCAATGACGGTATCAGTAGCTCTGTATTGATCGCCAAATGCGTGACGACCGATAACTATTGGCTTGTTCCACGTGCTAACCAACCTTGGGACGTTTGAGCATATAATAGGCTCCCGAAAAACAGTGCCACCGAGGATATTTCTGATCGTTCCATTTGGTGATCTCCACATATTTTTTAGATCAAATTCAATTACTCTATCCTCATCAGGAGTTATGGTAGCGCATTTTATACCAACATTATATTCTTTAATAGCATTCGCTGCATCAACTGTTACTTGATCGTTAGACTTATCTCGACTCTCCATACCCAAGTCAAAATATTTAATGTCTAAGTCAACATATGGAAGAATAAGTTTGTTCTTAATAAAAGACCAAATAATTCGTGTCATTTCATCGCCATCTAATTCAACAACAGGGTTATTTACTTTTATTTTTTTCATATTTTTTATACTTTATTGTGTGTGTTTTTGGAATACAAACTTAATCTATATCAAGCTGAAATTCCTTTCTAAATTCATCCAATTGCGGATTCTTCTCGAGCAAAAACTGATAACGCTCTTCTGCTGTGTATACAACCTTAGCATTGCTTGCAGAATCTTCAACGTGAATATTAATACCCAATGAGTCGTTTTTCAATTCTTTCCGCAAAGAGCTGACAAGTTCATCTCGGACTTCCTCCAAATATCTCGATTGTACTCTAGTTCCCACCGAGATGCGAATATTGAAATCTTCTTCTAGTATTGGATTAATCTGGTTTAATAAAGCATAAACGACATTGCTATTAACCATAGATTCTGCAACTCTATCCCAGCACACCAATAAACTTTTCTGATCAAAGGGACTCAAGTTTTTTACATCTTGATCTAATTGTGAAATATTTTTTTCCATTTCAGTAGGACTTTTAATTCCTCCCGACCTCAGTGAAAAAGCAGATTTCTTTTTAAAAGGAACCTGTTCTTCAATAACTCTAGTTTTATCTATATCTCGATCCACCTCAATCAGAGAAATATTCTCATTGACCAACTTGATTTCAGCTTTCTGAGATTTAATTGGGACTTCTTTTATTTCTAAATCACTTTTTTCGTCCTCCTTATTTTTAGTAGGTGACTCAGTTATTTCTTCATTTTCAATCTTGTCTTGTTTGGAAACTTCATTTTTTTTTTTTTCTCCCACAGCCTCTGAATCTGTTAAACCTGCAATTTCCAGCAAAGTGACTTCAACTAATAATCTGGGGCTCGAACTATCACGGTATTGAATATCACATTTTGAAAGTAATCTTAGAGCTCGACCCAAGAATTTCAAATCCATTGCACCAGATTCATGACGATATCTATCCTTAATTGAATCTGGAAGTTCCATAATATTTATAGTTTCCGAATGTTTTGCCATCAAAACATCGCGAACATGAGAAGCTAAGCCACTTACGAACAAGTTTAGGTCAAAACCAAGCTCTAAAACTGAGTTAACTTGGAGAAATATCGCTGATGCATCTGCATTCTTGAGATCATTTAAGGTCTGAAAGAAAATATCTCTATCGAGGATCTGTAAATTCTCTCTAACTAACTGATAAGTAATTTCTTCACCTTGAGAAAAAGCATTGATTCTGTCGAAGATAGAGAGTGAATCTCTTAAGGCTCCGTCTGCCTTTTCAGCAATTAAATGTAAGGCCTCTGATTCTGCCACTACTCCTTCTCTTAAAGCCACAAATTCAAGATGACTCACGATATCTTGGATGCCAATTCTTTTAAAATCAAATACTTGACACCGTGATAAGATCGTAGGCAATACTTTATGTTTTTCAGTAGTAGCTAAAATAAATATAGCATGAGCAGGAGGCTCTTCTAATGTTTTCAAAAAAGCGTTAAACGCTGCCGTCGATAACATATGAACTTCATCGATTATGTATACCTTAAACCGTCCAATTTGGGGAGCAAATCTTACTTGATCAATAAGCTGACGGATATCATCAACTTTATTATTCGAGGCAGCATCTAGTTCAAAAATATTTAATTCGTAATTCTCTTCAGCAGCAGAATGAAGCTCATTTATCCTTTTTGCCAAAATTCTAGCACAAGAGGTTTTACCAACACCCTTAGGGCCACAAAAAAGCAGAGCCTGAGCTAAATTACCAGAAGTGACCTCATGCTCAAGAGTATCTGTCACATGAGATTGACCCACAACTGTATCAAAAGAAGATGGTCGATATTTTCGAGCAGATACTATGTAAGGTTTATCCATGAATCAAATCTAAGGCAGAGAGATCAGTTAAGAGGCCAAACTTGAAAACTAGAAAAGAAAATTATTTGTAACAAAATAATTGCCAACGCGGTATGATTTTTATGATTATCAACTTCTCTAACCAACAATATCTGAATGACAGCAGAGGTTAGAGCCCAGCCCAAATAATTCATTAATCCTGGGCCAGAACCAGCAAAAATCCACATTCTAAGATCTGGAGCTACTGGTTCCATAACCAAGTCAATGATTAACATGATGACTATGGATATAGCCCATTTATATAATTTACTTTGAGTTGAAAAGTAAGATGCGCTTTGAACTGCTGCCCATGATACAACTACCCAATTTAGGCCCATAACCCATGGTGTATCCATGATTTTAGGGCCTAAGCCCTCTAAATAAACATAAGTCCCAAATGGAATCCCAGTATTGATACCTATTACTTCTACAGCAAGACCTATAAAATAGGTCAACAACAAAATAGCTTTTAGCTTCTCAGATTTCTTGGACGTCACATACAATACCCAGAAAGAAAGCATCATGTTTAATGGCGTCAGAATTGAAAACAGATAAAAAAAATCAGAATGAAACCCAATGATCCCGACTAAATGCCATATTGCGAGGACTGCAATAATTATTTTCTCTTTCATCGTAGTTTATTTAACCCAGTTTTAAGACAATTGCAAATGTAATTATTCCCATTCTGTTAAATACATAATTACTCGGAAAATGACATTTGCAATTATTTCAAAACAGGTAAAAGCCGATAAACATCAGTTATTTTTTAAACAAATTCACACATTGTAAGTATTTCACAGTAAAATTCAATCCATGATAGTAAATAGCAATAAACTTTTCCTACCTTTGCGGCCCTAATTTCATTACCAATGAACCAGTACGAAACCGTTTTCATTTTAAATCCCGTCTTGTCTGAAGATCAGATAAGGGAAGCGGTTGATAAGTTTACAGGCTTCTTGAAATCCAACGGAGCAGAAATTATCAACGTTGAAAAATGGGGGTTGCGAAAGCTTGCATACCTCATTGACAAGAAAAAGAGTGGGTTTTACAACCTCCTTGAATTCAAAGCACCTACCAGTATCATTTCAAATTTAGAAATTGAAATGAAACGCGATGAGAAAGTCTTAAGATTCCTCACCGTGGTTATGGATAAAAATGGAGCTGAATACGCTGCCAAAAGAAGGGACAAAGTTAAAAACTCTTAATTCCTATAAATTTTATGAGCACTTTGGAATCAACAGCAGGAAATCAATCAGAGATTCGCTATTTACAGCCAATCGCTATTGATGCAACAAATAACAAAAAATACTGCCGTTTCAAAAAATATGGCATTAAACATATTGATCACAAGGACCCAACATATTTAATGCGCTTTGTGAATGAGCAGGGTAAAATATTACCCCGCAGATTGACTGGGACTTCGTTAAAATATCAACGAAAACTTGCTGTAGCAATCAAGCGAGCACGTCACCTAGGTCTCATGCCTTACGTAGCAGATAACCTTAAATAAAATTTCTTCGATATGGATGTAATTCTTAAAGCAGACGTTGATAACTTAGGTTATAAAGACGATTTGGTTACCGTAAAAAATGGATATGGTCGAAATTTCCTAATTCCGCAAGGGAAGGCTGTTTTTGCTACTCCTTCAGCAAAAAAAATGCTAGCTGAGGACCTAAGGCAAAAGGCCCACAAGGAAGAAAAAATCATAAAAAGCGCAACCTCCACAGCCGAAGGTCTATCTCGAATTGAACTTAAAATTTCTGCGAAATCTGGCAAAACCGGAAAATTATTTGGTGCAGTCACCAATGCTGACATTTCAGAGAAGCTAGGGGAAATGGGGCACTCTATAGAGAAGAAATATATTCAAATTTTGGGAGGAACCATCAAAACCGCAGGTAAATATTCTGCAAAAATTCGCTTGCATCGCGAAGTCATTACAGAATTTAATTTCGAAGTGATTGGTAAAATAAAGTAAATCTATCTCATTTAAACGATAAAAAACCCTGCTAACGAAGCGGGGTTTTTTAATTTAGAGACATGAATGAACTCACCGCAAAAGAACAGCACTGGCCTGGCTTAATCGTTGGGGGTGTTATGGCGCTTATACCAAGCTTTGACAGATTCTCAGAACTGGGAGATCCCAGTCATTGGCCTCTTCAACTTGGATGGAGCTTATTTGCTTTAACCTTAATTGTTTATTCATTTGTCAAGTTCAAGCAAAAAATAGTCATACCAAATCTTTTACTAGTTTGGATCGCTCTTGCTTTGTGGTCTTTTTTTGGATATTTCTTAACTGATATTCATGCCATTTCAGAGTGGAAACTAGCATCTTTTAGATATTTAGGATATGCTGCATTTCTTTTTTTAGGATCCAATTTTAAAGAACAAAAGGGAATTGTTCATCCTTTTATTGCTAATACTATTGTTGGATTCGGTGCGATAATTTCCATCTATTACCTAATAGACTTCTCAACTACAAATAATGCTCTTACTGAACCTTATGGAGTTACCGGACTCATGGGGCACAAAAATTTCAATGCATCTGCAATTGCTATTACCATACCAATTACGGTGTTAATGGTTTATAAAAGTCAAAAAAATAAAAGTTTATACTTATTCATATTGTTTCTCGGGGTAATTTCAATAATACTAACTCAAACAAGAAGCATTGTCCTAGCAGGCTTGATTTCTGTAATAATCACAACCTTCTCTGGCTGGAGACCTAGTAAAAAAGTATGGATAGCATTTGCTAGTATTGTATTTATAGCTACAGCCATTTTGAGCCAACCCAAGATTCAAGAACGTTTATTGGATCCCACAAATTTGAAAATACGCGGTATTTTCTGGGGCCATTCTTTGGATATGCTGGAGTCATCTCCGGTTCATGGAATTGGTTCTGGACAATGGCGGATAGTTTTTCCAAAATACGGGTTAGAAGGAACCAATCCTAGTGTTGCGGAAGGAATAACTTCAGAAGTTCGACCACACAATGATTTTTTATGGATTCTATCTGAAAACGGAATAATTGGATTTGGTCTTTTTACCTTTTTCTTTATTTTTCTCTGGATTTCTTGGCTTAAAAAAATTAGAGAAAATAAATCAATTGATCAATATGCCTCAGGAGCTGTTCTGGTGATTGTCACAACATATTCTTTTTTTGAGTTTCCCATTGAGCGAATGGCCATATATGGGCCATTTATGCTTATTGCTGGCTCTATAATAAATAAAGAGATCAAGTCAATAAATTTTGTGACAAAAAAATTTATTTATCCTGTCATTATAATGTTCCTTTTATCTCTTTCTTATGCTAGTTTCAAAGCCATTGAAGCAGATAGACAAAATCAAATTGTCTTAGAAAAAAACTCGAATCGTGACGCCAAAAATATTGGAAAAAGTGTAGATAATGCAATCAATTCGTGGAACGAACTTGATAGATATGGAAACCCATTAATCTATTTTTCTGGTATGGGAAGCATGTTTGGCGAAGCCCAAAAATCAAATACGGGTAAGTTTGGACCTAGAAACTTCATAAAAGCTGAAAAGTTTTTCATGGAGGCTTTAAAAATTCACCCAAATCATGTTGTTACCCTTTTCCAATTGGGTAGCCTTTACAGCTATAGAGGTGAATTCAATAAAGCTGAAAAGACATATCAGACATTGCTAAAAATATCCCCAAGACACCCAGGTGGGCAAATAGCTTATGCGAAAAACCTTCTTGAATTAGATAAGCCAGAAGAATCTGCGCGGGTACTTATATCCGCATTCTTGAATCCCGCTCAATATAAAACTGAAAATTATGTAAAAACTGTTATCAGAGCATTAAGGAGATGTCCAAAAAATACCTCACATAACGGATTAAAAAAGATAATTAAAAATCGCGATAACCTAAACGACCAAGATCTCTTTAACCAATTTCAAGCGTTTAAAGCTAATAAGAAAAAAGAGAGAAACAGCTAATTGATTTCCAAATAAACTGGGCAGTGATCACTCCCATACTCATCGTTTAAAATATCAGTCATAACAACTCTTGACATTAAGCGCTCTGAAACTAAATAATAATCTAGTCTCCAGCCAATGTTTCTAGATCGTGCTCCAGAGCGCATACTCCACCATGAATATTTTACTTCTTCTGGATGACGATTACGCCATGAATCAACAAAGCCATTATTTAAAAAGTTATCAAAGCCATCAATTTCAGTTTGAGTATAACCAGGAGTTCTGTTATAATTACTTTTAGGATTTGCCAAATCAATAGGCTTATGAGCAACATTTAAATCGCCACAATAGATAACTGGTTTTTTAAGATCATAATCCTTCAATATATCAGCAATAGCAGCATCCCAAGCTTTTCTATTTGGAATTCGAGAAAGATCACCTTTCGAGTTTGGAACATATGCTGTGGCAACATAGTATTCAGGAAATTCGGCAACAATGAGTCTACCCTCACCATCATGGTCAGCTATACCCACTCCTATTTTATAAGAGAGAGGTTCCAGTTTTGAAATTAAAGCTGTTCCACTATATCCCTTCTTCTCTGCAGAATGTGCAATAACATTATAACCAGATCCAAACAAAACCTCTGCAACTTGATCTTCAGTAGCCTTAGTCTCTTGAAAACAAATAATATCTGCATCCCATTTAGCTAATTGATCTAAAAGACCTTTTGATCCGGCAGAACGAATGCCGTTTACGTTCCAAGAAATGATTTTCATTTATTGAAGATAATAACGACTAATTGATAAGTCATAAAAAGTATAACACATTTTTATTTTATGGTTTTTATTCATTTGACAACAGGTTGATGAGAGCCAATAAAGATTACATATTTCTTCGATACTGACCACCCACAGCAAACATAGCCTTAGTCATTTGACCTAAAGAACAAACCTTAGAAGCCTCCATAATTGAATCAAACATATTTTTGTTCTCTAAAGCAGCTCTCTGTATTGCTTCCAGAGTCTTAATTGACTTACCATCTCCTGCTTGGTGAACCATACTGACCGTTGAGATTTGGTTTTCCTTTTCATCCTCTGTTGCCCTAATAACCTCACCTGGGATTAGTGTAGGTGAACCTTCTTTACTTAAGAATGTATTTACTCCAATTATTGGATATTCACCATTATGCTTAAGCATTTCATAATGCATGGACTCTTCTTGAATTTTTCCTCGTTGATACATTGTCTCCATAGCGCCCAGAACCCCCCCTCGATCAGTAATACGATCAAATTCAATCATTACAGCTTCCTCAACTAATTCCGTAAGTTCTTCAATGATAAATGATCCTTGCAGTGGGTTTTCATTTTTCGCTAGACCCAATTCATTATTTATTATCAATTGAATCGCCATTGCCCTTCTAACGCTTTCCTCTGTTGGAGTTGTTATGGCTTCATCATATGCATTTGTGTGTAAAGAATTGCAATTATCATAAATGGCATATAACGCCTGAAGCGTTGTTCTTATATCATTGAAACTTATTTCTTGAGCATGCAACGATCTTCCAGAAGTCTGAATATGATACTTTAACATTTGAGATCTTTCATTCGCGCCATACTTTTCTTTGAGTGCCTTTGCCCATATTCGCCTTGCGACTCTTCCAATTACAGCATATTCCGGATCAATACCGTTAGAAAAGAAAAAACTTAGATTTGGACCGAAAAGATTTATATCCATTCCCCGACTCAAATAATACTCAACATAGGTAAAACCATTTGAGAGGGTAAACGCCAGTTGAGTTATCGGGTTAGCGCCAGCTTCTGCGATATGATAGCCAGATATAGAAACCGAATAGAAGTTTCGAACGTTCTTATCTATAAAGTATTCTTGAACATCACCCATTAAGCGTAAAGCAAATTCCGTTGAAAATATACAAGTATTCTGAGCCTGATCTTCCTTCAATATATCTGATTGCACAGTCCCCCTAGCTACACTTAATGCTTTAGCTTTTATTTCATTATAAATATCAAGGGGAAGCACCTCATCTCCAGTTACACCTAATAAAATAAGGCCCAAACCATCATTCCCTGCTGGAAGATTACCTGAATATTTTGGGGGCTCAAGTCCCAAAGCTTTGTATTTGTCTTTCTTAAAAGACTCAACATCAGCAACCAAATTATTTTCAATTATATAACGCTCGCATTGTTGATCAATCGCAGCATTCAAAAAGAAACCTAAAAGCATAGGGGCAGGACCATTTATAGTCATCGATACTGATGTAGATGGATGACACAAATCAAAACCAGAATATAATTTCTTCGCATCATCTAAACAGCTAACACTTACACCGGCATTACCAATTTTCCCATAAATATCAGGTCTTCGGTGAGGATCATGTCCATATAGAGTAACAGAGTCAAATGCTGTTGAAAGGCGTTTAGCCGGAGTTCCTTGAGATACATAATGAAATCTCTTATTGGTCCTTTCGGGACCACCTTCTCCTGCAAACATCCTTGTTGGATCCTCACCCTTTCGCTTAAAAGAGTATATTCCTGATGTATAAGGAAAAGAACCTGGAACATTTTCTTGAAGAATCCATCTTAGTATATCTCCCCAAGACCTGTAGCTGGGAGTAACTACTTTAGGTATTCTTTGATTTGAAAGACTCGTGACATGAGTATCTACGTGTATGTCTTTTCCCCGAACTTTATAAACATACTCCGGAGCTAAATAACGTTTCTTTAGTTTTTCCCAGCCCTGAATAGCCTCCCAGTTAGCGGGATGCAATTTTGTTTTAACCTCTTTATGGGCTTTAACAATAACTTCTAAAGAATTTTTTGAATCGGTTAAATCCAGTTTAGTTATCTCTTTAATGGAGCGATCAAAAGAATATAAAGTATCCGCAATATGAGATTGATTTTTAACCCGGGTATTATAGTCTCTAACACATTCTGAAATTTCACTTAAATATCTTGTACGGTTTGCAGGAATAATATAATTTTTTTCGCTATCGGCTTCATTTCTATTGGAATCAAAAGATATATTTTTTATTTTCAATTTATTGATTAGGATCTCTATAATCGCTCTGTAGAGCCTATTAGTCCCTGGATCATTAAATTGTGATGCCATTGTACCATAGACAGGCATATCATCGGGTTTTTCTTCCCACCGATTTTGGTTCCTCTGAACCTGTTTTTTTATATCTCTAAGGGCATCTAAAGCACCACGCTTATCCAACTTATTTAAGGAAATTAAATCCGCAAAATCAAGCATGTCTATTTTCTCTAACTGAGTAGATGCACCATATTCAGGAGTCATAACATACAAGGAGGCATCAGAATACTCAAGGATTTCAGTATCCGATTGACCGATACCACTAGTCTCTAAAATAATAAGGTCAAAACTTGCAGCTTTCAATATTTTCAATGCCTGAGAAATATGTTTACTTAAGGAGAGATTGCTCTGTCTTGTGGCAAGAGACCGCATATAAACACTAGGATTTTGAATAGAATTCATTCGAATTCGATCACCCAATAGAGCTCCTCCACTTTTACGCTTAGTTGGATCAACAGAAAGAATTCCAATTTTCTGACCAGGATGATCCGACACAAACCGTCTGACCAATTCATCAACTAAAGAGCTCTTTCCTGCCCCACCTGTACCGGTTATACCAAGCACAGGAGGTGAGTCTTTCTCTTGTATCTTCTTTTCTATTAGCGGCAACACTTTCAAGAAATGGATTGGGAAATTCTCCGCACACGATATGAGTCGCGCAATGGATTTTGGAAGCCCATCTAAGGCCTCTTGCAAAATATGATCCACTTTATTTCCAATTGGATAGTCGCATTTCTTCAGAAGATCATTAATCATACCTTGCAACCCCATGGATCTTCCTTCATCAGGGTGATAAATTTTGGTTACGCCATAATCCTCAAGTTCCTTAATTTCCATTGGCAATATTGTCCCACCTCCGCCACCAAATATTTTTATGTTCTGGCCACCATTCTCTTGAAGCAAATCAAACATATACTTGAAATATTCCAAATGCCCTCCTTGATATGATGTCATGGCGATAGCATTTGCATCCTCTTGAATTGCGGTATTTACAACATCTTCAACACTACGATCATGTCCTAAGTGTATTACTTCAGCACCACTTGATTGAAGTATTCTCCTCATAATGTTTATACTAACATCATGGCCATCAAACAAAGAAGCCGCAGTTACAATTCGAATACTATTCTTAGGAGAATAAGGTTTTTCTTCAGCCATAATTTGTTGAGCTTTAAAACAAAGATAGGGGGATAGGTTTATCCTTGGAGAGCTTATTTAAGAATAGAACCTAAAGCAGAATGAAATTTTTTCCAATCAGAAAATTCTACATCAACATTGCTGATTAATTCCAAATTTTTGACTGAACTAGCAAATTCAGATTGATTGAACCATATGGTCTTCATACCGACTCGCTTGCCTCCTAACATATCGCAAACTAAAGAGTCACCAATCATTATTGCATCCTTTGGTTGACATTTTGAGCGCTTAAATGCATTTTTAAAAATTGAAGGATTAGGTTTATAAGAATGAACCTGATCAGAGGTTATTATCTGTGAGAAAACATGATTCAAACCCAAGGATTTAATTTTTCTTTCTTGAGAATCACTTGGACCATTAGTTATAACATTCAATTTAAATCCCTGATCGTACAAATCTAGCAAAGCACTAATCGCATTTGGATAGGAATGATTCATTTCTGGTGTTCTTGACAAAAACATTTCCTCTAATTTCTTTGCAATATTTATTCTTAAGATTGTTGCCATTTCTGGAAAAAAATGATTCATCCAAAGACTAAATCTTCGATTGCGAACATGACTGATAGGATAATTTTTCTTTTGCATATCGACCCATAATTTCTCATTTATACTCTTAAACTTTATGCAAGCCTTTTTGCAGTCTAAATCTGACAATTCCGAGAAAATATTAATGAGCTCATTTAAAACAGCATCAACGTTTTTTTCATGATTCCATAGAGTTCTATCAATATCAAAAAATAATTGAATTACTGCAGATCTATCTTTCATTATCACCTTCTAAAAATCCGATAAGATATAATCTCTTCTTTGCCCTAGTAAAAGAGGTATATATCCACCGAATATATTCCTCTTTGGAAGGGTCATCTGTATGAGGTCTTTCAACATAAACATCATTCCATTGCCCCCCTTGAGCCTTATGGGCAGTTAGAGAGTATCCAAATTTTAATTGTAAGGCTTGACCGTAAGGGTGATTCCTAAAAAATGAAGCCCGAGCAAATTTATCCAAACCTGATTTTTTAAATTCATCCATTATTTGAAAATATAACGATGATGATTGATCCTTTGATAATCGCGAAGTTTTTGAAGATAACGTATCTAAAATTATTTTCGCTTCAAAAGACTGCACCTCCATATCCGTCCATGCTAATGTAGCATCTGCAAACCTCAATCCATACTTTTTCTCCTCATTTCTCCACGAAAGCACTTCCAACATATCTCCGTTAGCTATAAATCCTGCTCCATCATTGTGATCAAGCCAATTCTCATTATTTTGAACTACCATAACTAAATCTCCTGCATTTATTATCTCATCATGTCCTAAAATAGTTGATCTGATTTGTTGGTTATACAAAACAGCACGGGCATTGGATCGTGTAATAATTATCGAGTCATTATCAGAATGAGAAAAAGAACTTTCTAAACTTTCGTGCAAATCCTGAAGATCATTAATAAAACGAACCTCTTTACTCGATCTTAGAACAGGGAAAAATGGTGATTTTGAAAACAGTGCATTCCGTAAATCCGTGGCAGTAATTAGAATGCCCGAATTTACAGATTGTCGCATAACCTGACTCAATATAGCAACATGTGCCTGAATACTATAAGAATCTAATAGAATTTGTTGACTTAAAGCTGGACTATATATCTGTCCAACGGGAGGCAATTGAGCTTTATCCCCTGCCAGAATTAGTTTACAGTCTTTGCCCGATTTAACAAAATATAATAGGTCGTTCAATATTTGACCGTTTTCACTTGAATCTGAGATCATAGAAGCTTCATCGATGATAAAAATAAGTTTCTTACCCTTATTTTTTCTTCGAATTCTTTTAAAAACTCCATCTGTTCCCCTAACTGATATGTATAACATCCGATGTAAAGTCCAAGCCCGCTGCCCCCAAGTTCCTTGTAAAATTTTTGCTGCTCGCCCTGTAGGGGCTCCTAAAACCGAACTCCATCCAATATGCTTTAATGCCTTGGAAAAAGCCTGAGCTACAGTTGTCTTTCCTGTTCCGGCATAACCCAGAAGTAAAAAAACATCATCTTTTTTTAATTTATTATTTTCCGGAATGAAAAGATGAGTCAATCCCCAAAGGCCTTTTTTTTGGTCTTCGGTTGGTGTCCAAGGGAACTCCTTTAAGAAAATATTGTAAAGTGTTGTCGAATTCACAGATTAGTAGTAAGGTAGCAAGGTAATATTTCATAATTTTGCTAGGAAAAATTTTTTATCATGACTTCACGTACCATTTTTTACATAAGAATTGCTTTAGGGATAATAACTTTAGTTCTATCCTACAGGATTTACCGTATCATTATGCAGCCAATCGAGTTTGCTTCCATAAAAGAGAAACGTTATGAAAAAATAACAAATCGATTAGAACAGTTAAGAGAGGCCCAATTGATCTTTAAATCCGAATACAACCAATATTCAAACAATTTTGACGATCTCATTACTTTTTTAGATAATGCCCAAGTAAGTATTATTGAAAGAAAGGATAGTTCTTTTATGAGATATGATAAAATATACCAGACCGATATGTTGAAAGACACTATTATTTATAGAATAATTGGACAAACGTCTGCTAAAGAAAAACTAATCTCTTCCAGCCCTGACTTATTTGATGATGATTTTGATGTTTCTGAGCTTCGATTCATCCCATTTGCTAAAGATTCCACAGAGTTTGATATAGCAACTGGACACGTCGATAGAAATGGCGTTAGAGTTCAAGTTTTTGAAATTAAAGCAACAAATCAAGACTTTTTTCATGATATCTATGACGATTACAAATCCCTTATCATTGGACTGCGCATAGATGCTTTAAGTGTTGGGTCACTAACAGAACCAACTTTGAGTGGAAACTGGAAGTAACCCTTTTCCTAGTTCATGGGTTTCTTTTCCCGATGTGAAACCGATACTTAAAGATCAAATAATTTTGATCATCGGAAAATCAGATGGAGTTGATTTTTTAATTTGCTCTAAAAATGACTACAAACCTCTGGGCTCAGTTATTTCAATGGTTTTTGAGGATTTCATTTCCTGGTATAATGCGAATAGTCGTGAATTTTCTGACTGTCTACTTTTTGGAGAAGAAGATTTTGGGGCCTGGTATCCAGAATCATGGGTTGAGAATCAGGAAGAATGGTTAAAACCTCTTGATCCAGAAGGAGATCAATGGAATCGTCTAGTCATAGAATCAGGAATGGAGCTTTACTTCCGCTTCCCCGGTACATTTCCAGAAAATTTAAATTTCGTCCCTCTAATGGCGCACAATGCGAAACGATGGATAAAAACCAATGGTGATAGTGTGCGAGTTCATAGAAACGGCAATAGAATGGAAATGGCTGTCATCAAAGACAAAATTATACAACTTCATACAATTTTTCGAGTTGAATCTAGCAATGAAGCTGCATATAGTTGCTTGCTACTTTATGATCAATGCGCTATCCACACCTTACATATTCCCCTAATTTGGGAAGGTGAAATGGATGAATTAGCATGGGAAAAACTTAGGCCCTTCATAAAAAAAATAGATACGTCATCATCTCATCCATGGTCAGCACTATCATGCTTAATATAAAAAAATTTGTATGAGAATAATTAGAGGAAGGAATAAAGGAAAGATATTATCAGCGCCCAAAAATTTACCTGTTCGACCTACAACAGACATGGCAAAAGAGGGTGTTTTTAATATTATTGAAAATTATCTAGACTGGGATTCATCGACAGCTTTAGATTTATTTTGCGGCACTGGTAATATTAGTTTTGAAATGGCTAGTAGAGGCTGTTCTGAGGTAACCAGTGTAGATTCTCATGTAAATTGTATTAAGTACATAAATAAAATTGCTTCAGAACTTAATTATGATGAAATTCAAACCAAAGTCAGTGATGCAATAACATTTTTAAAACGAAACAAACGGTTGTGGGACTTTATTTTTGCTGACCCCCCTTATGACTTTGAAAATTATCATGAACTAATTGATCAAATCCCTGAAAAGTTAAAAAATAACGGGGTTTTTATTCTGGAACATGGAGGACAACATGATTTTAATGAGTGCGAAAACTTTGTTAGCACTCGAAGATATGGAAGTGTTCGAATTACTATTTTTCGTTCAAAAACCATAGTAGCCAAAGCTTAATAGCTTTTGAACGATGACTGATTTTTTGCTTTGCACTAAGATCCATTTGAGCAAATGTTAACTCATTAGACTCTAGAGGGCTAAAAATAGAATCATAACCAAATCCATTATCACCAATTTCTTTTTTAGAAATCATACCTTGAACAACTCCCTCAAATAATTTTGAAACCTCATTATCTCTGAATGCTAATATGGTACGGAATTGACCCCTCCGATTATTAGTCGATTTCATTTCTTGCAACAATTTGATTCGATTTGCTGAATCACTTTTTGAGTCACTTGCATACCTTGCAGAATGAACACCTGGAGCTCCAGAAAGAGATTCTACCTCAAGTCCACTATCATCTGCCAAGGTTGCTAATCCTGTCTTTTCAAAAACATAATCAGCTTTCTGAAGTGCATTGGACTCAAGTGTTTCGCCAGTTTCAGAGAGCTCATTGTATATTCCTACTTGATCTAAGGTTAGAACATTCCAATGAATAGGTAATAATTCCTGAATTTCTTTGAGTTTATTTTTATTTTGAGTAGCTAATACTAGTTTCATTTTGTACCATTTATCTATCAATATTAACCTAAAGGTTAATTTTAGTATTCGTTTTTAATTAGTTGAAATATTTATTGTTGATTTAAATCATCCAACAATATAGGAATGCTGAAAGCTTAAAAGTAAAGCATTTAATGCCTCGTCATTTTCACATGGAAAAAACTTGACTAACCATTGATACGCATAATCCTCAATCTCTAGGAGCCTTAATCTTGAACGCTCTTCTGGTGTAAGTCTATAAATTTCAGACTGAGGCAAAAAAGCAGCTCCGAGACCTTTCCGTGAAGCAGCAATGATAGAATACCAATGACTGTCTGTTAGGATTAAATTTTTAATATTACATCGTATGCCATGCTCTAACAACTTGGACGTCATTTGATATTGAGCTGTCAATACAACATTTTTTGATTCTCTTAACTTGCTTATGTTTATAGAATTATGACTTAACAGGCTATCGTGCTCTGGAAGAAGAATCCAACAACTTTCTTTTAACAAAAGATGATATTCATCTCTTATTGTTTCAGAATATTCAGAAAAAATAATTACATCTAATTTATTTTTTTGTGATTCAATATTCGAGAGTAAGGGATCTAGATGTATTATTTCAACTTTTATTTCAGGATTATATTGAATAAAACGGTGCAAAGCATCTGCCAACCATAATGGCTGATTTAGTGACATCCATCCTACTTTTAATGTACCTCTAAATGGGGTTTTATATCCCTCAATGATATTTCCCAATTCACTTGCCTCAAAAAGAATTTTTTGAATCTGTTGATATACTCTTTCTCCAACGCGGGTCAATTCTAAAGGTTGAATTGACCTATTCACCAGGGAAACTCCTAAGGTTTCTTCCATTTTCTGAAACTGGGAACTCAAAGTTGGTTGTGATACAGAACACGCATTTGCGGCACGAGCAAAATTTCGATGCTTTTCTAAAGCCACAAAATATGACATCTGAGTAAGACTTACAGTATAGCCCATCTTTGATATCTTACATATGGCACTAATTGAGCACCAAATCCAGAATAAAATCTTGATAGACCAGATTCTTTACTTCCCTCAAAATCAAAAATCTCCCACCTTCCGCATGAATATATAATTAATTCATTAATCAATTGACTCATAGCATTACTGTCTCGACCTTCTTGTGAAACTGCACTAAACAATAAGACAATTCGATTTCCAGAAAAAGCAACAAAAACACCAGCGTGAAAACGATTACCAGAACCGTATAAGCTCCAAACAGCACCTTTACCTTTATGAAGAAGATGATACATTATTTGACTTAATGAAGTAATAAATTTATCAGAAACGGAGTACCGCTTACTTTGATTTTGATTGAATTCGCGAATCAATACATCTGGTGTATCATGCTCAAAAAGATTAAGGTTTTGTTTCGAAGAGGATTTTAAATTTCTCTTTACCTGTTTGCTGTAATTGCCATGAATCTTTTCATACCCGTGAGATAATTCTAACTCATAATTAGGGGCAGTGCTAAAACGTTGTAATTTATAATTCTTAAAATGCCAACCGTTATTGATATTCACCCATTCATTAGGTCGATGAAATGAAATATCTATTTTCTTAAAATTCTTGGGTATTGAATCTAATGCTCTTAATATGTTTTTTTTGTTATTTGCAGATCTTCCAATTGGACCCCATTGTTGAATTCCAAAAGGCAAGTAACCTGTTTTAAGACCTAAGACTCTTCTATATGCAATGGGAATAGCTATCTCTTCCCCGATTATCGCCCCCCACTGGATACCAAGAGCATCCCCATAACCTTCAGTATCATATGGATATTTTTCGGGTGATTCTTGATAAAGTTTATCCCAAAATTCATTTGACCAATCACCTTCTTGCCACCTCATTGTTTAGTTGATTTTAGATAATCATTAATTCCTGTTAGCCAATTTATATATTTTCTGTTCTCTCTATTCATATTCATATTAGGGCCAAACAATCTCCAGTGAGTAGCAACTGCCAGCCCAGCCCCATAGCGATTTGCAAGAGTTTTCCATTCTTGTAAAAAAGAAATTATTTCATTAGGGGTTAAATCGATAAGGTTTTGATCCATCACTGCAACAGGAACCCATGTCAAATATGGCAAGCCATAGTTATCAATAGCACCCTTTTCTGCACCGAACCATACAGGAAACGGAACTCCTAATCCTGCTCTGTAGCCTGGCTTGTTTGGGTATTCTAGACTCCAATCTTCTTGAATATTTGCCCTATCCAATGCAGTATATGTTTCTGGTATACTCATCCTTAAATAATGAAACCTCGAGCGAACTATTTTTTGGCCAAGCACATCAACTAAAACATTAGTCTCAGTCTTTAACCAGTTTGAATCTAGGTCATGTCCTGAATAAGTTGGATGAATTCCGATACTTGGAAAATGCTTGAATATTTTTCGTATTCCTACTTTAACTGTTTTATTTACAATACTTGGCCCCCTATCAAATTCACTTCTTTTTGGACCTATCCAAGCAAAAAATTGAAATCTAATTTCTGAGTATGTTTTTTTTAACCCAATAAAATTCTCAATTGAATCAAAAGGGTCTATTTCATCAAAACGTGCTTTTAATCTTCTCCATTTTCCAGATATCAAATCTATTATGAATCCTAAACTCCTGTGCATTATACTAAATCCTTTGAACGCATACAAATGATCAATATCAACAACTAGAGTTATTGGAGGACTATCTCTAGATTCAAGAGTGAATTCGGGTCTAAAATATTGAATGAATTTTTCAGCTAAAACATGTAACTCTGGGATACCTGGATGATTTTCTTTATCTAAAAAAGATCGACAGTAATTTTCGCCATTAAAACGGCCATGTTCATCGAGTGATTTTGAATTCCATTCCTCGCTTCTACTTGCTCCGTAAGCAATCAATGCCAAATAATCATTCTGCATATCCGATGTGAGAAAATCGCTTTCATTTGTCCAGAGTTCCATGCCTTCATTAGAAGCCCATAAGTTACTTTTTGGCCATGACATTCCATTTTTTCTCCAACTTAATTTAATTCCAGTTATGCGGCGAATTATTTCTCCCGCAAATATTAATCGATTATCATTTTCATCTCCATTCAAAGTCAACGAATTGGGGCTAATAGACTTTTCATCGACCCATAAAGCCTTTGCGATTTTTTTTGCTGCATTCCCATCTCCATAAATTAGTTTAAATTCTCTTGGAACATAATCTCTAATAATCTTGAGAATGGAATGAGACATTTTCTCTGAAGATGCATATTCATTTTGATCGATAAGAAATGAATTACCAGTATCCAATAACTCTTTCCACTCAGTTTCAGATCGCAAAACGATGCATGGTTTTTGTAAAAAATACGCCTCTTTCTGTAAACCTCCTGAGTCGGTAATTACCCACTCAGAATCTTCGAGTTCATTAATCAGATCTCCATGACTTAAAGGGTCAATACAATTAATATTTTTTGGCAAATCATTTGCGTTAATAAACTGCCTTAATCTTGGATGAATTGGCCAAATTAGTTGATAATCATTAGATATCTCTTCTAAGGCTTTGATTATTTTATTTCTTATTTTTTCATCATCAACATTTATATTTCTATGCAGTGTAATGAGTATTTTCCCCGGAGAAAAAGACTTTTCCTTCCTTGACTTTAAGGCATCTAACATGATATCACCTGAAAGAATAGTGTGACTTTTTCCACGATCTAGACCCTCTCGTTTTAGTTGCAAAATAGCACTACGAGAAGGCGCGAAATGCCAATCACTGAGAAGATCAGTATTCACCCTGCAACTTTCCTCTGGCATCTTGGTATTGAAACCTCTTAATCCCGCTTCAACATGCGCCAATGGCAATTTCAACATATTTGCTGATACAGCCCCGAGAATTGTAGAGTTAGTATCCCCGTATACAACTACAGTATCTGGGTTTAGATTAGAAAGGTGAGACTTCAGGAGATCAAGCATCTTTAATGAGACAATCTCTCCATTTAATGGAGGATCCCATTTGAAAACTTTGTCTGGTTTGATTCCAAACTCATTAAAGAAGACATCACTCATTCCCTTCTCCCAATGCTGACCAGTATGAATAATAAACTGCGGTGCTCCTTCTTTACCTAAAGCTCTGTATAATGGCAAAAGTTTAATAAACTGTGGACGAGCGCCGACGATATGTGCAATCATAAAAGATCCTGATAAATAACCAATTCGCTTCAAAAGCCTAGCTAAACTAGTCCTTAAAACTTAAAACTTAATTTAAAATGAAAGGATATACGAATCTTTTCTAAAAAAAAAGCCGCTCATTCAAAGCGGCTAATCAAAATTAAAATTGTAATACTATTTTAAGCCATTTACATATTTTGTTAAACTAGATTTTAAGTTTGAGGCTTTATTCTTATGAATAATATTTTTCTTAGCTAGTTTATCAAGAGCCGATGAAACTAATGGCAATTGAATAGCAGCGGCGGCAGCGTCAGTCATAATCCTGAGCGAACGAATAGCATTACGCGTAGTTTTATGATAATACTTATTGTGCACGCTCTTCTTGTGCATTTGACGAATTCTCTTTATTGCCGATTTATGATTTGCCATAATATATATATTCTGTATTCTGTATTCTCTTTTTTTTTGTGACCCGTACGGGATTCGAACCCGTGATCTTCTCCGTGAAAGGGAGATGTCCTAAACCGCTAGACGAACGGGCCAAATGATTTTGGGAGTGCAAATGTATTACAAAATCCGCATTAGTTCACTAGCATATTAAATTTAATATGCTCTTGCAAAAAGAACTCTTTCACTAGAGGGGTTACGCGTTAGGATGCACAATCCATCTTTCTTTTCATTATTTAAAGGAATGCACCTTATAGTTGCCTTGGTCATTTCTTTAATTTTATTTTCAGTCTCTACAGTTCCATCCCAATGGGCAGAAACGAAACCTCCTTCATCCAAAGCCATTTTAAAAGAATCCCAATTATCAACAATATGTATATTATTATCCAATGAGGCTTTGGCTTTAATAAATAATTGTTCCTGAATTTCATTAAGTAGCGACTCAATATGTGAGTCAACCATCTCCAAGTTAACAGACTCTTTTGATAAATTATCACGTCGCGCTACTTCCACCGTTCCTCTCTCTAAATCCCTGGGCCCAATGGCTATTCTAATAGGCACACCTTTAAGCTCATATTCATTAAACTTCCATCCAGGCTTATAGCTATCTCTGTTGTCATATTTAACCCGGATTCCTAATTTTTTTAATTTTCCTGAAAGACCTTTAACTACAGCGTCTAGCTTTAGAAGCTCTTCCTCACTTCGATAAATTGGAATAATCACAACCTGAGTAGGAGCTAATTTAGGAGGCAAGACCAAGCCATTATCATCAGAGTGAGTCATAATTAAGGCCCCCATTAATCTTGTGCTTACCCCCCACGAAGTTCCCCAAACATACTTCATTTCGCCATTCTTATCTTGAAACTTAACATCAAAGGCTTTAGCAAAATTCTGACCGAGAAAATGAGAGGTGCCTGCTTGTAACGCTTTACCGTCCTGCATCAAAGTTTCAATACAATAGGTTTCTAGTGCTCCAGCAAATCTCTCATTAGAAGACTTAGTGCCTCGGACTACAGGAATGGCCATGTGCTCCTCAACGAAATCTCCGTAAACACCAAGCATCTGTTCTGCTTCAGAAATCGCCTCTTTTTCTGTAGCATGAGCGGTGTGACCCTCTTGCCATAGGAATTCAGATGTTCTTAAAAATAGACGGGTACGCATTTCCCAACGCACAACATTTGCCCATTGGTTAACTAAAATCGGCAGATCTCTGTAACTCTGAACCCATTTTTTATATGTATCCCAAATGATGGTCTCAGAAGTAGGCCTAACTATTAATTCTTCTTCCAGCTTTGCTGTTTCATCTACAACTACTCCCGGTCCATTGGGATTATTTTTTAACCTGTAATGAGTTACAACGGCACATTCTTTAGCAAAACCTTCAACGTGATCTGCTTCTTTTGAAAAGTGACTTTTCGGAATAAAAAGAGGGAAATAGGCATTAACATGACCTGTTTCCTTAAAGCGGTGATCAAGTTCAGCTTGAATTTTCTCCCATATTGCAAAACCATATGGTTTAATTATCATGCATCCTCTAACGCCTGAATTATCAGCTAAATCCGCCTGAATAACCAAATCATTATACCAACGACTGTAATCATTTTTTCTCGGGGTAAGGTTCTTTGCCATTTTTAAATGGTATGGGTTTTGTAATTACTATTTTATATTAAGACAAAGGTACTTCATCATGAGACACAAGTTTTTAACTCTTTTAGGCATTTTAACTTTATCTAGTTGTTTGGTTCAAAGCCCAAATGAACTGAGTTCATTTGATGACGGTATTTATTCATGGAGCCCCTATCCGAATCAATATTTTGGCTATTTAAATTTAGAAGATGCCTATTCCAATTCATATGCTCGAGATGATTATAATAATGAATACGAAGAGGATTACTTTGACGCATATAATTGGAAATATTCAAGCTCCTTTATTTCTTTCAGGCCAACAAGGAAGATTTGGTCTTATAATCGAAATTCATTTTTCCCTTCTTATTACCATGGTTTCAATAACCCATGGAATTATGGATACAGTTATTCTTATGGATTAAACAGCAATTGGAATTACGGATTCAACAATCCTTACGGGTTCAATGACCCATGGAGTAACCGAGGATTTGGATATGGTTACGGATTTAATAATTCATGGTACGGAAATACTGATAATTGTTTTGGCTGTAACAATGGATGGAATAATAACACCGGATGGAATAATGTGGGCAATAGCGGAAACAGCGGACCCGAGCCTGTATCATCAAATATTTCTATTCGTAGACTCAATTTAAATAGCAGTTCGCCAGCTAGAAGACCAAGTATAACAAATAAACTTAACGGTGGTAGAGTCCTAGATCCTAAAATAGCAGAATCCAGAAGTGATGTTCAAGGAATTAAAATAAATGTTGGGGATTTAAAAATATTCAACATTAAGACTGAGTCTGGACTGGAAAAGAAGTTTAATTCATTACTAGATCTCAAAAAAGACATAGAATCAAATGAATTAAATTATAATGACAGGAATGTACCAAATGCAAAGCATCGTTATAAAAGGTCTAACAATTCTGGATCTCTAAACACAAGACCCACTAATACGAGATCTTCTAATACTAGATCTTCTAATACTGGATCTTCTAATACTGGATCTTCTAATACTAGATCTTCTAATACTAGATCTTCTAATACTAGATCTTCTAATACTAGATCTTCTAATACTAGATCTTC
>CAJVWI010000011.1 GCA_913009655.1 uncultured Cryomorphaceae bacterium
CTGAAGGGCTTGTAGCGAGAGGGAGAATTGAACTCCCGACCTCAGGGTTATGAATCCTGCGCTCTAACCTTCTGAGCTACCTCGCCATTAATTGAGGGCAAAAATAGAGTGGAAACCTGTTAGGGCCAACCTTTATTTTATAATGTTGAAAGATGTGTGTAATCTTTTTAGATTTAGTTTTTGCCATAGAGATTATGCTGTTATATTGCGGTATTAATTATTCTTTAAATGCTCGTCAATAGAAATTATGTCAGACCGCGTTAAAATATCACTTGAATTTCCAATACGTAGCTCAGCTGCAATGATTTATAGTTTTTTAAGTACTCCCAGTGGTCTTTCTGAATGGTTCTGTGATGATGTTAATTCTCGTGGAGACACTTTTACTTTTTTCTGGAATGATTCTGAAGAAATTGCTCACCTAGTCAGAAAGAAGAGGAATGAATTTATTCAGTTTAAATGGGATCATGACGATAGTAAGGAGAAATTTAGCTTTGAGTTTAGAATTCAGTTTGATGAATTAACGGGGGCAGGGCTTTTAGTAGTTAATGATTTCGCTGAGGAAGAAGAGGAGGATGAAATGAAGCTTTTATGGGAAAGTCAAATTAAAACATTGCTCCGGACTATTGGGTCGTGAACAAGAAATTCATTTATTTATTTTTGATTTTCTGGTCTCTTCTATCAATTATTTATGGAATATATGGAAGTCAAGATTTTCACATAACGATTCAATCTTTAAGATCTGAAACCCTAGACATTTTCTTTTTATATGCAACTAGGATAGGTGAGGAGTATGTATTAGTTCCAGCTATATTGATAATGGCCATATTGTTTTCATGGGAAAAAGACAGATCATACAAAATAAGGGTGTTAACTACTTTATTAATCGGATTATCCCTCGCAGGAGTTCTTCCTCAAATAGGAAAGTCTTTATGGTCTGGCGCATTACGCCCGATGGCTGTTTGGGATAATTTAGAACCTATTGAAGGTTTAGTTGTAAGCTACAGGAAGAGTTTCCCATCAGGTCATACAAGTATTACAGCAGCATGGGTTGCACTTTGGTCCAGTTTAGCATTCCCTAAATGGAGAGCTCCATTATTGATGTCCTCAGCTGCTTTAATCGTTGCTATTTCGCGCGTATATCTTAATATGCATTGGCTACACGATGTTATCGCAGGTGGATTTTTAGGCTTTTTAAGTGCATATATTGGATTATGGGCTGGGGGCTTTAATAAAACGACGTAATTTTACTTAAGAAATTTAGTAATTATGAAACTTCTTGAAAATAAAGTTGCTCTCATCACTGGAGCATCAAAAGGTATCGGACGGTCCATAGCTCAAAGGTTTGTTGAAGAAGGGGCGAAAGTAGCTTTCACATTTTTGTCAAGTGTTGAAAGAGGAAAATCTTTAGAAGATGAGCTTTCTTCATTAGGTGGTGAGGCAAAGGGCTTTCAGTCTGATGCTTCAAGTTCTATACAAGCTGAAAAACTTATTAATGATGTAATCTCTCATTTTGGACAAATAGATATTATCGTCAATAATGCAGGAATAACAAAGGATACTTTAATGTTACGAATGAGTGAAGAAGATTTTGACTCTGTAATAAACACTAATTTAAAATCAGTTTTTAATACAACCAAGCACGCTCAAAGATCGATGCTAAAGCAACGTAGTGGTAGCATTATAAATATATCTTCAATTGTTGGTTTAAAGGGAAATGCAGGACAGGCTAATTATGCTGCATCAAAGGCTGGGATAATAGGTTTCACTAAATCCGTTGCACTTGAGCTCGGATCTAGAGGCATCAGATGTAATGCTGTAGCTCCTGGATTTATAGAAACTGAAATGACATCAATACTAGATGAAAAGACAGTTCAGAGTTGGCGGGATGCAATTCCGTTAAAAAGGGGAGGTAAGCCTGAAGATGTTGCAAATGCATGTGTGTATTTAGGTAGCGACTTGTCATCATATGTTTCTGGACAAGTCCTCCAGGTAGATGGAGGTTTATTGACCTAATTTTTTTTATTTAAAGTCGTCGACAAGGCCTAAAAATATTTATTTAGATTTTTTTATTGGCACAATTGTTCGTGATAAGTCCTGCTGTTAATTATTGTTTCTCTTCTTGACATGATTATCATAAAAAACCAAGAAGTAAAGACATTTTTTGCGATGAGCAGATATATGTCAAAAGAGATAAACACAATAAATAGATGAAAACTCAAAAAGAAATTCTAAATAAACTCGGTATTCCCTCATTAAATGAAATGCAGGTTTTAGCAGAAGATGCAATTTCAAATAATGAGAATGTAATCTTATTGTCTCCGACGGGGACTGGAAAAACATTGGCTTTTTTATTACCCATAATTGATCAAATAGACACTGAAAATAAAGATGTTCAATTGATCATAGTAGTTCCATCTAGAGAGCTTGCTATTCAGATTGAACAGGTGATTCGTGAAATGGGAACGGGTTTAAAGTGTAATTCCGTTTATGGGGGGCAATCATTTAATCAAGATAGAATTAACTTAAAACATGTTCCATCTATAATTGTAGGTACTCCAGGAAGACTTGCAGATCATTTAAATAGAAATACTTTCTCCCTTGATTCTGTGAAAACAATGGTTCTCGATGAGTTTGATAAATCGTTAGAAATCGGTTTTGAAGATGAGCTTAAAATTATTTGTAATTCTTTATATCATGTAAAAAAAAGGATTCTCACATCTGCGACAAATCAAGTTGAAATACCAAGATTCGTGAATTTGGAATCCCCTAAGATTATCAATAATTTAAAAAAAGGGGATGGCATATTAAAAATTCAGTCAATTTTATCAGTGAGTAAGGATAAATTAGAATCCTTAGCTGAAGCTTTATTGAAACTTAATGGTAAATCAGGAATACTTTTTTGCAATTACAAAGACAGTATCAATAGAGTTAGTGATTTTTTATCAGATAAGGGAATTAGTCATGGTTGTTTTTATGGTGGTTTAGAGCAGCATGACCGCGAGTTGGCATTAATAAAATTCAGAAATGGCTCTCATAAACTTATCGTTGCAACAGATCTGGCAGCACGTGGTTTAGATATTCATAAAATTGATTTCATAATGCATTATCACCTTCCTTCTCGTGAACATGAATTTGTTCATAGAAACGGAAGGACGGCTAGAATGAATAATGACGGAACAGTATTTATATTGCATCACTCAGATGAGAAGTTGCCAGAGTTTATTCCGGCGATGGAAACCGCGGAATTAGAAACGGGTACTGATGCTCCCGCAGATGAGTGGAGCACTGTGATGATTTCTGGAGGTAGGCGCGATAAAATATCTAAAGGCGATGTTGCCGGATTTTGCATTAAACAGGGGGGGTTAGATCCTGATAATTTGGGGCTAATCGAATTACAACAAAACAACTCATTCGTCGCGGTAAAAACCAAAATGGTAAATCAACTAATTGAAAAAATTGATAGAACCAAACTAAAAACAAAAAAGATACTGGCTACAGAGGTATGATTTAATTATTAAAATAGATAGTATTCACTATTCTTGTGCAGCTATATAATAATCAAGTTCCTCGGGTTTTATGTTTCTAGCAACAATTTCACCTTCTGGTCCTATTAAAATATTTTGAGGAATTGCTCGGATTGAATAAATATCCGCTGCAGAGTTTCCCCATCCTTTCAAATCAGACATTTGAGGCCAATTTAATCCGTCATCTTCAATAGCTTGAATCCACAAACTTCTATCTTGATCAAATGCGACACCAATAATTTCTAACCGATTGCTCCATTTATTATGCAACTTTACTAAATCAGGGTTCTGAGCTCGGCATGGTCCGCACCATGATGCCCAAAAGTCTACAAGTATAAAATCTGAAACTACAGATGATATGGAAATTGGATTACCGCTTGTGTCTTGCTGAAGTATATCAGTGAACTTTTGACCTATATCTACTCTATGAAGCGCCTCAGAGCGCTTTTTAAGAAGGTATATGTCTTGAGAGTTGTAATCTTTAACGTTAGCTAATACAGAATCAATAAACTCGACTTCTTCCATTGATAGATATCTATTGGTTATGTAAGCACCTAGGACATCATGACTTAGTGCAAATTCCTTGGTTTCTTTTTGCAATATGCTATATTTTTTATTCATAATAAAGGTCAGCGAGTCAATAGTTGAAGTATCTCCTACTGAGGAAGCTATACTATAAGTTTCATTCAAGCTATTTGTAAATTCCCTGAAATCACTTTGTTTTTTCATGAATAAATTAAGATCATCTTGACTTTTAGTTCCTTCAAGCCTACCTAGAAATGGGAATATGGAGGCATCTCCGGATAAAGTCAATTTACCATGATGACCAAATCCAGCAATTGCTTCAGGCAAACCTTCAATGCTTAGGTAGAATGAAGTAGGGCCTTCCGGTGAAAATGAAAGTTTACCCTTTCCTCCTTTTAACATTATTGAATCCGCTACAATCCATTCAGAAGAGTCTCTAACATTAATTGTAGCCATTCCTTCTCCGTCTTCAGGAATAAAATTATTTAGGTCGATTTCAATCTTCAAAGAGTTTGACTGACATGATATAATAGCAACAATTATTGAAGCTGATAGTAAGTATTTAATCATTTTCATCTAGCTAAGATATTATCTTTAGCACATGTTAAAGAAAATACTACTTCCAATTGCCACTTTATTTGTTTTTCCTTCTTTTTTATCAGGGCAGGGAATGTGGCTTCCAATAGACCTAATAAATCAAGAATTTAATATGATTTCTAAAGGGATGAAAATGTCGGCTTCAGATATATACTCAGCCAACAGCGGAAGTCTCAAAGATGCAATAGTTCATTTTGGTGGCTTTTGTACCGGGGAGATAATATCATCTAAAGGGTTGGTTCTAACCAACCATCACTGCGGTTATGGAGCTATACAGAAACACTCCTCTGTTGAAAATGATTACTTAAAGCATGGGTTTTGGGCAGCATCGATGGAGGATGAAAAACCCAATGAAGGACTCTATGTAGATTTTATAATTAGTATTGAAGATGTCTCAGACAAGATTCTTCCCCTAGTGCTAAATGGTTTGAGTGAAAAGCAAGCTATTGATTCGGTGCTAAAATCAAATCCCATATCGGGAAAGTCTATTGGGGTGACAATTAAGTCCATTTATTATGGTAACCAATTTATCCAAATTGTATCTCAAAGATTTTCAGATGTAAGATTAGTTGGTGCACCGCCAAGCGCTGTCGGTAAGTTTGGCGCAGATACTGATAATTGGGTTTGGCCAAGACACACTGGAGATTTTTCTATGTTCAGAGTATATACTGCACCTGACGGAAGCCCATCTGATTATTCACCTCAAAACATTCCTTTAGTTTCTAATAATCCTTTAACAATAAGTCTTGCAGGTGTAGGTCAAGGCGATTTTTCAATGATTTATGGCTTTCCAGGTAGGACAACTAGCTATTTACCTGTTAGCGAGGTTGCTCAACAAATTGAAATAATGTTACCTATCAAGGTTCAACTGAGAGAGATTATTTTAAATACTTGGGATAGCGCTATGCGTGTAAATCCAAAGGTTAAAATTCAATATGCTTCAAAATATGCATCTGTTTCAAATGGATGGAAGAAATGGATCGGTCAGATGGAAGGCATGTCTGTTTCCCATGGAATTGATACTTTGAGGCATAGACAAGGAAAAGTCATAAAATATCACTCTGCCAATCATGAAAATGCTTTCAGGGCAGTTGATCTAGTTGAAGAGTTTGATAAGCAGGTGTTATCATTAGAAAATGGTCGAAAAAGTATACTATATTTTCAAGAGGTATTGAGAAATTGGGAACTTCTGACTTGGAGTCGTTTAGCAAATGACCTTGTAAGGTTGTCAGACAGAGGAGGCAATATTGACAAGGCAATTAAAGCCCTACAATCTTTTGAAAAGAATTATGACTCAGAACTTGACCGTAGGGCTTCTAAAAACCTGGTTAATGAATGGATAAGTGCGGGAAAATTAGATACTCTATTAAATGTTCCAATTCAATATTTAGAAGAAACTGATGCTTTTGTACAGGGTTTATTTAGTCCCCATCTATATAACAGTCTTCCTCTAAATTCAAGTAAATATTCGGATACCATTCGTGTGGAGCTGTGCAGAAATCATCTTGCTTTTAATCTCTGGACAGATTTAATCACTAAATACCGTTCTGTATTCTTGAAAAACAAGGATAAAGAGAATCTTTTTGAGTCTGGCATGAAAGAATGGATGAATCTTCATATGTCTGCAGCTAAAGGGTCTGGGATAACTCTTGCAGCTGACGCGAATTCAACGATGAGGGTTTCTTTTGGAGAAGTTGGAGGATTTTCTCCAAAAGATGGAGCTACCTATAATCACAGAACAACAACAGATGGCATTTTAGATAAATATATTCCAGGAGATTATGAGTTTGATTTACCTCAAGAATTTAGATCAAAACTAGAATCTCAGGATTTTGGAAAATATGCTGATTTGGATGGAAAACTTCCTGTTTGTATTCTGTCCGCAAACCATACTTCGGGCGGGAATTCTGGTAGCCCCGCTCTAAACTCTGATGGCCATCTTATAGGATTGAATTTCGATAGAGTTTGGGAAGGTACAATGAGTGATTTTTATTTCACACCGGAGAGGTGCCGAAATATAATGGTAGATGTGAGGTACATTATGTGGGTGGTAGATAAATACGCAGGAGCAAGCCACTTAATCGAAGAGATGAAATTTACTAATTAATTTAAAAATTTGGATCATAGGGTCCTACTTTTGCATTTTAAAATAAATCCCAATATAAAGATAACATATGAGTGTACTGGTAGATAAGAATTCCAAAGTCATCGTTCAAGGTTTTACCGGTAAAGAAGGTACATTTCATGCCGAACAGATGATTTCTTTCGGAACGAATGTTGTAGGTGGAGTAACACCAGGGAAAGGTGGTCAGAACCACCTAGGCAAGCCTGTATTTAATACTGTAAAAGAAGCAGTAACTACCACAGGGGCAAATGTTTCTATTTTATTCGTTCCACCAGCATTTGCAGCAGATTCAATAATGGAAGCCGCAGATTCAGGCATCGAAGTAATTGTTTGTATAACGGAAGGTATACCTGTTTTTGACATGATTAAGGCAAAACCATACGTGGAGAGCAGAGGCTCCATACTGATAGGTCCTAATTGCCCCGGTGTCATAACTGCAGGAGAAGCAAAAGTTGGTATCATGCCTGGTTTTGTTTTTAAAAAGGGAAAAATCGGTATTGTTTCTAAGTCAGGAACCTTAACATATGAAGCTGCAGATCAAGTTGTTAAGTCAGGAATGGGCATTTCGACTGCTATAGGAATAGGAGGGGATCCTATAATTGGAACAACGACTAAAGACGCTATAGCTCTTTTGATGAATGATGATCAAACTGATGGAATTGTTATGATAGGAGAAATTGGCGGGCAGCTGGAAGCTGAGGCAGGTGAGTGGATTAGGAACAACGGCACAAAGCCCGTTGTAGGCTTTATAGCTGGAGAGACTGCGCCAGCAGGAAGGACAATGGGTCATGCTGGAGCTATCGTTGGTGGAGCAGAAGATACTGCCCAGGCTAAAAAAGCAATTCTTAGAGAGTGCGGTGTGCATATAGTTGATTCTCCAGCAGATATTGGGTCCAAAATGGCAGAGATAATATCGAAACTAGTGTGATTTCAAATTTTATCTGGCATAACGGTAATCTGTTAAATGAAGACGAAGGGCTCTCATTTAATCGTAGATCTCACCTATATGGTGATGGATTGTTTGAGACACTAAGAATTCACAAGGGGAAAATATGTTTTTGGGAAAGTCATTATTTTCGCCTTATGTCCTCAATGAGAATACTGCGTATGGATATTCCTTTGGACTGGTCTCCTGATAAATTAGCATCTGAAATTCTAACTTTCAAGCCGGAATCTTCTACTTCCGACTACAGAGTTAGGCTGAGCATATGGAGGGATGGAGAGTTAGGCTACAAGCCAACTACAAACTCTATTGATTGGTGTATGCATATTACAGGGATTAATGGATTTGGATATCCAAATCCTGTTCGGTTACAAAAATTAGCTCTTTTTCAGGAGCATAAAAAATCAAAAGGTTTATTGTCGACTCTAAAAATGAGTCAAAGTGCTTTGTATATTTTGACAGCAAATTTTGCTCAGGAGCAAAATGTTGATGATGCGGTTCTTCTATCTCATGACAATCATGTTTTAGAAACAAGCAGAGGAAATATTTTTATATTAAAAGAAGGTTCCTTGGTCACTCCTTCGCTAGAAGATGGGGCTTTAAGAGGCGTAATGCGAGAGCAGGTTTTAAAATTATCCAAGAATATTGGGTTGATTGCTACTGAAAAAAAAATTAGTCCATTTGATTTGTTAAAAGCTGACGAAATCTGGATAACTAATGCCATCCAAGGAATTATGGCAGTTTCTGAATATCGAAAGTCCACTTATGTTTCGGTTTTAGCCAATAAGATGCAAGATGAAGTAAATAAAAAGTGTCTAGAGTTTTAGTTTAACTCTATTTCATCCGGAGTGTTATTCCATATTCTAAATGATTCCGGCAAATAAGATTTTAACTTATCATAAATCCCCATTTCGAAGTTAATATTATGCGATTGAAATTCCTTAATTAGGGCCCATGATTCCTCATTAATCTCTTCTTTAATTTGATCTAAAGACCAGCCTGAATAGCCAATAAAAAAGGTTATTTCTTTTGATTTTATCTGTTTTTTCAATAGTAAATCTTTCATGATTTCAAAATCCCCACACCAATAGATGTTATTTATTATGTGTTCTGAATCTGGAATTAAATGAGAACAGGTATGAATAAAGAATAATGAGTCTTGCTCTACGGGCCCCCCGATTAAAATAGGGAACTCTGGCCAATCGTCTCCCAAGGCATCTTTAAGCGTGAAGGAAGATATTTTATTTAGCATAAATCCTGTTACACTATGGTTTTGATTATCCGCAATTAGTATTACGCTTTTTTTAAAATCATCATCAGAAATTAAGGGATGTGCTAATAAAATATCTCCTCTTTTGATTTCATGGATTGAAGACGAACTCATATCGTCTAAATTAGCACATTCAATGAGCTTACAAGACGACAGGAAAGAATATTTAAATGGGGAGCTAAATGATGATATCCTCTCAGCGAATCCAAGAGAAATGTTTTTGGCTTGGTTAGAGGAATATAGGCTTTTAGGTAATCCGGATTCCACAGCCTTTTCTTTGAGTACAGTGGGTAAAGATGGATTTCCTGATTCAAGGATTGTTCTTCTTAAGGAAATTCGTCATGATGGATTTGTCTTTTACACAAACTATAATTCAAAAAAGGGTCAAGACATTGCCGTTAGTCCAAACGTCCATGCCTTGTTTTTTTGGCCAGAAATGGAGCGTCAAATCCGGATAAAGGGACATGTAAAAAAAATATCGAGAGCTGACAGTGAAAAATATTTTTTATCGCGGCCTAAATTATCTCAACTCGGAGCATTATCATCTAATCAGTCGGAAAAAATTAACTCTCGATCAGATTTAGAATTAAAATTTAATTCATTTAAATCCAAGTCATTGGATGAATATAACTGTCCTGATGATTGGGGTGGTTATTGTTTGTCGTTTGAAAAAATAGAATTTTGGCAGGGTAGAAGGAGCAGAATGCACGATAGAATAGTTTTTGAGATAAAATCAAATTTAGAATGGGATTCGTTCCGGGTTCAACCATAAATTATTATGAAAAAAGAAATTAGGTTTGTCGTTATTGGTTGTGGTAGAATTGGCAAGCGTCATATAGAAATGATTGGTGCTATTGAAGGAGCTACGTTAATTGCTACATGTGACTTAAAAAATCTCAGAGAATTGGGAATTTCTGATCACTATGATCATTATACAGATTCAAAATCTCTTTTTAATGAGGTCAAAGACATAGACGTTGTTGCAATTGCCACTCCTAACGGACTTCATGCTGAACACGCGCTTCAATGTATCAAATATGGAGCCCACCCCATAATAGAGAAACCAATGTCATTGAGGAGTGTAGATGCAGAAAAAGTTTTACATGAGGCTCTGCAAAAAGGTCGATACGTTTTTGGAGTCATGCAAAACAGGTATTCTCCGCCCTCTAAGTGGTTAAAAGAAATAATCTCTTCTGAGAAGCTAGGAGAAATTTATATGGTTCATGTAGATTGTTTCTGGAATCGTGATGACAGATATTACAAGTCTGGTGACTGGCATGGTTCGAAAAATCTTGACGGAGGGACATTATTCACTCAGTTTTCTCATTTTATAGATATTCTATACTGGGTATTCGGAGATGTATATCCCACCCATGTGGATGTCCATAATTTTAATCACAAAGAATCCATTGACTTTGAGGACTCGGGTATGGTTCATTTTAATCTAGCGAGTGGAGGGAAGGGATCCCTAAATTACTCTACAAGCGTATGGGGCAGCAATCTGGAGAGTTCTTTGACTGTAATTGGGGAGAATGGCTCAATAAAAATTGCCGGTCAGTACATGAATGAAGTTATGCACTGTAATATTAAAAATTACACTATGCCTAAATTAGAGGCGAGTAATCCCCCCAATAATTATGGGGAATATAAAGGGTCTGCAGCGAATCATATATATGTCTATGAAAATGTAATGTCAGTTTTAGCAGGTGATTCTTCTATTACAACAAACGCTTTGGAAGGCTTGAAAGTTGTTGATATTATCGAAAGAATTTATCAAATGTCTAAAAAATAGAATTGCTAATAATCTTTTAAATTTAATTTCTAAAAGTTTCAAGCATAAAAAAGTCGCTTCTTTCGAAGCGACTTTACTGTTTAGGTGATATTTGCTAATTAAAGCTTTCCGCTTAATTCAGCTCCAGCTTTAAATTTAGCTACGTTTTTAGCAGCAATCTGAATAGTCTTTCCAGTTTGAGGATTACGTCCTTCACGAGCGTTTCTTCGAGAAACGCTAAATGTTCCGAATCCTACTAAAGAAACCTTGTCTCCTCCAGCCAAAGCCTTTCCTACAGAGTTAGTAAAAGAGTCTAGAGCAGCTTTCGCTTGAGACTTAGAGATACCAGCGTCAGATGCTAGTGCGTCGATTAGTTGTGCCTTGTTCATTGTTAAATGATTTAAGATTAATTGTTTTGGTCAGTAACAAATATACACGAATACCTAACGTACACAAGGGTTTACGTCATTTTCTTACCATTAATTTTAAAAATCCCCCTTTCCCGGAATCCTTTTAGAAATTCAAAAGTGTCTATTCGACGCTTTCCTGGCCATTGGACAGAACCAATATTAATGGCATTATGACCTTGATTTATCATGATTTCTTTGTCTGAAATAATTAGTTTAATTTGATTATTATAATCTGTTGATTCATAGTTATTTATAATTACAGAATCAAAGAATTTAATTCTTCCATTATTACCATTTATCATCGGGATACTAGCTCCTGGATATGCATCACAAGACCGAATTCTATTATGGATATCATTTAAGCTATCTAGTGATTCAAGATGACCAAATTGAGAAAATATTTTAGGTGCTTTTTTTTCAATTTTATCCAGTTTTTGATGAATTCCGAGTGTTTTCTCTTCAGAAATAGCAAAAATCGTGTCCAATGCAAGTGATGCTCCAGCTATTTTTAGTCGATCATAAAGTGACGAAATATTTTCATTGGCGCCAATTTTAATCTCGAGCTGTAATAATACGTTACCAGAGTCAATAACCTCGTTAATAAAGAAGGATGTTACACCGGTTAATGTTTCTCCATTTGCAATAGCCCATTGAATTGGTGCAGCACCTCTGTATGCCGGAAGGAGAGATGCGTGAATATTAAAAGTTCCCAATTCTGGAAGAGACCAAACATTTTTTGGGAGTTTCCTAAATGCAACAACTACGAATACTTTGGCATTCCATGCTTTTAAAACTTCAATAAAATCATCGCTTTGAAGATCAGTAGGCTGAGATAGAGGTATATTATGTCCCAAGGCAAAAGTAGTGACTTCTGATTGTTTTGTTTGTAATCCCCTTCCTGACTCACGATCAGGCGCGCTCACAACTCCTTTAATGTCGATCCTAGATTCATCGTATAGACGAGATAGACTTTCCTTTGCGAACTCAGGAGTTCCAAAAAAGACAATTGATGTTTTCATAATAAATAGTATTCTCCTTTATCCGTATTTAGCCACAAATTACGTTCAACACCAGAAACCAGTGCTTTATCGATTAAATCATTTGGCATGTTTAAGGCTCTTGATATCTCCTGGACATTTAAAGCCTTATCACTAATCAAAATAAAAATACTTTTTTGAATATTTCTTTCAGATGATGCATCTCCATGAGTACATGTTGAGCAATTATTGCATTTAAAATTATCTATTTCTTCTCCAAAATATAGTAGTATATCTGAAAAAAGACAATTTCGAGATGATACTAAATCCACAATAGAAGATGTTTTATTCCTATTTGATGAATTTTGATTTTCAATCTTGGACATAGGTATGGATAGATAACCCTCAGACTCCCTTGGGTGCAGCCATTCTAAAACGACTTTTGAGTCTATTTCAATCCAATCTAAAATCCCATACTCCGAGAGCATATTTAGCCCTTGGTAAGTTTCCGCAAGTGATGTTTTTGACCAATGGGAAAGAGATTTCAATGAAAATTGAGCCCACTGATTATTTGCTTTTGGTATATTTCTAGATAAAGAATAGGCTATGCTTGCATAGGATCTCATATTCCCTAATTTCTCTACTAATAAAGACCCGCTGTAGTTTAACCTTACTTCTGGCTTTGATCTATAATTGTCATGAAGAAGAAACAAACCTTCTCTAACAAGAATTCTAATCGCATTATCAACTTTTTGTTTGCTTTGACCTAATTTTCGAGATAAATCCAATAGATTGATTGCTTGCCTCACGTTTTGGCCATCGCCAACCGCAATTTGTCCTACACTACCTATTTTATGGTATACCTCACGCAAATCTGACCATGAGATTTCATTTTCTCGGGCTCTTTTTTCATAGGCTTTAATATTTTTTGACTCGATTAGGAGGTATGAAGATGCTTTTTTTCCATCTCTTCCTGCCCTCCCAATTTCTTGATAGTAAGACTCAATGCTATCAGGTATTTCAACATGAAATACCTGCCTAACATTAGGCTCATCAACCCCCATACCAAAGGCAGTTGTTGCAACCATACACCCCGAAATCCCAGCGGACCACTCTAAATAATTTTTTGATCTTATATCAGCTGCCAGTCCTCCGTGATATGGAAGCGATTTAATGCCAATTTCTTTTAACTTATTAACCCACGATGTGGTTTGCATCCTTGTTCTGCAGTAAATAATTTGCTTTCCAATATCAGGTTTTATTATTTTTTTTAATACTGTTTCCTTTGATCCAACTTTAAAAATATTAGCCGATATATTTGAACGATAAAAGCTTGCTTTGAAAATGTTAGCATTCTTAAGGCCTAAGATTGTTTTTAAATCTAATAATACATCAGGAGTGGCAGAAGCGGTTAAGGCAATAATTGGAACTTCTGGCAATAGCTTTTTTAAAATGCCAAGTTTTGAGTAGCTAGGTCTAAAGTCATGCCCCCACTGACTAGAGCAGTGTGCCTCATCAATAGCTAAAACACTAGTGGGCAGATATTTTAGTCTGCTTAAAAACTTTTGACTGATCGCTCTCTCAGGTGAGATATAAATAAAGTGATACTCTCCATTAATTGCGTTATCTAAAATCCTATCCCATGATTTTAAATCATAATCCCCAGCAAGAGAAATCGCTGAAAGACCAATTTTATTTAAACGATCTACTTGATCGGTTATGAGAGATATGAGCGGAGACACAACGATAGTCAGTCCATTTAAGGAAAGTCCAGGAATTTGATAACATAAAGACTTCCCACCTCCTGTAGGCAATAGTGCTATCGTATCATTTCTTTCAAGGATGCTATTAATTACAACCTCTTGATTTGGAAGAAAATCATCATAGCCCCAAACTTCTTTTAAAATACTTCGAGCATTACCTAATTCCACCTATTTCTCTAATAATGAAATTAACCCTTTCTTCAATTGTCTCCTTTGGCACCTCTATTAAATGATAACCATACCTCTTATATGTTTCCCGTACTGATTTGTCAACCAATTCACAGGTGTCAAACGCTTCCCATCTTCCATCATCTTGTTTGTATATCTCTTCCCATGGAGGAAATATAAAAACCTTATTGTATTTATATGCTGAAGGGTTCATTGTTTCTTCTGCTTCTTTATTCCCTGCGTCTATATATGCAAGTACATCAATCACTGATCTGTCATAAAAAACAGGACCATTTATTGATTTTGCCTCGGTATATTGTTGGGCTCTGAGCCCCCATATCGCTTTAGAAAATGTTATCAAATTCCGCCAGGGATCTTTTCCTCCAGCACCATAACCTGTTTTATCCCAATATTCTCTTGAGACTTCTTTCATAACGGGATAACCAGCTTTCTCCAGAGCATTTACCGTCGAACTTTTGCCAGTTCCTGGTGCTCCTGTTAGAACTATTCGACTCAAGTCAGTTATATCTTTGTTTAATAAGGAGCTTGTCATGAAAAAATCAAATTTTAAAAAACTTTTAGATGATAATTATAGCTGGCCATGTATTTATATGTTCAAATTTATTTGTCCTGCAAAAAACGAGAATATTGCTCATTTAGAGAGTCTGTTTAATTCTGATTCATCTGAGGTTATCATAAGACAGTCAGCTAAAGGTAATTTTGTAAGTGTTACGGCCAAAGAAATAATGTTGTCTCCTGAAAAAGTAATGGAACGATACAAGGAAGTAGAAGAAATTCCAGGTTTACTTTCCCTGTAAGTCTTCAGTCTTTGGTTCCTTCTGTTTAACAATTTTCAAAATTAATTTCTTCGAGTCTTTTTTAGCATCGAACTTAATCGTATCACCAGCACATGCCTTTCCAGCAACGATCTCCTCAGCAAGGGGGTCTTCAACAAACTTTTGAATTGACCGTGCTAAAGGTCTTGCACCATATTTTGGGTCATAGCCTTTAGACCCGATAAAGGCAATCGCTTTTTCGCTAATGTTAACCTCAAAACCAATCGTCTGCATTCTATCGACTAAAGCCTTTGATTCAATTTTAACGATCTCATCAATATTTTCTTTTGAAAGAGTATTAAAAATGACTACATCATCAATTCGATTTAAAAATTCAGGAGCAAACGCTTTATTTAGAGCACTTTCTAATACTCCCTTTGATAGCTCATCCTTTTTATCTTCTGACAGCTTTGTTCCAAAACCGACTCCTGTACCAAAGTCTTTCAGCCTCCGTGAACCTATATTAGATGTCATAATAATAAGTGTATTTCTAAAATCCACTTTCCTGCCTAAGCTGTCGGTCATATGTCCATCATCAAGGGCTTGAAGCAACAAGTTAAAGACATCAGGATGAGCTTTTTCTACTTCATCTAATAAAATGACTGAATATGGCTTTCGTCTAACCTTTTCTGTTAGTTGACCACCTTCCTCGTATCCTACATATCCCGGAGGCGCACCTACAAGTCTAGAAATCGCAAATTTCTCCATGTATTCACTCATATCCATCCTGATTAATGAATCTTCAGAATCGAATAGCTGCACAGCTATTTCCTTAGCAAGTTGAGTTTTGCCAACCCCTGTAGGGCCCAGGAAGATAAATGAGCCTATTGGCTTATTCGGATCTTTTAATCCAGCTCTATTTCTTTGAATTGCCCGGACAACTTTTTTAACGGCTTCATCTTGACCAATGATTTTGGTCTTGATATCGCTCTGCATTGTTCCTAGTTTCTCTAGTTCTTGTTTCGCGACCTTTTGAACCGGTATCCCTGTCATCATGGCAACAACTTCGGAAATGTGATCTTCCGTTACAGGTTGACGATTTTCACGGACAGATTCTTCCCAAGAGGCCTGGGCTTCTTTAAGATTATTTTCTATAGTTTTTTCGTCATCTCGAAGTTGGGCAGCTTCCTCATATCGTTGTTTTTTAACAACTTCCATTTTCTTCTGCCTTATTTCTTCAAGTTCATCCTCGAGTTTGGTGACTTCATTAGGTACAATTATGCCAGTAATGTGAACCCTGCTTCCAGCTTCATCCAATGCATCAATAGCCTTATCAGGTAAATGCCGATCTGAGACATACCTAATGGTAAGGTTAACACAAGCCTCTAAAGCTTCTTGAGTATAGGTTACGTTGTGATGACTCTCGTAATGAGATTTTAGATTTTCTAAAATTTCTAAAGTTTCCTCTGCTGTTGGTGGATCAACGATAACTTTTTGAAATCTTCGCTCTAAAGCACCATCCTTCTCAATGTATTGACGATACTCATCAAGAGTAGTTGCTCCGATACATTGAATTTCTCCCCTTGCAAGGGCTGGCTTAAACATATTGCTGGCGTCGAGCGATCCTGTCGCACCTCCAGCACCGACAATAGTATGAAGCTCGTCGATAAAAAGAATTATTTCATCATTTTTTTCTAGTTCATTCATTAAAGCTTTCATTCGCTCTTCGAATTGACCTCGGTATTTAGTTCCGGCAACTAAAGATGCTAGATCAAGAGTTACGACGCGTTTCCCAAAGAGAGCTCTACTTACTTTCTTATTGACAATTCTTAGAGCTAATCCCTCAGCTATGGCTGATTTTCCAACCCCTGGTTCACCAATAAGTAGGGGGTTGTTTTTCTTTCTTCTTGACAGTACTTGACTCACACGTTCAATTTCTTTTTCTCTTCCAACAACAGGATCTAGTTTACCTTCGGTAGCCAGCTTGGTTAGGTCTCTCCCAAAATTGTCTAATACTGGACTTTTAGACTTAGAATCTGAAGACTTTGGGTTTGAAGATTGCTTCTTTGATTTAAAATCATTTTCAGCATCCTCTAAGTCATCATCAAAGCCCGATTTCGGAAGGGTTGATGTGTCTGTGGTGTCTTGATCTAAATATCTTTCCTGATATTCGGATTTAACTCCTTCATAATCTACACCAAGATTTCTAAAAACTCCAGTAACAGGATCATTGTCATTTCTTAAAACGCACAGCAAAAGGTGTGCGGTTCGGATTATTGGGCTTGAGTATAATTTTGCCTCTAAAAAGGTTGTTTTTAATGCTTTTTCAGCTTGTCTAGTTAAAGGAATATTCTTTTTCGGATTAATATCTTTATCTCCGATTTCATTCAATCCTTCAATTTTCTGCCTTAAAATTGAAAGGTCTATGCCTAGCGTTTGCATAATTTCAATTGCTGAGCCGTCGCCATCTCTAATAATACCTAGTATTAAATGTTCCGAGCCAATACTGTCATGGCATAGTCTCAACGCCTCTTCTTTACTATATCCGATCACGTCCTTAACACGCGGTGAAAAATTCTCATCCATACCTGCAAAGTAACCAATACAATGCCAAGTCAAATAAGGTTGTTTAAAAGAACATTTATAAACACTAAAATGTGTATAAAAAGGTCATTTAATCCCACTATAGTCGTGTGTTTCGGGTGATTGATTACTTACATTTGAAAGATTCAATTTAATATGACAAAATGGCGGACGGAGAACGTATTATTCCAATAAACATAGAGGACGAGATGAAAAGCTCGTATATCGATTATTCAATGTCAGTAATCGTATCGAGAGCATTACCTGACGTTCGTGACGGATTAAAGCCTGTCCATCGCAGAGTTCTTTTTGGCATGCACGATATGGGTAATGTGTCCACAAGGGCATACAAGAAGTCTGCTCGTATTGTAGGAGATGTTTTAGGAAAGCTTCATCCTCACGGCGATAGTTCCGTATACGACACTATGGTTCGAATGGCACAAGATTGGTCCTTGAGATATACCTTGATTGATGGTCAAGGTAATTTTGGTTCAGTTGACGGTGATTCTCCTGCAGCAATGAGATACACTGAGGTCCGTATGAAGAAGATTGCGGAAGAAATGGTAAGAGATATCGACAAAGAAACTGTTGATTATCAATTGAATTTTGACGATACTATACAGGAGCCAACTGTCTTGCCTACAAGGATACCAAATCTTTTAGTTAATGGAGCTTCAGGGATTGCTGTAGGAATGGCGACAAATATGCCTCCCCATAATCTTACTGAATCAGTCAATGCAACGATTGCCTACATTGAAGATAATGATATTGACATTGATGGATTAATGACTCATATTAAGGCTCCAGACTTTCCGACAGGTGGAGTTATTTATGGCTATGATGGTGTCAGAGATGCTTTTCATACTGGCCGTGGTAGGGTAGTTATGAGAGCTAAAGCCACAATCGAAGAAGTAAATGGGCGGGATTGTGTCATAGTAAACGAAATCCCTTATCAGGTAAACAAGGCAGAGATGATTAAAAAAACTGCTGAACTTGTCAATGACAAAAAACTAGAAGGCATATCGGACATACGTGATGAATCTGACCGAAACGGCATGAGGATCGTTTATGTCTTAAAAAGAGACGCTGTTCCTAATGTTGTTTTAAATAAGCTATTTAAATATACTCAATTGCAATCAAGTTTTAGTGTGAACAATATCGCATTGGTCAAGGGCAGACCTGAGATGTTAAATCTCAAGGATATGATTCATCATTTTGTAAATCACCGACATGATGTAGTGGTTCGCAGAACTGAATATGACTTAAGCCAAGCAGAGAAAAGAGCACATGTGCTAGAAGGTTTGCTTATTGCCATTGATAACTTAGATGCTGTTATAAAGCTTATCAGAGCTTCAAAAACTGTTGACGAGGCAAAAGACGGCCTAGTCAAAACTTTTAAACTTTCTGAATTACAGGCTAAAGCAATACTTGAACTAAGACTTCAAAAGCTTACTGGTCTTGAGAGGGATAAGATTAAATCTGAGTTCGCTGAACTTATGGAGAAAATTGCATATTTAAATAAGATTCTAAACGAAGAAGATTTAAGAATGTCGATAATTAAAGAAGAGCTCGTTGAGATAAGAGATAAATATGGAGACGAAAGGCGTTCAGTTATTGAATATGCTGGAGGAGATATGCGCATTGAGGATATGATTGCAGATGAAGATGTGGTTATTACCATTTCTCATCTTGGCTATGTTAAAAGAACTCCTTTAACTGAATACCGAACCCAAGCGAGAGGTGGAGTAGGGAGCAGAGGTGCAAAAACAAGGGATGCTGACTTTATTGAGCATGTCTTTGTGGCCTCTAATCATAATTACTTGTTGCTATTCACTGAATTAGGAAGATGTTTCTGGCTTAGAGTTTTTGAAATTCCTGAGGGGACAAGGACAAGTAAGGGTAAGGCAATAGTTAATCTGATTAACATTCCTTCTGACGATAGAGTTCGTGCATTTGTTAACACCAAGGACATAAAGGACGAAGAATATGTCAATAATCATTATATCGTTCTTTGCACATCAAAGGGTGTCATTAAAAAAACAACTCTTGAGGCATACAGTCGGCCGAGATCTAATGGTATCAACGCCATAACCGTGAGAGAAGGAGACACTCTTTTAGAAGCTAGATTGACAAATGGCACCCATGAGATTATAATGGCAATCAGAAGCGGAAAGGCTATTCGTTTTCCTGAAGCAAAGGTCAGACCTATGGGACGTAACGCCTCCGGCGTAAGAGCCATGAGCTTAGACACGGTAAATGATGAAGTTATAGGGATGGTCTGCGCAGAAAACGACCAGGAGACCATTCTTGTTGTTAGTGAAAACGGCTACGGAAAGAGAACTCTTGTTGAAGATTACAGAGTTACAAATCGTGGTGGGAAAGGAGTTAAAACGATTAATGTAACTGAAAAGACAGGAGCTCTTGTAGCAATGAAAATTGTTACCGATGATGATGACTTAATGATCACTACTAAAAATGGAATAATGATCAGAATGGAAATTAATACGCTCAGAGTAATGGGTAGAGCAACTCAAGGAGTTCGTGTTATAAATCTAAAATCTGGAGTCATTATAGCATCTGTAGCAAAGGTTCCCCATTCGGAAGAAGAGGAAGAAACTATTATAGATTCTGAAGCTGATGAGGTCTCCACTGAAGATGATCAAACGCAGCCTGAATCTTAAGTAGATACATAAGGCCTTTAGAGAAAATACGTAAAATAATTAGTTTTTTTAGCTAAATTTAATTTCACAATAACTTGAATAATTCGAAATTTAAATCGATTGAATAATAAATAATTGATATGAATAAGATCTATTTAACTCTACTTTTTGCACTGTCATTTTGCCTTATCAATGCACAATCGATTGTGTTTGAAAACATCGATGAAATTGCGGATACTAAAGAAATTGAGAAAACGACCACAGGTACTTTGCCCGACAAAAAGATAAGCGAGCTTCATACTAGACCCATATCTCTTCTTCAAGGGATTTATACAATTGGATATGAAACTAAAATTGCTTCGGCGACATCGTTATTATTTGATGTTGGAGCGGGCACATCTTTGTTTGATGGATCTACACTAGTCACGGGTATGATGGGGATTAGATATTACTTAGGACCCTACGCTGATCAAATTTCAGGTAATTTTATAACCTTTAGACATAGATCCAGATGGTATACGAACCCAGGAGAGAACGCATTAGGAGAAGAAAATGATCCCTACGGCGCTAATACGAATTTTATGTTTGGAAGAAAATTTGTCAATGGTAAAATATCAGCAACCGCCGAAGTTGGTGTGGGTCGTCAAACTTGGCTTGGAGTAACAGCATTACTCCCTACATGGGCTGTGACATTAGGTTTTAGGCTTTAATATGACTACTCGTCAGAAATGTCTGATTAAATTGATGTTGATAAGACTTTGTTGAGTCAAGATAAAATTCGCCTTAAATAAAAGAAATTGATTGCTGCTTTGAGATTAGAGAAGTTCTTTTTTATTATTGATGTCGGTTTATATTTGCATTAATAAATAAACAAAAATGAAAAAAGTAGCGTTTTTAACATCACTAGTCATATCCGCATCATGCCTAGCTCAAGCTCCTAGTGTCTCAAGTGCTAAAATCGCATTAGACAGAGGTGATTTGATAGAAGCCAAAAAATATATTGATGAGGCAGCGGTTAAGATATCGGAATTATCAGATGAAGAGCTCGGTTTAGGTAGAATACCAAAACTTCTGCCTAAATACTATTTGTATCGTGGTAACATATACAATGCTTTATATAGCAACCCGGAAAATACTCAAAACGCATACTTAGATGTTGTAAAAGAATCTTTTGAAAAATGTGTTGAGGTTGAAGAAAAAAACGGAAAGAAACGATATTCGAAAGATGCAATAGCTCAACTTCCGAACCTGGGCTCTGATTATGTTAAGCTTGCTGAGAGTTTAAATTTTAATGAAGGAGACAAAGCCGGATCTGTAAAAGCCTATGAGTCAGCTTTTTCTATCAGAGAATATATCGGAACTCTTGACACTATGACTTTGTCTTACATTGGTTTCCTTTCACAGGATAATAAGGATTTTTCGAAAGCTAGAGGGATTTATGAGAAGCTTATTGAACTTGACTATAAAAATATTACCTGGAGTGGTATTTTAATTGAAGATGGTAAGCGATATCCTTTTCCAGATAAGAAAACATTAGATAATTATATTTCTTCAGAACGAGCCACAGATGCAGAAAGATCTGAGAGTACTCAGCATGAGATCTATATTCAATTGCTTTGGGTGTTAAGTGAATTAGAGGACCTTGAGGCTTATGACAACTTATTGGTTAATGCGCGAAGTAGATTCCCGAAAAATGATGATTTATTAAAAATGCAATTACAGGCTTACCTTGACAAAGAGGATTATGATGGAGCGTTATTAAACCTAGAAGAAGCTTTAGTTTCCGACCCCTCAAATGCGCTTTACCTATACAATGCAGGATTTATTTACCATCAAAAGAAAAAGGATCTGTTAAAGGGAAAGGATTATTATGCTAGAGCTATGGAAGCAGATTCAAATTATTTAGATGCGATATATATGCTTGGACTAATGAATATCGATCAGTCTAATGTCATTGTAGAAAGAATTAATAAGCTTGGCCGTAGTGAAAAAACAAAGTACAATGCCTTCACAAAAGAGAAAAATAATGAACTCTCAAAGGCTCTTGACTTATTCGAGAAGGCTTATGCAATAAACTCAAAAGATGAAGCTACGCTAGAAGCTTTGAAAGAAGTTTATTATAAATTGGGTAAGTATGATGACGCTAAGCGCATAATGTCTGAACTTACTGAATTGTAAAAATTATTAATTGATGTAAGGAAACGCGATCAATTTCTTGGTCGCGTTTTTTTTAAATATGAATTACACCAAAGCTTTTGATCATTTGAGCAAGGATCCAATAATGAGTTTTTTAATTAAAGAACTTGGTTATGAAATCGATTTATATGATCGTAATGACTCAGATTTGGCTAGGGCATTTGCTAACTTAATTATTGAGCAGCAAATAAGTTTTAAGGCCGCCATAACAATAAAACAAAGATTCCAAGACTTAACTAGAAGACTTTCTAATGAAGAAATCCTCGAACTTGACAACAATGAAATTCAATCCATTGGTATGTCGTTTAGAAAAGTGGAGTACATAAAAAACATCTTCAAATATTTTGAACATTCAGATTTTGAATTTCAAAAGGCGTCTGATAAAGAAATTGAAGATGAGTTAATTCAGATCAAAGGAATAGGGAAGTGGACGATAGAAATGTTTATGATTTTTATCTTATTTCGTTTAGATGTTTTTTCAAAAGGCGATATAGCCTTAATTAATAGTATCAAGTCAAATTACAACATAATTGATTTGTCAAATAATCAGCTTAATGAGCTAATTTCAAAATGGTCACCATACAACACAATAGCTTCTTTGATATTATGGAAATCAATAGAAAATCGGGTGTTTTACGTTAAATATGAATAACTCAGAATAAGTGCGTTTTACTAGTGGGTATGGTGCTCTAAATTATTTAGTTAACATAATATATATTATAGGAAAGTATATTATTTTTTAAAGCCTAATGAAACGTAGATTCAATTGTATCTAGGATCTGGCAATCTTGCACAGCTATAAGCACTAATTACTTCAAGATTAAAACAACCAAGATCACTTTTAACAATTCCCTTCAGGATATATATTCCGTTTCGTCGGATAATGTTTTTATTCGAAGTCATTGGAAAATGAACGGTGTCGAATAAATCCCCACTGAATTCTTGAAAGGTTCCGAATTGCATCTGTTGCCTATGTTTAGTAATGTTATTCTTAATTGTCACAACATAACCAATTACCTGTATATGATTATTTAAATACTTACTCCAATCTTTAATTGAGACAGATTCTTGACCTTGCCATTCGGTAAATAATCTAAATGGATGACCTAAACTAAAGCCAAATAATTCTAGCTGATCATATGCGTCTTCTATCTCACTGCTTATTAATTCAGGCAGTTTTAAACTTTTTTTAGATGATTTAAATAACGATAAAGTTGATTCTATTTTTTCTTTATGTCCAAGTAAGTAATGCGCTTCCCAAAAAAGGGAACGCTTAGATTTATCAGTAAATCGGAAAGCTTCAGATTTTATCAATAGAAGTAAAAATTCTAATGTAGGCTTATTTCTGTGTTGACTTAATCGATCAATGAATTCAACTAAGGATTTATATGTGCCGTACTTTTTACGATTTATTTCAATGGCTTGACAAATTTTTATATCAATCCCTGATATTCTATTCATACCTATTATAATTCGATTCATATAGCATACTGTAGTTGTGCACTCTCCATCATTCACGCACGGAGCTTCAATTTTAGCGCCATACCTTCTTGCCTCTTGAAGGTAAAATTCAACCTTATAAAACCCACCTCCATTATTAATAGTTGCAACCATATACTCAATAGGAAAACGAGCTTTTAAGTAAAGGCTTTGAAAACTCTCTATTGCGTATGAAGCAGAATGTCCTTTAGCAAATGCATAGCCCGCAAAGCTTTCAATTTGCCTCCATATTTCTTGTGATTCAGAATGGGGATATTCTTTTTTTTTGCAGTTAGTAAAAAATTTACTTTGAATAGCTTTAAACTCTTCCCTTGACCTATACTTTCCAGACATCCCCCTACGCAATACATCCGATTCTCCAAGAGTTAGTCCTCCATAGTAATGAGCAACTTTAATCACATCTTCCTGATAAATCATAACCCCGTATGTTTCGGGCATTATTTTTAATAATATTGGGTGTGCTCTAGTTCGCTTCTCCGGAAACCTGTGTCGTTCTATATATTCTCTCATCATTCCTGATTGAGAAACCCCGGGTCGAATAACTGAACTTGCAGCCACAAGTTCTAGATAATTAGATGTCTGGAGCTTTATCATTAAACTTCTCATGGCTGGAGACTCAACATAAAAACAACCCATAGCACCACCTTTTCTTAATAATGAAATACTTGCATTATCATACTTAAGATGTTGAATATTATGAATATCAAACTTCGAAGCATCTGCTGGGTTATTTTTCTTAACGATCTCAATACATTCTGATATTTTACTCAGCCCTCTTTGGGCTAGTATGTCAAACTTATGAAGACCTATATCTTCTGCTGTGTGCATATCAAAATCCACAGTACGAAACCCTTTTGGAGGAATGAATGTGCTTGAGAACACATGTGGAGAATCTTGTGAGATAAGAATACCTCCAGAATGGATAGACATTCTATTAGGTAGTCCTTTTAGTCTGTCGGCATATTTAAGTATGCGTTCAACCAACTTATCTCCAGGATTTATTTTTCTGTCTGACAGATCATCAATTTCAATTTTGGGCAACCCAAATACCTTACCTAAATCTCTAACAATAGATCGATATTGAAATGTGTTACAGGCTCCCAGAAGTGAAGTGTTTGGAAATCTATTGAAGATATACTTAGTTACGTGTTGCCTATCTCTCCAGGAGAAATCTAGATCAAAATCCGGTGGGGATTGTCTGTATATATTGATGAATCTTTCAAAGTAGAGGTCTAGATCTATAGGGTCTACATTAGTTATTTTTAAAAGATAAGCTACTATGCTATTTGCACCACTCCCTCTACCTACATAAAAAAAATTTTGTTTTTGAGCGTAGCGTACTATGTCCCAATTAATTAAAAAGTAAGATACAAATGACTTTTCCTCAATTATTTCTAGCTCTTTATTCAGTCTATTTATAATATCTTGATTTACAGATTTATATCTATGGCTTAGAGCATCTACACAGAGTTGGCTAAGTAGTGACTTATCCTTTGCTTTAGATCCTGTATACGTCTCTTGATTTTTACCCCCACTCCCCTTGCCCATAAATGAATCCCAATCGGGTAATGACTTTAAAAACGTTTGGCTGGATCGCCATAGGCTAGTGGAGAATCTTTCTTTTATGAATCTAGCATCTTCCCAGTAGTACTTATTGGCTAAGTGGTCATCAGTATTCAGGTTAGAGAGTGTTCCATTTTTATCAATTGCTCTCAGTAGCCTATGGCTATTAAAGTCACTTGTGTTTCTGAAAGCTAATGTTGACCAAGCTAAACATCGATCATGAGATTGATGGCGAAGTGCTTTTATCTGTTCATGGTGCTCAACTCCAATCCATTCGTTAAAAAAAAGCTTTCTAGCCGGTACATTGCTCAGTGGATAAATGACTCTTACATCTTCAATATTCGGTACATCTAAGGTTAAGCTAACTCGAGCGCTGCTTAACCAGGAGTTAAGTCGCTGAAAACCAAGTGGTGACTCCGGTAGTAAAACAGCTATGCGAAGCCCTCCGATTCTAAAATCAACGGCTGGCTGTATTGGTACTCTTCCGTCTTGAAGGGCAGGAAGTATACCTGCAGTGCTATTTATTTCAGCCAAAATAAGAGGTACACAGCCATGCTTTTCAGCCATGCGTAAAACATCTTTTGTTTTTAGCACTCCAAATTTAAAGCTATATGCACTATGGCTAATAAACATATTAAATACGCTAACGTGTAGAGTGTTGTTTTATTTGTCTTTAAAAGTCCCCACAATAATATTAATCAACTATGTTTTGCTAATAAATTGGGAAGAGCTAAAGTATTAATTTTATTATTTAACTTAAAGTAATTAAAATACTGGTTTATAGTATTTTATATTTAGATATAGAAAAAAGCTATACCCGTTTTTCTACATAAAAAATCTACCTTTTTCGATTGGCTAATAGTGGAGGAGGATCTCCATTAAATGGATTTTCCCTACCTATGGTTTTAACCCCAAGACCATAAGCTCTAAACACAGCCCTGTCTCCATAAGTATTTCTAATTTGATCCATAGCTAAACATAAGCTATCACTTCTATCGCACCCTTCAAATAACTGATACTGGCTGCCTCCACCTACTAACCCACTAAAACTCACACCTATTAATCGAACTCTGATTCGACGACTATGTATTCTAACAAATAAATCCCCCCCCCTACTTATAAGTACAGAATCCGAAGATGTATAAGGAATAGATAACTGCTTAGTTTGAGTCTGAAAATCTGCATATCTAATCTTGATTCGAATACAACTAGTAAGCTTATTGCCTTTTCTAAGCTGAAACGAGAGGTTTTCAATCATAGCCATTAGAGTACTGCGCAACTTATCTAAATCCGTAGTATCATGATTAAATGTCCGCTCCGTTGAGATGGATTTTCTTTCACTAGTTTTATAAACAGGTGTATCATCAATACCTTGAGCTTTTTCCCATATAACTCGACCATGCTTACCAAATACACTATTAAGTGCATTTACTGGCATGCCCTGTAGAGTTCCAATGGTCTGAATCCCTAAATCTCGAAGCGTTTGATATGTTTTTGGCCCGACCATAGGTATTTTTCGAATAGACAACGGTGATAAAAAAAGTTTCTCTGACCCCGATTGTATATATTTTTCATTATTAGGCTTAGCTTCACCTGTAGCAACCTTAGATACCGTTTTATTCGCAGAAAGACCAAATGATATAGGAAGGCCAGATTCTCTCATGATTCTTTGACGCAAGTCTGAAGCAACTTTTTGTGAACCAAAAAATCGATCCATCCCACTTAAATCTGCATAGAATTCATCTATAGATGTTTTTTCTATAACCGGAAGGGACTCCTCAGCAATTGCTGAAACTATCTTGGATTGCTTAGAGTACGCTGCAGAATTGCCTCTAATAACAACTGCTTCAGGACATAGTTGTTTTGCCATTTTCATTGACATAGCTGAACCAACTCCGTATGCCCTAGCCTCATAACTACACGCAGCAACAACACCCCTTCCAGATGTTCCTCCAATAATAACAGGTATTCCATTAAGTCTACTATCCTGAAGCCTCTCTACTGAAACAAAAAAACTATCTAAATCCATGTGTAGAATAGACCTACTCACAACCTACTAAATTTCATATTAAGCTACATTTTTTTCTAATGCTGAACGAAGAGCTCTAACTTCCTGTTTTAAAGTATCTAGCTTATTTGCAACACTGTCATTAACGTGCTTGTTAGAAAGGTCAAATTGAATATTGCCTTCAACTTTCCAAACCTCAAGGAGGTCTTCCACATGAACCCTGTAAGGATCATAGATTGTGTTATCTGAAATAAGCTCTATCTCTCCAGTTTCTCCTATAAAGTTTCTAGCTCTCTTAAAAACAACTCCATGATCTTGAGTTAAAAAAACATACAGTTCACCGGTTTTAATAAAACTCCAATCTTGCATATAGCTGGATATCAAGTAGGAACCCGGCAAAAAAGGGAGCATACTATCTCCTTGTATCTGAAAAACACGCCTAGTTTCCTCTGATGATATTTCAGGCATAGGTAGCGAAAACTGAGGCAAGGCTTCAATAAAGTCCATATCTCCATAGCCCCCTAAATAACCCGCTGCCGCTTTCACTGGAACAAGAGAAACTCTTTCCTTGTTTGTTTTTGGATCAATAGGTACGGCAAGTATTCTAAGCTTCTTCCCCGCTAAGCGCTCGGTATTTATACCAGAAGGCTTTACCCCTTCTATTTGACCTGATAATAAATCATCAATACTTATATTAAAGAGTCTAGAAAAAGCCAATAAAGATTCAATTTTAGGCTCAGCCCTCCCCTCCTCGTATGCTCCAATAACTGATCTTTTTAGCCCAACACGATCAGCTAACTGTTGCTGAGTCCAGTTATTTAGCTTTCGCATTGACTTAAGTGTTTTGTCTAATTTCATAGTATTACTAATTATATTAGAATGCTAAAATAATTAGTAATATTGAAATGAGCAAGAAAAAATTGAATAAATTATATTTTATTTAAGAGTCATTTAGATCTTAAGCCTCTGAAGGAGACAACTTACCCCATTCATTCCAAACATTTCCAAGGCAGTCTCTGAATACTTCTACGTCAACTTAAGCATTTTCTAGCCCATCTAATAATTCTTCAATGGTGTCTAATCTTGACTCTATTGCTACAATTAAATCTTCCTTGCTCATTTAAAGTGATTTTATTTAAAAAATGTACTTATTAAAATTGTAATCACATTAAAAGAAAATCTATGTGTCATTGACTATAGAATGCCCAGCTAACCAGGCACTAGTCCAAGCTGCTTGAAAATTAAACCCACCAGTTAAGGCATCTACATCAAGAACCTCTCCAGCGAAATACAAACCGGGAATTATACGACTCTCAAAAGTTTTAAAATCAACTTCCTCCAAAAGAACTCCTCCAGCAGTAACAAACTCCTCCTTAAAAGTGCTTTTATCAAAAACCTGAAAGGTGGATTCAGACAAAGTGTCGGAAAAACGTCGCACAACGGGTTTACTTAAGTCAGACCAATTTGCAGAATCTGGTATTTTTGCATAAGAGCAAAGGGTTTTCCAAAGCCGCAGAGGAATTCCAAACATTGAATTAGACACCACTCGCTTACGCTGAAAATTAAAATCTTTTCTAAACCCATTAAGAGTTTCAAATAAGTCATCACGACCCTCACTCGGTACCCAGTCAATAAAAATTGTAAAGCAATGATCAACCTCATTCATCCAGCGAGCACCAAAAGAAGAAAGCTTAAGAACACCAGGACCACTTAAACCCCAATGAGTAATAAGCAACGGGCCTTCAGTCTCAAATCCACCTATTGGCACAGTAGCTCTCACTTGAGGCATAGAAATACCAGCCATGTCTTTTAATCTAGGGTCCCTGATGTTAAATGTAAATAATGACGGGACTGGAGAAACTATTTGATGACCTAATTTTTCAAGTTCATTCCATAACCTCTTAGACCCTCCACTAGCTATAAGCACCCGATCAAATGAAGAAACATCTCCAGAATCAAAATGGAGAGAGAAAGTATCATTTTCTTTTATGATGGATTTTAATCCATGCCTAAGGTGAAATTGAACCCCAGCTCTCTTGGCAAAATCAAGTAGACAATTAACTATCGTAGAGGATTCGTTTGAAACAGGAAAGACTCGATTATCATTTTCGATTTTCAATTCCACACCCCTATCCGTAAACCATTCCATTGTGTCCCCGCATCCAAACTTGTGAAATGGCCCAAGAAATTCGCGAAAACCTCTTGGGTAATTTTCAACTAATTCATTAGGGTCAAAGCATGCATGGGTAACATTACATCTGCCCCCCCCAGATATTAAAACCTTACCTAGGAGCTTTGCTGATTTTTCAAAAACATGAATACTAGAGTCCGGAGAAGCCTCGGCTGCTGCAATGGCAGAAAAAACGCCAGCCGCGCCTCCTCCTATAATTGCAATATTTTTAGATTTTGCCACTTTACTAATTTACATCTTTAAAATTTTAATTAGAAAAATTAAAGATATCCACATCATTGATTGCAGTTCCACCTAAAAATCTAACGAGGTCATCATCCAATATTTGCCCAGGAGTCAACTTTACAGAAGTTGAAATAAGCTCACTCGAAAACCAATACTTTTTATCTAATTCACCAGGCCCAATGACTTTCCAGAAACGAGAATGTTTTTGATCTTTCACTGACTCTATGATTCTAATTTCATAAGGACCAGAAGAAGTGATACAAATCCAATCTTGCGCATTATTAACATTTTTAGGAAGCTTCTGATATGATTTTAATTTGCATGATAATGCAGATTGAAAATTTTTATCCAGAGAAAAAAGCAATTCTCCCAATGATTTAGAAACCCCTGCTCTTGCCCAGTCATTCAATCCGATTCCTGTTTCAAGAGTTATTGTTGGGATATTGCTTTCTTGAAAATATTCCCCGAATGCGGATGGATAAAAACTATCATCAAATTTACCTACCCCCTCTGGATAATCTACTTTCAACTCATTGGCCATCCATGAACAACAATTAATTGCTATTGACTGCGAAGAAGTCTCATAGTCCCTATTACCCTTAGGCGCCAAAAGAGAAAAAGAAGCCGGAACATTTTTTCCCTTTGGGTAAAAACAAGATCTTTGATCATGAAGATTAAGTGCTAAAGATGGCATTTCTTTGAGCACCCAGTTGGATAACGACAGCGCCTCTAAAGAATTTAGATTTCTTGCATCTCTATTTATATCTATTGAATCGGCATTAAATCGCTCAAATGAATCAGCTCCATTTGGATTTACAATTGGAAAAATTGACCATGACCTAGCAATGCCAGGTTGCTGCATAAAATAAAGTAGCGCATTAAACCCTGTAGGCTCATTGCCATGCATTAATGACCAAGCACATATATCCGTCTGCTCACCTGGCTTATTTCTAAATACAAAAAGATCTAAGCCATTTTTTGTCTGCCCAATAACATCAATTGACCAACCATTTTCGTTGGCTGCATCTTTGAGTAAATCTATACGCTTAGAGGCTTTTATATATCTCATACTACTTATGTAAATGTACTATTATCTCTAATCAGTTTTTTAGAACTATGATATTTCATTACAAACCTGAGTTACTGATATCAATAAATAACCAAATAATATTTTTAATTCAAATTAGACGATGTTTGTTAAATGAAAAGAGTATTACTCCTGCTTGCCTTTACACCAAACATTATACTATCTCAAAATGTTAATTTTTGTATCGGAAGTTGTGCTGATTACACTGGCGATAGAAACGAGGAGATTTTTGCAGCCATTGAGGATCAAAAGCCTGATTTTTTTATTTGGTTAGGTGATAATATTTATTCTAAAGAACCGAATTGGGGGAATAAAAAATCAATGGCCGAAGCCTATACTAAACGCCACTCGACCAAACCAATTGCCTCTATGTTTGACGTTGTCAGAAAACAATATGCGATATGGGATGATCATGATTTTGGTCCCAACGATGCGGATTCATCTTTTTCTGGTAAAAATATTAGCGCAAAAATATTTGAATCTGTCTGGAATCAGACACCTGTTAATCTCTCCGTAAATGGTGACATTAGATGGAGAATGCGTAATAATGAAATTGCTCTTATCGGATTAGATAACAGAAGTCATCGTGGCCCTGTGGGAACTCAGGTTTTGGGCAATAATCAATTAAACTGGCTCAGGGAGACTTTAAATATGTATGAGGACGCAAGAGTTATTTTTATTGCCATAGGCTCACAGGTCCTTAATGACGCAAAGGTTTTTGAAAATTATTCGAAATTCCCTAAAGAGAGACTTGAGTTTCTAAATATATGTTCTGAATCCAAGTCACAAATTGTCTTTTTAACTGGAGATAGACACCACGGTGAATTAAATATTAAATATGTTAATAACAAGCGTTTAATTGACATTACGAGCTCACCACTAACATCATCAACACACAACCCAAGCAAAAAAGAGATAAGAAAAAACACCAGCTTGGTAAAAGGGTCAATTGTAAACGTTAATCACTTTAATCATGTTATTTGGGATGGGGAATCCAATCTATTAACTGAATTTATAGACATAAATGGAAATGTGATTTATAAAAAAGCCTGGTCATTAGAAAATTAATTTTATTTGAGTAAACTACTTTAAAAATTTGTTGTTTAAACCATATGTACTCTATATACCGCGAACAAACATTACCCATTAGTCTAAAAGAGGCCTGGGATTTCTTCTCTTCTCCTTCTAATCTATCGAAAATAACACCCAGTAATTTAGGTTTTCAAATGTTAGGAAACGCTCCAAAGAAAATGTACCCTGGGCTATTTATTCATTACCGAGTCTCACCTCTTTTAGGGATTCCCATGAAATGGACTACAGAAATAACCCAAGTTGTAGACCAAAAGTATTTTGTTGATGAGCAAAGAGTTGGCCCATACGCCATCTGGCATCATGAACATTTTTTTGAAGAGTCAAAAGATGGAGTTCTTATGAAAGATCACATTCATTACAAACTTCCTTTAGGGTTTTTAGGTCGGTTAGCTCACCCAATAATAGTAAAGCCACGCTTAAATGAAATATTTAATTTTAGATTTGAGGTAGCCGAAAAATTATTTTTAACGAATAAAAAGTGAAGAAAAATAATCCTGTTGTTCAGAATCCTATAGATTCAGATAAAGTATCTAAGAATCCCAGCTCCTTGCAGTACCCTCATCATGTTGGCGGTGTGCCGATAAAAGTTACTGATGAAATTGCTCAACGAAGTGCGGCCTTAGACACCATGGATTTTCAAACAGATCAACAATTACTTCAAATCAAATCCCAAATGGAGCTTCTAGCTTCTCAAGTAAAAGATATTCAAGACAGAAAACAAATATCGCAGTGGATTTATAATGCCAAGATAAAATTCAAGCCCGAGGTTAATCATATTTATCATCTTTACGTTAACTCTGAAAATGAACATGTTTTATCCTTAATTAGCCCAGAAGAATTTCAGTTTTCGCAAAGAAATCTAGGGAGATTTGTAAACTCTGTAAGGCTTTTAGGCGACCACACCTGGCACATAATTAAATGAGTGTTTTACCTATTGCGTTTAATGACTCATTGATCTCAGAGAGCGCTGGAGATAGCCAATTTAATCAAGAGATTTGGCTTCTTCATGGTTACGCCAGCAATGAGAGAGACCTACATGCCCTGAGTATCTACTTTGATAAACGTAATACAATTAGATCTTTAAGAGCGACGTTTCCATTGTCTACTGGTGGCTTTGCCTGGTATGGTTTAGAATTTGATTTTAATGGATTAAAGGAAACTAACTTACCTCAAGCTCAGGAGTCATTATTACTTATCAGTGACGCTCTAGACTGGCATAAATCAAAATACCCTAACTCCCCAAAACCAATTCTTTTAGGATTTTCTCAAGGAGGGATATTATGTAATGCTATTTCTTTTTCTTTTCCAGAGAAAGTTAGTGCAATTGTCTCAATCGCAAGTTACTATCCACTAGAATGGCCTTTCCTTGAACATAATCAAGAAAAAATACCTCATTTTGTAGCTGTAGGGACGGAAGACGCAGTTGTTCCGGTTTCTAAGTCAATGCCAACTTTTGAAAAAGCACAGAGCGACTTTGATATTGATTTAGAAATAAGAGCTTATAAAATGCCGCACACCATTAGCCAGGAATGCTTTTCGGATATCATGAAGTTCATAGATAAATCTTCAATATAAATCAGTTAGTATTCGCCAGCGTGTTTCTTCCATTTTTGATAACCCCAAATACTCATTATTAAAAGTAGAAATGAATAAACAGCATAAATATTAAAATCACGGTTTATAAAAATGAAGATTGAAAATGAATTTAAAACCATCCAAATAAACCAATTCTCTAAAATTTTACGGGCCTGCCAAATTGTTGCAAGTATTGACATAGCAGCTATTATGCAATCTATATATGGCAATGGGTTATCTGTGAATAAATCCATAATAACTCCGGACAAACAACCTAAAAAAATAAAGTACGGGGTAATGTAAAAGCTATCAATACCAAAACTGTTTCTTTTTGCCAGCATTATAAGAACATTGTTATTGGCACTCCCCCAGCTTATCCAACCGTATACGGCAAGTAAAGCATATACTATGTTCAAAAAGGCTTCTGCATATAGCGCGCCAGAATAAAACATCCAAGCAGCCAATCCACAACCTAAAATACCAAAGGGCCATGCCCATATTTTTTGTCGGACAATTCCTATTACAAATAAAACATTGAATACAACGGAAAAAAACTCGACGCTGGTCAAGATTTGGTTAAGAGAGACCAAATTCACGTTAAACTCTTAATCGATCAATTCTCCAACAAGTTCAGAAGCCTCCTTTAAGCCAATTGCAGAATAGACACTTAAATCACTCTCATCGATTAAAGCTTTTGCTTCAGTTGCGTTTGTCCCTTGGAGTCTGATAATGATTGGAACGGGTATCTCTCCAATTGACCTATATGCATCTACAATACCTTGAGCGACTCTGTCACATCTGACAATTCCTCCGAATATATTTACAAGAATAGCTTTCACATTGGAATCTTCTAAAATAATACGGAAAGCTTTTTCTACACGCTCAGCGTCTGCTGTACCCCCTACATCCAAGAAATTCGCTGGATTCCCTCCTGCCATTTTAATTATATCCATCGTAGCCATCGCGAGCCCAGCGCCGTTAACCATACAGCCCACGTTTCCATCTAGCTTTACAAAGTTTAAACCAGCTTCATCAGCACGTACCTCAGTCTCGTCTTCTTCTCTCAGGTCTCTTAAATCCTTAAGATCTTTATGACGGAACAATGCATTATCATCTAGCGACACTTTGGCATCTACAGCCATTATTTTGTTATCACTTGTTTTTAAAACAGGGTTAATCTCGAATAAGGATGCATCTATACCTTCATATGCCTTCATCAAACTCTTTACAAAAGAAACCATTTCTTTAAATGCTAACCCACCGAGTCCTAAATTAAAAGCAACCCTTCTAGCCTGGTAGTCTTGCAGACCAACTGAAGGATCAATGATCTCGGTAAATATTTTATCAGGGGTATGTTCGGCTACATATTCAATATCCACACCTCCTTCGGGACTGTACATGAGCATATTTACACCTTGGTTCCTGTCAAGTAAGATACTCATGTAGTACTCCTTTGTTTCAGACTCCCCGGGGTAATAAACATCTTCTGCAACAAGAACCTGATGAACTTTTTTTCCCTCTTTACTGGTTTGAGGCGTGATAAGTTGCATGCCTAAAATATTTGATGATAAGTCAGAAACTTCTTTTAAAGATTTAGCCAGCTTCACTCCCCCTCCTTTTCCTCTGCCTCCAGCATGAACTTGTGCTTTTATAACATGCCACTTAGAGCCGGTTTCATCAGTAATTCTTTTTGCCGCAGATACAGCTTCCTCCGGGCTTGAGGCTATGAGCCCTCTTTGAATACGAACTCCGTATGATGCCAATATTTCTTTTCCTTGGTACTCGTGAAGATTCATAATTTTATGTAGGATTGAGTTATTCTGCAAATGTACTTATGAACTCACGGAATTCATCTCTACTTTTGGAGTCTATGTTAAGTTTATTAAATGCAAAAGGTATCACTAAGTCATTCGGGGACATTTTGGTATTAAAAGATTTAGATTTCCAATTATCTAAAGGTGAATTTGTTGCAATAACTGGTGCTTCTGGTTCCGGAAAATCAACACTTTTACATATACTTGGTGGATTAGACACACCTGATTCTGGCATAATTAAATTTGAAAACAAGGCGTATCCAAAAAAATCTAGGGATATAGAATTATTTCGAAATAACCATTTAGGTTTTGTATTTCAATTTCACCACCTACTTCCCGAATTTTCGGCGTTAGAAAACATTTGCATGCCAGGCTATATCGGAAAGAAAGATAATATTGAAGATTACGCAAAAGAACTTGCTCATGAATTCGGCATATCTCACCGATTAAACCATCTTCCTAGTGAATTAAGTGGAGGTGAACAACAAAGGGTTGCAATGGCAAGAGCACTGGTGCAAAGACCAAAACTTCTACTAGCAGATGAGCCATCGGGCAATTTAGATAGCAAAAGATCAAAAGAATTATTTAATCTATTGGACCAGGTAAGAGAGTCTAAAAATGTTGGAATCGTCGTTGTTACCCATGATAAAAGTTGGGCTTCGAATGCAGATAGAACTTTAAATATAAAAGATGGAAAGTGGGAAGTTTAATCCCTAAAAAGGACCTAAAGGATTGGCTTGACCATTGGGTTGATAAATATGAGAATCCTGACTTCATCGCGAATGATCCAATTTGTATACCTCACAGATACCTGAGGTCTGTAGATCGAGAATTTGTTGGATTTATGACAGCTACTATTTCATGGGGAAGACGCGCTAGCATACTCGACAGTAGCAATAAAATGTTTTCATATTTCGGAGATCATCCTGTTGATGATTTAGTAGATTTATCTGATAATGATATTAAAGACATAAACTGGTCTCATCGTACATTAATGAATATTGATGGCTGGCAATTTTTAAAATCATTGAGAAATTATTATCGAAAAAACAAGAGCCTTGAAACTTTATTTCTTTGCAAGTCAGATGAGAATTTTTACAATCATGCTATTGATCGATTCCGATCAACTATATCTGAAGACTGGACAGAGTCAAGGACTATGAAACACATAGCTTCACCATCTTCTGGATCAGCCGCTAAACGGATACATCTATTTTTAAGATGGATGGTTCGTTCCAACAATAAAGGGGTTGATTTTGGAGATTGGACAAATATGGATCCATCTAAACTATCATGCCCACTTGATGTTCATAGCGGTAATATTGCACGTGCTTTAGGACTTTTAAAACGACCTTACAATGATTCAAAAGGATTATTAGAATTAGACAAAACTCTTAGAAAACTAAACTCTAATGACCCCGTTAAATACGATTACGCGTTATTCGGTCTTGGAGAATCAGGCATATTAAAAAGTTCAATTTAAAATTTAGTTACCTGAATTACCGTGCGGCGATTCAATAATCTGCCTGATTCTGTCTTGTTTGAGGCTACTGGAATCTGATCCCCTAGTCCCAGGTACGATAATCTATTCGGTGAGATTCCATTATTGATAAGCTCTTGATAAACCGCTTGAGCCCTTTTGGTACTGAGCTCTTTATTGTATTTAACTGAACCCAAATTATCGGTATGTCCCTGCAATTCAATATTCAACTCTGGGTTTGTTGTCATCCATTGAACAATCTTGGCTATTTCTAATCTTGATTTCTTTAGAAGAGTGGTTCGGTCAAATTCAAATAAAATATTATTTAAGATAAAGGAATCACCATTCTTGATAGGAGTCATGAATATCGTGTCTATTAAAATGTCTAGGTTTAATGAATCCGTAAATATTCTTTTACTTACCATATTATAGTTTTCGGCAATAACATTGAATGCCATTTCAGAACCTAAAGAAAACGGGGTTTCAAATACACCGCCAGCACCGAGAGATTCTTTTTCCAACCCGTTTTTACTAATAGACCAAAACGAATTATTTACAACCATTCCAGTTATTGAATCAAATGCCCAGGTCTCTAACCATAAAGATCTTTCTGGCTTAATGCTAGGAGGCATGCTAAAAAAGTATATCTGAGGATTATTATTAGCAAGAGATTCACCCCCAATGTTTAAATACCCCCCTGCCAGATAGCCTGTAGACCCGTCAGGGGAGACAACTAAGCCAAAATTATCTCTATGATCATTAATTGGATAGCCTAAATTTTCCGGAATACTCCATGTTCCATCTTTGCGCCAAGTAGTCTTAAATAAATCCAATCCACCCATACCCGTATGGCTATTTGATGCAAAATACAGTGTCTTTCCATCAGCATGTAAAAAGGGTGAAAATTCATCGCCCGATCCATTAACTTGGGCAGAAAGCATCTCCGCCTTGGACCAATCAATTCCATTCCATCGAGACATCCAAATATTTGAGTTACTACCTCTCTTTTTAGCATCCCTAACGAAAAACAAATACTGGCCATCAGCAGATAAGCATGGTTGAGTTTCCCATTGAGAAGTATTTATCTCGATTCCAATATTTCTTGGCTTTGACCATACACTAGATGAAGATGAAGAGATATAAATGTCACATGAGCCAAATCCATCTTCTCGGTCACAGGCAGCAAGAGCCATCTTTTTTTGATCTCCCTGAACGCTTACTGCCCCTTCATTTAGTCGAGTATTGATCATGCCTGGGACCATTATTGGCCTTGACCATTGGTGGTTATCAATTCTTTTAACGGAATAAATATTCTCGTCAAAAGGAGGCCTTAATATATTTCTACCGGTGAAATATAATGTAGAATCATCTCCAGAGATGCTTGGAAAAAAATAGGACTCAGGGTATACATGATCTTTTTTGACAAAATTCAAAACAATTTCATTATCACGAACCTCAGTTTTCTTTGCCTTTGAGCTTTGATCTATTCTTATTGGTTTCACGTCATTGGGATTTAACATTGCCCAGGATCCAAATTTTGAATTTTCTAACAACTTCATCGCAACTTGCCTCTTAGTCTTAGGTAGTTTATTAATTAAGAGATAGCTACTAAATGCCTCAGAGGCAATCGAGTAATATCCAGCTTTTATAGCTGTTTTACCTAGTTTAAAATAGCCTTCTCGCTCGCTGCCACTCTCGGCTCCAATTCTATAATTGGTTAGTGCTTGGTCAATTTTTCCAGTCCTTGAATACATATCACCTAATGCCATGTATGCATCAGAATAATCCGGTGAGATACGAATGGCTGTAAGAAAGTGACTTTCAGCTCTTTCTAAATTTTTATCTTGACTAAATATCTCAGTAATGCCTTTTCTATAAAATTTAGCAGCTCTCTTAGTCTGTCCCAAACATTCCTTGCCTGGTGTAAGAAAAAATATGATAAAAATCCAAGTAAATCGCATATTGAAGTTTCTAAGTTACGCTCTCAAAACTGTAACTTAGCAACTTGAGTTATCCCAAATTAAAATGAACGAAGCATCTTTTGAACAAGTAAAACTTGTATTCACGACTTTTTTACTGAAGAACGGCCATAGAAAGACACCTGAAAGATTTGCTATTCTTTATGAAATTTATAATAGTCAGGAACATTTTGATATTGAGTCTCTTTACGGTTCTATGAAAAAAAAGAACTATCGGGTAAGTAGGGCCACTCTATATAACACTATTGAGTTGTTGCTTTCATGTGATTTAGTTCGCAAGCATCAGTTTGGGAAAAATCAAGCTCAATACGAAAAATCATATTTTAACAGACAGCATGACCATGTGATACTTTTAGATTCGAATGAAGTACGTGAGTTTTGTGACCCGCGTATTCAAAAGATAAAAGAAAGTGTGGAGGAAGTATTCGGAGTTGAAGTTACAGGGCACCAATTGTATATATACGCAAAAGCAAAAAAATAAAATGAGTCAAGGAGCAGATATTCTACTCGGCCTTCAATGGGGCGATGAAGGAAAAGGTAAAATTGTAGATGTACTTACAAAAAAGTATGATGTTGTGGCAAGATTTCAAGGAGGCCCGAATGCTGGTCACACTCTGGAGTTTAACGGTATTAAACATGTTCTTCATACTATTCCTTCCGGAATATTTCACCCCAATGCAGATAACTTAATTGGCAACGGTGTAGTAATAGATCCGATAATATTTTGTGGAGAAATAGATAAGTTGTTAAAGTTAGAACCAAACTGCCTAAATAGATTACAAATTTCTCGAAAGGCCCACCTAATATTGCCTACTCATAAGTTACTTGATGCCGCATCTGAAGCGGCAAAAGGAAAAGATAAAATTGGCTCCACATTAAAAGGTATCGGCCCAACCTATATGGACAAAACAGGAAGAAATGGGTTAAGAATTGGTGACATTGAGTTGACTGACTTCTCTCAACGATATCAATCCTTAAAAATGAAGCACTTAGATCTTCTAAATGGATATAATTTTCCTTTCAACCTAGATGATGCGGAAAAAGAATGGATGCATTCGATTAAAAGGATCAAGGACATGAACCTTGCGGACACAGATGTATTGATCCAAAATGCATTTCATTCAGGAAAAAAAATTCTTGCAGAGGGAGCTCAGGGCACACTCTTAGATGTGGATTTTGGGACATATCCGTTTGTCACATCTTCTACAACTACAGCCGCTGGCGCATGCACAGGACTTGGCATAGCTCCAAATCGTATCAATGAGGTAATAGGGATATTTAAAGCTTATGTAACTCGAGTTGGCTCAGGGCCTTTCCCAACAGAACTCAACGATGAATTGGGTCAATTCTTAAGAGATCAAGGAAATGAGTATGGCAGTACCACTGGAAGACCAAGAAGAACTGGCTGGCTAGATCTTCCTGCATTAAAATATGCCGTAGAGGTCAACGGTGTAACAAAACTCATGATGATGAAAGCAGATGTGCTATCTGGCCTCAAAGAATTAAAAGTTTGTACTGCATATAAATATCGTGGGGAAGTAATTAAGCATTTGCCTTATAGTCTTGACCAGGAACTTTTAGAGCCTGTCTATATCAAAATGGATTCCTGGAAAGATGACTTAACAGAAATGCATACTGAAACAGAACTACCAAACGAATTAAAGACGTACACAAAATTCATTGAAAAATACACAGGTGTCCCTGTCGTGCTAATATCTGTAGGTCCAGATAGAGAGCAAACTCTTTGGAAGGAATGAGAGATCTAACTCTTTGGAAGGAATGAGAGATCTAACTCTACTTATTCTGCTCATCTTGTGTTCAGATCTGGGAGCACAGGAGTTAAAAAATGGAAGAGTGGAAATATTAAACTCTCGTTCAGTCACTGTTTTAAGAAAAGACACAACCCCAATTACAATTCTTCGAGGAGATGTTATTTTAAGAAATAGTGACGGAATATTTAAATGTGATTCTGCTCGCTGGTGGAGAAAACAAGACCGTTTTAAGGCTTTTGGCAATATCCATTTTATCGGAGACAATGGTCTGACAATTCAATCTGAAGAATTAGATTATCATCAAGGAATTGCAGATTTAGAGGGCAACGTAATACTTAAACAAGACGATCAAATACTTGAAGCACCTAGGCTCCTATATGACACTAATAATGAAATAGGATCTTTTAATGACGGAGGGAAAGTTATATCTAATGATGGAGAATTGACAGCAACAAGAGGGACATATGAAGCAAGAAATAAGCTTTTTTTGTTTAGAGATAAGATACGTGCAATTACAACCGATTACATTATCGACTGTGATATAATGAAGCAATATCCCGAGGAATCAATTTATATTATAGCCTCAGATGGAACGGCTAAAAGTGAATCAGGAGAACTTTCATTCGGTTCTGCTCATATTGATAATAAAAACAACATTTCAAGTTTTTTCAATGGTGTTATTGGCAAGGATCTGAAAATGGGATTCTCTGCAGATAGTTTATATAAAATGGATCATAATGAAGTAACTAGATTGTTTGGGGACAGTTTGAATCCAGCAAAGTGGATCAATTTTAGCAACGACACAATGGAAATCCATTCAGAATTTATAAATCACACGCCGGAGCTAACCATCGCTAGAAATGATGTATTCACCTTTCAAAATAAATTAATTACTAATTCTGAAAATTTATCCTGGAATTCTAAAGACTCAATACTCATTTTATGGGAGAATGCAACCACTTGGTCCAATAATTATCAAGTCATTTCCGATAGTTTGAAATATTTTTTTCGCAATAAAAGATTCAAGGACTCCATATATGGTACCGGGAGGATAAATCTATCTAGCAAGCCTGATAGTTCTGTTATGACTGACGAAATGGCTGGAAAGAGTCTTGTTGGGTTTTTAAGTAACGGACAAATAGAAACACTAATAGTAAAAGGTAATGCTGCTGCTCTAATACACCCAGAAACCGATAAATCTAGTAATATTACTTGCTCAGAGATAGAATTGAACTTTAAAGAAAATAACTTAAAGTCAATAAGGTTTATTCAAGCTCCACAAGGAGAAATAAAGGGCTTGGAGTCCAATGTTCAACACCTACCAAATTACGAAAATCGATGGACAAGTTATGCTTCGAGAATAGATTTTATGTCCGGCCGAAAGTAGTTAGGGCCTTTCATAACCTTTCCATCTTCTCGGTAAATCGGTTCACCATCTTCATCCAGCTTGCTCATATTACTTCGTTGAATCTCATCGAAGACTTCTTCAATTTTATCCTGTAAACCATGTGTTATTATTGTTCCACACAAAATATATAACATATCCCCGAGTGCATCAGCAATTTCTATTAAATCACTATTTTTAGCAGCTTCTAAATATTCCTCATTTTCCTCTGACATCAAGCGATGTCTTAACTCTACAGATGAATCAGATATATCTTTTGAAGGGTTATTTTCAAAAGGAATCTTATAAACTTCATGAAATTTGGTTACAGCATCAATTTGTTTGTTCATAGCCCTTATTTTTGTCGCAAATTACACCCATTGGAAAATATAACAACAGGTCATTGGATTTTTGCTGCCATATTCACGGTAGGATTCCTTTCTTATTTATTCTGGAGCTACAGAAAAGACGCTGAAGTTCATGCTCTGCACTATGGGAAAAGTACTCGTTTCTTGCTTTCACTAGTAGTACTTTTATTTATTATTTATATTTTTAAACGATTATAATCACTAATTATGAGTGTATCTAAGTACATAATACCAATAGGACTAATGATTCTCGCTATCTCAACAAGATTCATTCCTCACATACCCAACTTCACCGCCGTGGGATCAGTTGCTCTATTGGGAGGATTCTGGATGCGTGGGAAAGGAGTATTTATTGTATTACCCCTACTGTTATTATTTTTGTCTGATATTGCTCTTAACGCCCTCTTTTATAAAAGCATCTCTAGTATCTCAACAATATTATATCCTGGAATGGGCTTTGTTTATATCGGTCACTTAGCCATGATCGCTTGGGGCAATTACCTCGTTAAAAATCCGACAAAGCTGGGTTGGCTTGGGCACGCTGCTGGCGCAAATCTAGTTTTCTTTTTACTCAGCAACTTTGGTGTTTGGTATGGAAATCCATCGATACCACAGAATATTCTAGGGCTTTTTACAGCTTATGCAGCTGCAGTACCATTCTATTTTAGCATGCTCTTGGGCACCGTTACTTACGGAGCAATTATGGTATTAGCTTTATCAAAAGCAATGAATTCTGCCCTCGTAAAAAATTAATTTCACAAGAGCAGAAATTCAAAAAAAATCAGTATTTGGTATTTATAGCAACTGAAGGAATCAATCCCACGGAGCTACTGTCGATAATATTGCCACTATCTGCGTATAATAGAGCCTTACCTGGGGATTGATAATCCAAAGCATCTAAAACTAAAAGATTTCCATTAAGTCCATCAATAGCCAATCCATATGCAGAATGAGATATTAGTGGCTGAGTTGGGTAACTCACTTGATTGATTGAAAATTCCATAACATTTCCTACATAAGAATCTTGTATAAAATATAATTTATTACCCGCAAGATTTGATCTTAATTTGCTCGGATGATCAGTCAGGATAGGGTTCGTATAATCCGTCAAAATATTTGATGTCTTTGGGTCAAAACTAATTAATGAGGAGTATCGGTCTCCTCCCGTTCCATTCCAGTCTGAGTAGCCAGAACATAGTACCCATAGGTTCCCTAAAGCATCATCAATAATTTCAATTGGATTTATTCCCACTTGAATATTTCCTTCATGAGTCCAATTATTCAAATCATAAACAGATACTGAACTATCTAGAACATATCCCCCAGAATTCGCGGCAAATAATTTGCCTTCTGCAAGAAACATACCTTCAGGCCCATTGCAGTTTTTTAGAGAATCAACGATTGAACTTGTGGATACGTTTACTTTATAAATGGCATTTGATCCCCAATCACTAACGTATATATACCCATCATTTAGATTAATGGCTTGACGGGGTGATTTGAAACCCGTAATAGTACCTCTTGACTCTAGCGTATTTCTATCTAATATCTCAACAGTTGCTGCTCCATTCATCACTACATAAATGTATGATTCATCTTTTGAGATATGGTTAGCTAGATTACCCAAACTTCTTCCATTGATCTCTTGGAAAACATCATTATCCACTGAATCAAATCCTGAATTATCGCAAAAAGCAAAAGATAGAGTGCCGATACCTCCTTGAAATGCCCCTTCATTCATAACCAGAAAACCATTATCAAGGTAAGGATTGACAGGTCCAACGGGATCTACGTCCGGATTACATGATATTAAAAAAGCAAACGACAAGAGTAAAGAAAATGTAATTTTTATTTGTTTCATGATTGTATTTTATTTGTGTTTGATTAGAAATTAATTTGAAATGAAAGATTGATATGTCTTCCCGGCATCGGGTAGTTTTTTTGAAAAAAGATTTGCTGATTCATTATGTTTTCAAATCTAAACTTGGTTTTAATCGAAGACTTATTCTTGAATTCAAATATTTTTTTTTCAAAAAATAAACTGAGGTTACCAGCATTTGGTAAATCGCTCAATCGATTAGTAGTCCATAGTGTCGGCACTCCTTTCTGATACAGTGCCATAACACCCATCTTCCCATTTTGGATTTGCTTTGAATATATCATTCGAAGACGAAAAGGAGTTGAATATGGAATTGGGAGATTATCAGCATTTTGACTTTGTAAAGCTTGAACCTCAAATTGAACAAGTTGAGAAGACCATGAAATTTGCCATGAACTGTTCATGCCGTATCTGGTAATCAGAAATTCATTTATGGGTTGCCAGAATAGCCCATTAGGTCTCCAAATAATCCCATTGTTTAATTTACCTGCGAATGCTTCTAATTTAAAAATGTTGTGCTTATTCTGAAGGCTAAACGAAGCTTTTAAATCCCAACCTGATTCAGGAATTAGATCGGGATTTCCTCCGGGTGACCAAAAAAGATCATTCATCGTTGGTAACCTAAAAATTCGTTTTAAATGAATATCCAATTCTCTTTTTCTATGTTCAATAAAAACCTGTAGTCCTGGACTACTTCCGCCAATACCATTAATTAGATTCTGGTATGATGCTTTATTATATAGACTAACGTATTTTCCCTCAGACATACGATATGTCAATGACGTCAAATTGCTTATTGTCGTGATGCTTGTGTCTGGTTTATTTTGCCCCGAAATTCCAAAGTATTGAATCTGACTTTGGTTGGATAGTGAGAGATCGCCCCATTTCCAAATATTTATAACCTCAAGCGAGGACCCGTTTGAAACATTTGTGTCCAAAATATCGCCTATCGGATTAGAATATGATTGATTGCTGTAAAAAACACTTTGCCTAGTCTCTAAGGAATAATTCCCTTTTGAGTAACCAATTGAATTATTTAACTGTATTCTGCTGTCAGTTTGATTGGCTCCCGTCCTGTAGGCAGCTGTGCTCGGCTCAGGAAGCCCTCTACTCATGTTAACTCCATAAACTGACTGACTACTCCAAATTTTTTTTTCGGGATTTATAGATCTGCTAGACACGCTAAATTCAGATCTCAATCCCTGAGCACCAATTCTTTTTAGCCTTTCTCCTAGATAATTCGAATATTTATAATCATGCGTCCAAATATCATGTCCTATTGATAGTGAGATAGTTTGATTCGGTTTGGGATTGATAAGTGACCAACTTCCACCGACACCAAAACTTCCGATACTCGAAGTTGATAATTGAATCGAATTACTATTACTCGGACGGCTTGAATATATAGATCCTCCAAGACCTGATCCGATTACAGGGCTTAAGTCTCCGGCTGTATGGGAAAATATTTGACCATATTTGGGAATCAGACTTACATCAACTACACCCAAATCAGGTGATTGAAAAAGATGTCCATTGACTATGAATTGAGAGTAGTTTGAAGGTAATCCCTCACGATTTATTGTAATCGATGAACCTGGACTTATTGCCCTGGTATCAATTCCTCTCATCCAGGTCCCTAGGGGATCAGAAGGCAACTCATCCCATGTGGAAAGAAGAGACTTAGATATTTTTGATTCCGTAAACAGGAAAAAAGATATCGGAACAGAATTAAGAACAACAGATGTGTCCAAACTGTAACAATAGCATTTAAAACAAGAAATAGCTAACCCAATAAAGGTTAATAATTGCTTATGTATCATTCTCTTCAACGCTCTTCCCGGCATTGACGGGCTTATGGTAGCGGGCAGGTCTTCTGACTAACTCCCCTTCTTTGCGCCTTCCCGATCCTTGTCAGTGGCAATTACATTGAAGCATTGAAGCATACAGCTGCGGGTACAGTTTCAGATTTACACTGAATTCCCTATTGTTTCTAAAAAATAGAAACCCGTCAACAAGACAAAGTTAATTCAAACAAATTAAAATCTATAGAAAAAGATCTCTCGCTGCATTGTGAGCCACCTCAAGAGCAATAGCATGTATATCGTTATCGGCATTAATACTATTTGCAAATGACAATAAAGACTCTGTTGGTAGATTTCCTGAAAGGGAATCCGCTGCAAATGGGCATCCACCAAACCCTAAAAGTGCTGAATCAAATCTTCTTATTCCACAATCCCACGCAACTTGCAATAAGCCAGTACCTAAAGCCGCTTTCTGAGGAACATGCAGATGAAGACCTAAATTGATATCCGTAAAATTATTTTTAACAAGCATCACTAATGATTGTATCGAAGAAGGGCTTGACTTTGCAACAGTATCACTCAGGGATAGTGCTTCAAAATTTGCTGTTTTAACAATTTCGCCGATAAAATCAAGGATTTCCTGATCAGAAACAGTCTCTAAATATGGATTCCCAAAAGCCATTGAGACATAAACGACAAGTTTCTTTTTTTTACTGTCAATTAATTCTGCATGTCTTTTCAACTCCTCTATTGCCTGTTTTCTTGATCGATTTGTATTTCGTTTCTGAAAGGTTTCACTTGCAGAAAAGGGATAGCCAATTAAATCTACTGCCCTATGTTTGATTGCACTTTGAACTCCCCTATCATTGGCCGCAATTGTTAAAAACTGATTATTTCCTTTTACCTCAATTAATGAATCTAAAACACCAGAAGTATCTCCCATTTGAGGAACTGCTTTACTTGACACGAAGCTACCAATATCAATAGCAGAGAAGCCAACAGGCATCAAGGACTTTAGGTATAAAACTTTTTCATCTTTTGAAAATATTCTGGGATGTCCTTGCATCGCATCCCTTGGGCACTCAATAATTTCTATTTTCTCCATGCCCGTTGAATATCATGGATCATTGAGGGACCGTTGAAAACAAAACCACTATAAACCTGAACTAGATCAGCACCAGCATTTGTTTTGTCTAAAACATCTTGTGCTGTAAATACTCCGCCAACTCCTATTACTGCCACTGAATCTTTGACAGCTTCTTTAATCCATGTTACCGCATCAGTACTGCGTTTTGATAATGGCCGACCTGAAAGACCTCCATTACCCATTTTTTCAATGGTTCTATCACTAATCTTTAGGCCCGTCCGACCAATTGTAGTATTTGTGCCAATCACCCCATTAAATCCACAATCCACAGCCAGTCTTGATATCGATTGAATTTCATCTTTAGATAGGTCAGGTGAAATTTTGACAGTTAGGGGTTTTGGGTTATTAAAACTTTTATTTTCTTGATATATCGCTTCTAAAAGACGCTTCAATGCCTTCTCATGCTGCAAGTCTCTCAGGCCAGGAGTATTAGGTGAGGATATATTTATCGTAAAATAATCAACAACATCTCTCAAATGATTCATTGAAAGTAAATAGTCGTCAACCGCATTTTCGTTGACGGTCAATTTATTTCGACCAATATTTCCACCAACAATTCCCCAGGACTTATCTCTTTTTAGCAATCTTTTTGATGCGGCTATACTACCCTCGTTATTAAAACCCATTCGATTTATAAGTGCTTGATCCTCTTTAAGTCTATATAGTCTAGGTTTTTCATTTCCAGGTTGGGGTCTCGGCGTTAAAGTCCCAACCTCGATATGAGAAAACCCCAATTGGAACAAACCTCTAATTGCCTTAGCATCCTTGTCAAGGCCCGCAGCAAGACCAACAGGATGTTTGAAATCCAACCCCATAACTTTTATTGGATTAGATGCAACAGGACCACCCATAGATTGAATAATTAATCTCCCTAATGATGATTGCTGCAGTAATTCTAATTGACTCATGGTAATGTTATGAGCAGTTTCCGCAGGAAAATTAAATAATATTGGTCTTATGATTTTAGAGTACAGCATGCTTCAACAAAAGTAGGGTTAGATTTGCATTATGAATCCTGTTGTTAAAAATCGTCAAGCACGTTTTTCTTATGCAATTGAAGAAACCTTCACTGCTGGGATACAGTTGTATGGGACCGAGGTGAAAAGCATACGTGAAGGGAAAGCTAATTTATCTGATAGTTATTGTTACCTAACTGAAAAAGGAGAATTGTGGGTAAAAAATCTTCATATATCTGAATTTAGCTTAGGAACTTACTCCAATCATTTACCACTACGTGAGAGAAAGTTACTCTTAAAAAAAAACGAATTAAAAAAAATAATTAAAACAACTAAAAACGTAGGATTTAGCATTATACCATTAAAACTTTACTTTAGCAAAAAAGGATGGGCTAAGCTAGAGATTGGCTTGGGAAGAGGAAAGAAATTATATGATAAACGAGCCAGCATAAAAGAGCGAGATATTGATAGAGACACCAACAAAGAGATTTAGGCTTTAAAAACTGTCCCCAGACTCAATATCTTTGAGCATAGGAACAAATCGAAAGCTACCTAAATCTTCTTCTTCATAACCTTCAACAGTATTTGACTTCTTTATGCGCTTCATCACTTGGTCATTCTCAGGATAACCAATTGGGATAACAAGAGAGCCTTTAGGGGATAGTTGTTCAACTAAGTCACCGGGTATATCTGGTGATGCTGCGGTCACAATGATCCCATCAAAGGGAGCGTAAGAGGGAATCCCTTTATAACCATCGCCAAATTTTTGTGTAATATTATAGCCAAGCTTTAAAAGAATACTTTTAGAGAAATTAAATAAATCTTTTTGGCGTTCAATCGAAAACACTTTCATCCCCATCTCGACGAGCACAGCAGCTTGATATCCAGAACCGGTACCTATCTCTAAAACCTTAGAACCCCTACTCAATCCCAAACTTTGGGATTGAAACGCTACTGTGTAAGGCTGGCTAATAGTCTGTTTAGCTCGTATCGGAAATGCAACATCACGATAGGCGAACTCTTCAAATGAACTGTCCAGGAACTGGTGTCTTGGCACGTTTGCAATGGCCTGAAGAACATTATTGTCAAATATCCCTTTTTCTTTCAGCACTTGTATTAAATGCTGTCTTTGACCTTGATGTTTAGTAGTATCCAATAGTGTTTTTTTTTCAAGTGGTAATTTACAATGGGATCACTACTCTACATTTGTCAAATGAAAGAGATTTTCATTTTTTTTATTATTAACCTGTGTTTGGTCACATTAAATAGCTGTGATAACAACTCCATTGAAAAGCCGGCGTATTTAGCCATTCAAGAGCTATATATGACTCCAAACCAAAATTCATCCTTTGGTAATTCTAGTTCGAAAATCTCCTCTGTTTGGATTCACATAAACAATTATAATCTTGGGGCTTTTGAATTACCTGCTCAAATACCGGTATTAATAGATACGAATGGGTCCTATGATTTAAAACTTGAGCCAGGTATTGATATAAATGGGGTATCCTCTTTTAGAGGAATATATCCATTTTACAATCCTATTGAAATGTCGGTAGATCTTAAAAAGGGGGAAACTATTGACTTCCCAAGCGGCTCAAACAAGATTGTTTCTTATGATTTTAATGCACCCCAAGGAGAACTGAAGATAAAAAACCTTGAAACCTTTGAATCAGGATTAAGAACAATGACTACAACGAATCAAAGCGATACCAACTGGATACTCACTTCAAATTCAAATATTAAATTCCCGCCTCCACAAGGGGAGGAAAACCTATACAGTGGAATGGCTATACTAGATACAGGGATTTGTAAATTTGAGGTTAGCAGCAATGAAGATTTCATACTCCCAAAGGGCGGTGAAAATGTATATGTGGAATTTGACTACCATATAACAAATCCTTTAACTATCGGTGTGATTGCTAGTAATCCAGGACAAATAATTCAGATGCCTACAGCTACATTCTTACCAAACTCAAAATGGAACCATGGTTATGTAAATTTGATTACCGAGGTTTCAGGATCCCCACAAGCCAGTACCTTTAAGATTTTTATAGGTTCTGCAAAACTTAATAATGGCAGACTAGATACAGTCTTAATTGACAATGTTAGACTTCTTTATCACGAATGAAAAAACAGAGCTTTAACTTAAATACTCATCAAAGATTATGGCGATTCGCATATCTGATATGTGACTTCGTTACGGCTTGGATAGCTTATACAGCACTGTATTCATACCGAAAAGCAGTTATAGAACCAGCTCGGTTTGGATTGGAGACGATGCACTGGGATAATTTTTATAGTCTAGGTGCTTTAATAACATCAATACTTTGGGTTTTTTCTGTTGCATTAATAGGCCTTTATATAAATCCAATAAGGAAGTCTCGTTTGACAGAGGTAAGACTTATTATTCAGGTTTGTTTTGTATTCTCAACCTTTTATTTTTTAGTTTTTCTTTTAAATGACTTTGTAACCAATTACTCAGATTACTTTAAAACAGCAGGTATTTTTTCTGGAATTATTTTTGTGGGATCTATTTCTAATAGGATTATCATGGGTTATTTCATCCAAAGAAATATCCTTTCTAAAAGATACTCTTTCCCAACACTTCTTATAGGTTCAAGATCTGAAATTCAGAACAATTTAAAGTCACTATCTCGCCATTCTAACTGGTCAGGTGAAATATTTTCTGGGTGGATAAATACCGAGGAAGATAATGATCGAAATTCGTTAAGCGAAATACCCATGGTAGGTGTACTCAAGGACCTTACTAAGTGTATTAATACATTAAATATTCAAGATTGCATCGTAGCTCTTGAAGCGGAAAAACATCATCAACTCGCAAATTTAATTTTGGTTCTAGAAACATCAAAAGTTAGGACATTTATGATTCCCGACACCTATGGAATACTCTCCGGGCAAGTGAAAATTGATGATCACGGTGTTCTATTAATGGAATGGCATATTGACCCCATGAACCCCTGGCAGCGGAACTCAAAGAGATTAATAGATGTTTTAATCAGCATATTTGCTCTAGTGATGATTTCTCCAGTACTTGTGCTTTTATCAATAATGATTGGACTTTCAGGTGGTCCGATTTTCTTTTCTCAACCAAGACTAGGGAGGAATCAAAAAATATTTAATATCTATAAGTTTCGGACTATGCGAATTAATGCCGAAATAGACGGTCCTCAACTAAGCAGCGACGAAGACAATAGAATTACGCGATTAGGTAAGTTTCTTAGAAAGTATCGATTAGATGAATTACCACAATTCTGGAATGTCCTAAGGGGGGACATGAGTATTGTTGGTCCGAGGCCTGAGAGATCTTTTTATGCCGAGAAAATAATAGTGGCAGCACCTCAATATCGACATATCTATAAAATCAGACCAGGCATAACGAGCTGGGGAATGGTTAGGTTTGGATATGCCAGTAATGTCGAAGAAATGGTGAGTAGAATGAAATATGATCTTATATACATAGAAAATATGTCCTTTTTCAATGACATAAAGGTTTTAATATATACAGTTTGGACAATAATTCAGGGTCGTGGAAAGTGATCTCTGCGTATCTTTCACATCATGAAAAAAATAACAGTTATCGGGGCCGGAACAATGGGTAATGGAATTGCCCATGTTTTTGCCACCAATGGATTTGATGTGATGCTTTTTGACATTAATCAGGAAGCATTGAACAACTCAATAATTAATATTGAAAAAAACATAAAAAGACAAGTAAGCAAAGAAATATTAACGGCAGAGATTGGTCAATCATCGCTTGAAAGAATCAAGTTGATCAGTAATCTTGAACAAGCGGTAAAATCAGCAGATGTAGTAATTGAGGCCGCTACAGAGGATGAAACCCTGAAGCTCCAGATTTTTTCAAGTCTAAGTGCTTTAGTTACCGAAAAAACTATTTTAGCTACAAATACTTCTTCTATTTCAATAGGAAAAATAGCGGCAGTAACAAAATATCCTGAGAATGTCATTGGAATGCATTTTATGAATCCTGTACCGGTAATGAAACTTGTGGAAATAATTAGTGGCTATAAAACGTCTCATGAGACAACGACTACAATAACGGAGCTATCAAAAGAATTAGGCAAAACTCCGGTAGCTTGTAATGACTACCCGGGTTTTGTTGCTAACCGAATTTTAATGCCAATGATCAATGAAGCTATTGAAACTCTTCAAAATGGAGTTGCTGGAGTCTCTGAAATTGACAGTATCATGAAACTTGGAATGGGACACCCTATGGGGCCGCTTCAATTAGCAGATTTTATTGGGCTTGACGTTTGCTTGAGCATATTAAATGTAATGCACCAAGGATATGGGAAACCTAAATATTCACCAAACCCAATCCTTATAAACCTTGTAACATCGGGTGATCTTGGAGTGAAGTCAGGTAAAGGATTCTATGATTACTCCAACGGGATCAAAAATGCATCTGTTGCTTATAATATTAATAAATAAATTTATTCTTAAAAATGAAACATCTTTCACTGACAATCGCATTACTATTTATTCCTATTTCTATTTTTGGACAAGTCGACTTAATCAATAAAGTTGCAAATAATGGAGAATTAGATGTTAAACAATTTGAATTCACAACGATTTACGACATTGAAGCAACGTCTGTAAAAAATCAAGGTCGTTCTGGTACATGTTGGAGTTATTCAGCAACAGCTTTTTTAGAATCCGAACTTATCCGATTAGGCAGACCTAACGTTGATCTTTCTGAGATGTATACTGTAAGAAAAGTATATCAGGACAAGGCTGACAAATATATTCGTCTGCATGGTCACTTAAATTTTGCACAAGGAGGAGCGGAACCGGATATATTTTATGTTATCAAGAAATATGGAGCTGTCCCTGAAGAGGCATATGCTGGTTTAAATTATGGCACTAAAGGAAATGATCATAGTGAACTTGAATCTTCTCTAAAAGGTATACTGGACGCTGTAAAAGATAAAAATAACGGAAAAATATCAACAGCTTGGAAGATTGGTTTTAATGGTGTCTTAGATGCATATTTGGGTGATGAGCCGGAGAAGTTTTCTTTTAATGGGAAAATTTATACGCCACGTCTTTTTGCAGATGATTATCTGGGTATAGTTTCTGATGATTATGTTCAACTAACATCCTTTAATCACCACCCTTTTGATTCTTGGTTTCCTATAGAAGTTCCTGACAACTGGTCATGGGCCCTGTCTTATAATGTCAATCTAGATCAGATGATGAACACTATTGATAATGCGTTGAAAAACGGATTTACGATTGCCTGGGCAACTGATGTTTCTGAACGTGGATTTTCCCTAAAGAATGGCTTAGCTGTGATGCCAGCAATGGCATGGGGTGAAATGTCAGACGAAGAAAAGTCTCAGGTTTTTAGTGGCCCTCATAAGGAAATGACTGTTACTCAGGAAATGCGCCAGTTAGGTTTTGACAATTATCAAACACAGGATGATCATGGTATGCAAATTGTAGGAAAGGTTAAGGATCAAAAAGGTGGAATATATTACATTGTAAAGAACTCGTGGGGTGACCGCAAAAACTCCTACCGTAATGGTTACATATATGCCTCTGAAGCATTTGTGAAATATAAAACCATATCAATTATGTTGCATAAAGACGGGCTTCCTAAAAGACTCAAAAAAGTAACTAACTCTTCTAAATGGTAAAATATTTTACATTTTTTTAGGAGCCTGTATACCTAAAAGATAAAGCCCTGAATTCAATACGGCAGCAACCTCTTTGCATAGATCTAGACGAAATGCTGCAATTGAAGCTGTCTCAGCATTCAGAACCGAATGCTGTTGGTAAAAGCCATTAAAACCTCGCGCCAATTCATATAAGTGAGCTGCAATAATGCTTGGGTTTAAGTCTGAGGCAGCAGCTTTAATCCTTTGCGGAAATTTGGATATTAATATGATCAGATTTCTCTCTTTTTCGTTTAATTCAAACTGGTCCCAATCGTAGTCCACTTGACTCCCACTTTTATTGATTAAAGAGGATATTCTAGCATGGGTATACTGCAAAAAAGGCCCCGTATTCCCATTAAAATCAATTGATTCTTCAGGATTAAATATCATTTTCTTTTTTGGATCAACCTTTAAAATGAAGTATTTTAAAGCCCCATGGCCTAAAACTTTATTTAGTTTTTCACTTTCTGAATCATTAAATGATTGAGACTTACCTAGCTCGATAGACATTTCTTTCGCAGCTGACTCCATTTCATCCATTAAGTCGTCAGCATCGACAACTTTACCCTCTCTAGACTTCATCTTCCCCGTGGGGAGATCAACCATACCATAGGATAAGTGTCGCATTTTTTTTGCCCAGTCGTAACCTAATTTCTCGAGGATTAAAAATAACACTCGAAAATGATAATCTTGCTCATTACCCACTACATATGTCAATGAATCAATTTCAAAATCTTTAAATCGTTGAATTGCAGTCCCTATATCCTGGGTAATGTATACGGATGATCCATCTTTTCTGAGAACAATTTTTTCATCTAGTCCTTCAGAACTTAAATCAATCCAAACAGAATTATCAGGCTTTCTGTAAAAGACACCACTTTCAAGACCTCCTTTAATATCCTTTTTCCCCAGAATGTAAGTTTCGGATTCATAATAATTCTTATCGAATACAATACCCAAACGTTCATATGTTTTCTCAAAGCCCGAATAGACCCACGTATTCATTTTAGTCCAGAGCTCAACTGTTTCTGAATCACCCGATTCCCAATCTAAAAGCATTTTTTGAACTTCTAAAATACAAGGCACTGTTTTTTTCGCCTCTTCTAAATCCGTACCATTTAAAATACTTTCGTTTATCTGTCTCTTATACTCTTTATCGAATAAGACATAATACTTTCCGACTAAATGATCCCCTTTTATACCAGAGGTCTTGGGAGTCTCCCCGTCTCCAAATTTTTTCCATGCCCACATGCTTTTGCAAATATGAACCCCTCTATCATTGATTATTTGAACTTGAATAACATTCCTTCCCGACGATTTGACAATTCTTGAAATAGAATCTCCTAGAAGATTATTCCTTATATGACCCAGATGCAGTGGCTTATTCGTGTTTGGAGATGAATATTCAATCATCGCAGAAGGCAACGAAGAGTCAAGCTTTTTTAAACCAAAATCATTCGTTCTTTTAATTTCATCAAATATTTTAGTAATTACCTGATCTGTTAAAGTCAAATTAAGAAAGCCTCTTACAACATTATAAGTCTTGACCTCTTCGGACCTTTCTAATAATCTAGACCCTATCAAATCACCTGTAGCTTCTGGGGAGAGTTTACTGATTTTTAAAAATGGAAATACAACTAGAGTGACATTTCCCTTAAATTCTTTCCTGGTTTCCTGTAGGTCAATCAATATATCATGATCTCCAAATAACTCCTTCAAAAGGGCCGAAATAATTGACTTCAGTAATATTGTAGTTGTATCAATCATTTACTTAATCTTTTATTCAAACAATTAATTGTTTCTCTCAATAGCTGACCTGCCACCTCGCCCATAGGGTTACCCTTTGAGTCAAGTGAAGGATTTATTTCCGTGAATTCAATACATTTTACTTTAGAGTGACTTGCAAGAATCTTTAAAAGCTCTAATGCCTCTAATTTCTTGAGGCCATTTTCAACCGGCGTTCCAGTTCCATTGGAAACTGAAGGATCCATACTATCAACATCAAATGATACATAAATAACATCGCAATTATCAAGCTGTGTTTCAATATCGTTTATCACTCGATCAACCCCCCTATCTCGAAGTTCATTTACAGTATGAACGCCCATACCATATTTATGAATCAGAAAACTTTCCGCATCCTCAACACTTCTTAGTCCAACATATACAATATCACTTGGAATAACTCTTCTTTCATCACCCAATAATTGACCCCATAGATCAATAATTTCATCACTTGGTTTATTAATTGCACTATCGATATTGTTTTCTTTTATTGCAGTAGCTACAGGCATTCCATGAACATTTCCAGAAGGAGTGGTAAAAGGAGAATGAAGATCTGCGTGGGCATCTATCCATATTAGACCAATTCTAGAATTAATATAGGATTTCTTCAGCCCCCTAATTGTCCCTCCAGCATTAGAGTGATCACCACTAATAACAACAGGGAATTTATTATCTAAAATAGAATTCTCGATAGCCACTGATATCCTATTGTACATAGTCACAATCTCATTTAGGTTTTTAGAATGCTCAAAGTCCGGATTTGGTATACCTAAAGATTTGACAGTATCTACTTTTATGATGTTACTAGAGTCAAAAACATCTATGGAATCCATTGGATGCCTGTAAGATGCCGAAGCTATAGCTGAATAGCCATCTGAGGAGCCTTCAGTGCCAGCTCCCAATTCTGACATTACGGAAATCAATTGTATCATGGTTTTACAAAGGTAGGAATTGGGCTACCTTTGATGTCTAGGTCAGAAATAGATATGACAAAAAAAACTAAGTCTCAAAATAAAGGGCAATCTCTTAAGTCATTAAAGTCTATCGTGACAGAGATACGGAGCAATAAATCATTGCATGCTGTTTTTGGACTTGCAATTATTTTCACCGGATTGTTTGTTTTTATATCTGGTATTTCGACATTATTTACATGGAAAAATGATTTTAGTTATCTAAATTTTAATTTTAGTGAACTTTTACTCGATCCTGCTATCGAAATAGAAAATGTATTTGGTAAGCTTGGAGGGGCTATTGGTTTTTTTATAACAATTAGAACATTAGGCTGGACTTTTATTATACCTATCCTGTGGTTCATTTACTTGGGTTTAAAAATATTGTTTAGTCTAAAAAATAGACTATCGCGAATAACAAGACTTGGACTTTTCTATACGTTTTTGCTAAGTTGCCTAACTGGCATGCTAGCCAATATTTTATCAGATGTCTCCATTTCTCCAAATGATGCATGGGTTGGAGATCTTGGTAAGTTCTTTCACCTTTGGGGGGCAAATTTTTTTGGAGAGCTTGGCCTTTGGTTAGTTTGGGCTAGCATCGCATCCATGCACATAATTTGGTTTTTCCGACTATCTCCACAAAATTGGAGAAACAAGTTAAAGGTTGTAGATACTGATCCACTATTACCAATGACTAATAAGAATAATTCTGACCATGCTCTTGAATTCAATTCAAATACAGAAGAAATTAATGAAATAATTAAGCCTGTCGAATCCTTACTGAATGAAAATGTCACTGTAAATGTAATTGATAAGCCTGGTGAAAATATTGACTTAGAGGAAATGAGTTTAGAAATTGCGGACCCAATCGATACTCATAGTGAGGCCCTTCAGGAAGGGCCTCAAGAAGAATTGACCAAAGGCTCTATTGGAACGCTTTATGACCCCAAGTTGGAATTATCTAAATATGTTCATCCAACATATGAACTTCTTGCTGATTTTGATGCTCCAGATCGATTAGTAGATTCCGAAGAGCTAGAAGCCAATAAGGAACGTATTCTCGAAACATTAAGGAATTATAAAATTGAAATTGCAAAAATTAAGGCTGCCGTTGGACCAACCGTAACCCTTTATGAAATTATCCCAGAGGCCGGAGTAAGAATCTCGAAAATCAAAAACCTAGAAGATGATATAGCATTAAGTCTTAGCGCTCTTGGGATTCGAATTATAGCTCCAATACCTGGCAGGGGAACAATTGGGATAGAGGTCCCTAATCGAAGTCCTAAAATGGTCTCAATGAAAAGTGTCTTAACCTCTGACAAGTTTAAAAAAACCACTATGGATTTACCTGTTGCATTAGGTATGACGATTTCCAACGAAGTCTTTGTTGCAGATTTAGCAAAAATGCCTCATCTACTTATGGCTGGAGCCACCGGGCAAGGTAAATCTGTTGGACTCAATGCTATACTAGCATCAATTCTTTACAAGAAGCATCCTTCAGAAGTAAAATTTGTACTAGTTGATCCAAAAAAAGTTGAATTAACTCTTTACAACAAGATTGAACGTCATTTTCTTGCTAAGCTTCCGGATACAGATGAAGCAATTATTACTGATACAACAAAGGTTATAAACACACTGAATTCATTGTGCATCGAAATGGATGATCGTTATGAGCTGCTCAAAGACGCAATGGTCAGAAATATAAAAGAATACAATCAAAAATTTACAACACGAAAACTGAACCCAGAAAGTGGACATCGTTATCTGCCATATATAATTCTAGTGATAGATGAATTTGCTGATTTAATTATGACTGCAGGAAAGGAAGTTGAAACACCCATTGCTCGACTTGCTCAATTAGCCAGAGCAATAGGAATTCATCTAATAATAGCTACTCAAAGACCCTCTGTTAATGTTATTACAGGTATTATAAAAGCAAATTTCCCAGCACGCATAGCATTTAAAGTTTCTTCAAAAATTGATTCTCGTACAATTTTAGACTCAGGGGGCGCTGATCAATTAATCGGAAAAGGAGACATGCTTTTCTCTGCAGGGAATGATCTCATTAGATTACAATGTGCATTTTTGGACACACCAGAGGTTGAAGAGGTATGCGATTTTATCGGTTCCCAGCAGGCATTCCCAAGCGCTTACAGTCTACCGGAATACACTGGTGAAGAATCAAGCTCCAATGGCAGCAACTATAGTGCTGAAGAAAGAGATGTTTTGTTTGAAGACGCGGCACGAATTGTAGTAATTCATCAACAAGGCTCAGCTTCTCTTCTTCAAAGGAAATTAAAACTTGGATATAATAGAGCAGGAAGGTTAGTTGATCAATTAGAAGATGCGGGCTTAATTGGACCTTTTGAAGGCTCAAAAGCAAGACAAGTTCTTGTTCCTAATGAGCACGAATTAAATCTAAAACTGAATAACAAAAAAATAGATGAAAATGAAGACATTTAGACAAGAATTATTTATCATTTTTACCTGGTGCCTATCACAAATGGCATTTGCTCAAACCAACCCTGCTTTAGCACTTATTAAGGAGGCCCAAAATAAGACATTGGAGTATAAGGATCAATCGTTCTTTTTTTCTCTTATTCTTGATGCCCCAGGGAGAAATGGAAACAGAGTTGAGCGTAAAAATAAAGGCTCCGTAATTTTAGTAGGAGATATTGGTCGACTAATTTTGAATGAGCAAAGCATATATTTAGAGTCGAATAAATTAATTACTGTCAGTGATGAAGACGAAGAAATTACTGTTCGCTTAATAGACACCAATGACAATAATTTTTCACCAGTAAACATTTTAGATAAATATACCAGTGGAAGCGATTTTAAATTTTTAAAAAAGAAGCAGTTTGGAGAAACTAAAATTGTACAATTTATCGAACTAATACCAAAAAATCAAGAGGATATATTAAAGGTTATTCTTGGAATCGAATTAAATTCAAAGAAAGTTCATTCTTATCATGAGTATGGAAAAAATGACGTTATCACTAAGGTCGAGCTCTTTGATTATAAAGTCAATCAAGGTAAAGATGTAGATCAAGTTAAATTCGATCGAAACAAGTATCCTGATTATGATTATATAGCGCCAAATGACATGTGATTAGTACCGTGACATGCAAAGAATTGATAAATACATACTTCGCTCCTTTTTAGGGATTTTTCTTAAAACATTAGGGATATCTATTTTTTTTCTTTTAATGCAGATGGTTTGGAAATATGTAGATGATTTAGCTGGTCGTGGAATTGAATGGTTTCACATAATAAAACTGATGTTCTTTTGGAGTGCCTCTGTTCTACCTATGGCTGTTCCGATAGCAGTTCTGTTTGCCGGAATTATGGTCTTCGGAGATTTATCGGAAAGTAAAGAATTTGCTGCAGCAAAATCCTCAGGCGCATCATTTTACCGTCTTATTCGCCCAATCCTGTTAGCCCTAGCCCTTATATCTTCGGGTATGTTTATCGTTAGTAATAACCTAATCCCTGTAGCTAATTTTAAAGGTGAAAATTTATTAATAAATATTGCAAAACAGCGTCCTACATTTAATCTTCAACCTGGTATATTTTATGGAGGGATCGATGGATATAGTATTAAAATCGGTGAAAAAAGTGATAACGAAATTTATGACATAATTATATATAACCATAAAGAAAGAGGAAAAGGGAATCACTCACTAGTAACGGCTCCAACTGGACTAATAAAATACAATGAGGGAAATGAATGGATGGAGTTTATTTTATTCGATGGGCATTCATATCAAGAATATGAATTGGAGAGTAAAAGATCTGATACGCGGGAACCATTTCTTGAAAGCACTTTTAAAAAAATGTTAATTAGACTGGACATGGGCTCATATGCCATGGGTGATTTATATAAAGTGAGTAGAAGCGATGAATACAATATGCTCAATGTAAGTCAACTAAACATAGCAATTAATGACTTATATAAGAAATATAGAAAGCGACAAAACGAAGTGAGTAATACTATGCGTAACAAATTTTTTGGATGGAAAAGCAATGACTCCTCTCTTACTTCCTCGCCCTATGAAGTCTTCAACGTTCAAGACAGAGTTGGCCAGAAATATTTATTTAGGGCAACGAATAATTCGATTCATCTTGCTCAATCAAATCGTGATTTCATGAATCAAGTTGAAAATGAATTTGAATGGCGAAGACAAATTATTGCCAGGCACTTTATCGAATTTCATAAAAAGTTTGCTGTCTCAGTAGCTTGTATACTTTTATTTTTTATTGGCGCCCCCTTGGGTGCTATTATTCAAAAAGGTGGATTTGGGCTTCCCTTCGTTATTTCTGTTCTTCTCTTTCTATTTCACTATATACTATCCATAATATTTGAAAAAATGGGTAGAGAATGGCTTATTTCCCCATTCTGGGCGATATGGTTGCCGAATATTGTTTTACTTCCAATATCCATTTGGATGACAATCTGGGCTGCTAACGACGCCAGCATGAATAGTTTTAATAGATTGCGTCTAAAGTTTTTTAATTTAAAAAGACACTTATCTGAATGAGGATACTTCATCTCTGCAATAAAGTCCCATTTCCTGGACGTGATGGATCCTCAATAGCTATGGAGAGTCTTATTCGATTGGAGTTTAATGCTGGCCATAACGTTCATGTCATTTCGTTGAATACTGATAAGCATTTCGTCATTAACCCTAAAACTTTTAACTCAAGTATAATACTTGAATACTTCAATATAAAATTATCACCAGAGCCATTAAATTTTATTTATCACTCATTAAATAAAATGTCTTATTTCGCCTCCAGGTTTTATAAATCAGAAATTGCATTATCGATAAAAAAAGCATCAGAAAATGCAGACTTAATTGTAGTTGATGGAATTTATATGTCTGTTTATAAAGAAAGCTGGGGTGAAACACCTTTTGTAATTAGAACTCATAATGTTGAGCATCAAATATGGGAACGAACATTGGCTTCGTCACATTTAAGTTTTAAAAAGTTATTTATTAAATGGCAAACCCGAAAACTTAAAAAGTGGGAAACTGGTTTAATTCTTGGAAGCCATATTTGGGCAATAACGAATGAAGACTCTTTAAATTTTAAAAAATTAGGTGCTAAATCAACTGAAGTCTTTCCATGCACTTTCAATCATAAAAAGACTTGGAGCTTTAGCGGTTCTCTCTCAAATAAACTATATCATCTTGGAGCACTTGATTGGGAGCCTAATATTGTGGGAATGACTTGGTTTGTTAAATCGGTGATTCCTAAAATCCCAGATTTGATTCAGGTGACTGTTTACTCGAAGAAATGGCCAAACAGCATTCCCCGACCTCAAGCCATAACTTGGAACAATTCAACTTCAAAAGAGATACCATTTGAAGAATATGGCATATTTATAGCACCATTGCTATCTGGTAGTGGAATGAGAATAAAGCTTTTAGAAGCCATGTCTCGGGGCAAAGCTATCGTTACTACCTCTATTGGTGCAGAAGGCTTACTTTGCACAAACAGGATACATTTATGTATTGCAGATACAGAGCAAGAGTTTGCAATTGCCATTTCTGAGTTATTTAACAATTCTAATTTTAGGGATCAAATGGGTATTCAGGCCAGAGAGCATGCCGTAACTCATTTTTCTGATGAATTATTTGTAAACGAAATGAAGGATATCGTAGCAAAATCATGATAGATTCGTTGGTGAAACTTTATCCTTTTTATAGTTTCTTGATTGAGTTAATATTTATGGCTTCTGCATTTTTATCGATACCCTATTTTCTCTATCCTAAACTAGTTGATTTATTATACACCTTTAAGAAGCCCATAAAATATAATTATCACAAAGTAGAATCTTGGCCGACTGTGGACATAGTTTTTGCAGCTTATAATGAAGAAGCTGTGATTGAAGAGAAATTGAAGTCAATTCTTGCATTAGACTATCCAAGAGAATTACTAAAAATAAGAATTGGATCTGATTGTTCAACTGACTCAACTGATTTATTGCTAACTAAATTCATGAAATCAGAGGACTCAATTGATTTTGTACGAATGAAAAAACGTTCAGGTAAATCAAATATCATCAATGATATGGTTAGTAGAGGAGATTCTGAGGTTATTATTGGTACCGATGCAAATATTTTCTTCAGTCCAGATGCACTTAAAGAACTTGTTGCTCCTTTGGTATTGAACTCAAAAATCAATTTAGTAGGAGGAAATTTAGTTTATCGAGGAATGGAGCAGAACAAGTCCTATGGTATTTCTAAAAATGAAGAATCCTATATTAATTGGGAAAACAATTTAAAACAAAAAGAAGGGGAATTATGGGGATCTACCATGGGAGTTGAAGGTGGATGTTATGCAATACGCAGAGATGCTTTCATCGAAATCCCAAGGGGAACTCTAATGGAAGATTTTTTTCATACTATGAACGTTTTAAAATCAAGAAAAGAAGTAGTTCACTCTAATCATGCAATATGCACTGAAGACGTAAGTAATAATTCCTCAATGGAATTCAATCGAAAAATCAGAATATCACAAGGGAATTGGCAGAACTTAATACGTTTCTCCTCCATGATTTTTACTCATACAGTCCCATCTGGATTAATTTTTTTAAGTCACAAAGTACTTCGATGGCTCTTTCCTGTTTTGTTAACTTTTGGAATTATAATTAAACTAGGAATAAGAATTAATGATGGCGACTTTCTCATATTGACTTTGTCAATAATCGAATTGGTTATAATCGGTTTTATTATACTCTACCCGACTAAGATTCTCCCAAAAGTTCTTTCTCGACCTATGAGATCCCTTTCCTACTTCTCGTGGATGAATATAGCATTATTCATAGGTTTAATCAGGTATCTTCGCACAAAAGAAAATGGTATTTGGCAACCCACAACCCGAAATAACAAATGACTTCAGATTTCAGTACAATAGAAAAAGCAATAAAGGATTTATCAGAGGGCAAATTAGTAATTGTAGTCGACGATGAAAACAGGGAAAACGAAGGAGATTTAGTTGCAATCGCTGAGAACATATCTGCGGAATCTGTAAATTTTATGGCTAAATATGGCAGAGGGCTTATATGTGTTCCATTACCTGACAATCGCTGCGACGAACTCGATTTAGTTCCAATGGTTGAGAATAATACCGACCCACACCAAACAGCTTTCACCATTAGTGTTGATTTATTTGGTAATGGGGTAACAACTGGAATTAGCGCCTCGGACAGAGCTAAAACTATTCAAGCCTTGGTTTACTCTACCTCAAAACCAAGTGATTTTCAAAGACCTGGTCATGTTTTTCCACTAAGAGCGAGACAAGGAGGAGTTCTAAGACGTGCAGGCCACACAGAAGCTTCAATCGACTTAGCAAGATTAGCAGGTAAAGAACCTGCAGGAGTAATAGTTGAAATAATGAATGAAGACGGAACAATGGCACGTCTCCCTGAATTAATTAAAATGTCTAAGCATTTTAATTTGAAAATTATATCTATCGAACAACTTATTTCATATCGACTGGAACGGGAGAGCTTAATAAGGTTAAAAAAGAATTTTAAACTTAATTCACCTTATGGAACCTTAGATGTAAATATCTACGAACAAACGACATCTAATCAAATTCATATCTCATTTAAAATTGGATATTGGACTGAAGAAGAGGAAGTTTTAGTAAGAATGCAAAGTGGAGATGTTAGAGAGTCAATTTTAGACGAAATTCAAACAGATTATTTTCAACATAGCAATATTAAGCGTGCTTTAAAAGCCATTCAAGAGGCTGGCTCAGGGGTTCTTGTTTGCCTTAATCAGCGCAAAGATCAATTATATGATCTAACAGAGTTTGTCCCGAAAAAAGAATCGACAGATATCCCAAAGTCTTTTGGCATGGACCCTCTAGATTATGGTGTTGGCGCCCAGATTCTTAGAGAAATGAATATCAGAAATGTTGTTCTTTTAACAAATCATCCTATGAAAAGAGTTGGAATTGAAGGATATGGACTTCATATCGTGAAAAACATCACTTTACAACCGGATACCAATTAGTATAATTATCTTCAAATAATTAAAAGCAGCAAAGCATATTAAACTGTGCTTAATGATAAATTAGTGTTTTGACGAATCGAGGGCCTTTAATATTAGCAATTGAATCAAGCTGTGATGATACTTCAGTAGCCGTTCTCCAAGGCTTCAATGTTCTATCTAATTGTGTCCATAACCAAGAGATCCATAGAGAATTTGGCGGTGTGGTTCCAGAAATGGCATCTAGAGCACATATTCAATATATCGTTCCGACTATTTTAGCCGCTCTAAGGACTTCAAAAAAAGAATTTAATCAACTAGAGGGCATCGCGGTGACGCAAGGTCCTGGCCTTCAAGGAAGCCTATTGGTAGGGCATTCTATGGCTAAATCACTGTCTCTTGCTCTTACAATACCACTAATAAATGTAAATCATATTGAGGGCCACATGCTCTCTTGTTATTTAGTTGAAAAAGGGATTCAAAAAAATTCCAGCCTAGAATTTCCTTATCTATGCTTAACAGTTTCAGGTGGACATACACAAATTGTAATTGTCAAAAATTGGGATAATTTTGAAGTTTTAGGTCAAACACTTGACGATTCCGTTGGTGAAGCATTTGATAAATCAGCCAAACTTTTATCCCTTGATTATCCAGGAGGCCCAATAATTGATCGGTATTCTAAACATGGAAACCCAGATCGATTTGTTTTTAACAAGACTAGGATGAGTGGAGTAAACTTTAGTTTTAGTGGGATTAAAACCAATATTTTGCAAACCATGCAAAAAGAGCAAAAAATTAGGGCCAACACCCTTACAAATGATTTAGATGATTGGTGCGCAAGTATCCAAAAAAGTCTTATCGCTCCCTTAGTTCAAAATACAAAAAAAGCAATCTTTAATACAGGAATAAAGAGACTGGCTATTGCAGGCGGTGTATCTGCAAATACTTTTTTAAGGGATGAAATTACTCGATTAGCAATGAAGGAAAACATAGAGATTTATATTCCCCCATTATCCTATACTATGGATAATGCAGCCATGATTGGAGCTGTTGGTCAATTTTCTATGCTAAACGGTGTTTATGACCACGTTTCAAGCTCTGCTAAAGCCAGAATAACCTCAGATAAATGGAAATACTTAGATATATAATTTAGAGAAAAATGCACAATTTTTATGGCTATAAAAAAGGAGATTATGTATTCTTGGATAAAGAAGAACTACCTCATGCTATCAAATCATTGAGATTAAGAATTGGTGATATCATAAGAGTTTTTGATGGAGTTGGTAATATTTATACTGGAAACATAGATGATTTATCAAGGAAACAAATAAGAATATCTAGCCCGGAAATAAAAACAAATATCGGACTTGTAAATGGTCACTTACATATTGCAATTGCCCCAACTAAAAATATAGATCGATGGAATTTTTTTCTGGAAAAAGCTACCGAAATAGGGGTTCATGAGATAACACCAATCTTAACGAGTCATTCGGAAAGGAAATTCTTAAATCACGATCGTTCAGAAAGAATAATTCGCTCTGCTTCTCTGCAAAGTCAAAAAAGTATAATACCTAAATTAAACGAATTAACGCAACTGGATTCTCTACTTAATAGTAAAATCTCTTGCAGCAAGTATATCGCCACTTGTGGTGATGTACAAAAAGATGATTTCAATTCATATTTAAACCAATCCAGACCTTTCCAAGTTTTAATATTAATTGGACCCGAAGGAGATTTCACTGAGGAAGAACTGCATAAAGCAAATTCAAAAGAATTCATTAATGTTTCTCTCGGTATTCACCGTTTACGAACAGAAACCGCAGGCATTTATGCAGCCACATCATTTTCTCAAATAATTAGAGATCTCAAATAAAAATTATTTTTTAAAATCTAAAAAAGCCTTATCCTCAATAATTATTGTTCTTAAGAATTTTTCAGCCACTTGGATTTCTTCAGCTAAGACATTATCACCTTGAGAAGAAGGGTAAATATTCCTGTATGATTTAATTAAATCAGCAATTGCCTCAGGACATATTCTCCCACTCATTTCAATGGATCTAATCGCTGATATCCATTCCATAGAAAATATTGTCCATACTCTGTCTAAAATGTCAATTGCATCAGTTGCTGCGTTAGCACCCATACTAACATGATCTTCTTGACCAGCAGATGAATCAATACTATCAGTGCTGCTTGGCACTGTTCTCTGTTTATTTCTACTAACTAACGAAGCTGCAGAGTATTGCAATATCATAATCCCACTTTCTACGCCAGGTTTATTTGCTAAAAAAGGCGGCAATCCTCTTTTCCCTAAGGTCAATTGATTAATTCGTCTTTCGGATATACTACCCCACTCTGCCAGTGCCATTTTTCCATAATCTAATGCCAATGCTAATTTCTGACCATGAAAATTCCCTGCGCTGATAATATCATTCTCTTTTGAGAAAACTGTAGGGTTATCTGTAACTGCATCTGCTTCGTTTAAGAACACTTCAGAAATATGAACCCAGACATCATTTGAAGCACCATGAACTTGGGGTATACATCTAAACGAATATGGATCTTGAACATGTTCTTTTTCCATTTTAAAACTTGGAGCGCTTGATAAAAAATCTCTGATTCGATCAGCAACAAAAATTTGGCCTGGCTGATTGCGAATTATCTGGATCCTTTTATCAAATGGAGCACTTGAAGCATCGTACCCAATCATAGACATACTTGATATCCAATCTGCCCAGTAAGATACATAGCGGGTTTGAATGCATGCCCACAAACCATGAGATAGCATAAATTGAGTGCCATTGATTAGAGCCAAGCCTTCCTTTTCCATTAACTCCAAAGGCTTTAGGTTAAGTTTTTTAAGGATATCCTTCCCTTTGTAGGTCTCACCATTATATAAAGCCATACCCTCACCCATCAGTACCAATGATAAATGAGCTAAGGGAGCTAAATCACCTGAGGCTCCCAATGAGCCCATTTTTGGCACAATAGGAATCACATCGTGACAATATAAATTGTAAAGCGACTCTATGAGAATCCAGCGAACCCCGGAATACCCTTTTGAAAGTGCACGGATCTTTGTTATCAGCATCAACCGAACAATTTCTGCTTCAACATTAGTGCCTGTGCCTGCTGCATGACTTCGAACTAAGTTTATTTGTAATTGTTTCAATTCAGAATTTGAGACCTCTGTTGTGCACAAAGAGCCAAATCCTGTGTTCACTCCATATAAAATATCTCCTTGTTTTATTCTATTCTCAAGGGACCTTCTATTTTCTTCAACGGCCTCTTCTATCTCCTTTGGGAATAATATGGTTGCCTCTCCATTTGCAACATTCTCCCATTCAGAGATAGACCATTTTGATTGGATATTTAGTTCAATAGAATTTTTCATGACAATTATTTCAACAAAAATAGGATTAGTTGTGTTAAAAGAATATGGAACATACTATTTTGATTGTTGGACATAGAACCGGCATAGGAAGAGCTTTGACTAAATTGCTCTTAAGTAAAGGAAACATGGTACTAGGAATTAGCAGAGAAGCTGTTGATTATGAACATGTTAATCTTAAAAGCATTAGCATGGATATTGATGATTTGGAAGCAATTAACCTTCCGGAGCATCTAAGTGGATTAGTCTATTGTCCTGGCACTATTAATTTGAAACCATTCAAATCGTTTAAGTCTGATGATTTCATAAATGATTTTACCATTAATACCTTAGGGGCAGCAAAAATTCTTCAAAAAGCGGAAAAAGCATTGATATCTGCAAAAGGAAGTGTGGTTTTGTTTAGTACAGTAGCCGTGGGTCAAGGAATGCCGTTTCACGCCTCAGTGGCAATGGCAAAAGGGGCTATTGAAGGTTTAAGTCGTTCTTTAGCCGCTGAATGGGCACCAAATGTAAGAGTGAATACAATAGCGCCTTCACTAACTGATACACCTATGGCAAAAAAGCTTTTGGGTAATGATAATCGTAGAGCCGCATCGGAGCAACGACATCCCTTAAAAACTGTCGGAACCCCTGAAGAAATAGCCAATATGGCCGAGTTACTATTAGAGTCCAAATGGATTTCCGGGGAAGTTCTGGGTGTAAATGGTGGAATGGGACGTATTCGAAATTGATGATTACAGAATTTGATAGAGGAATATGGAGTAAATGGCCCAATAGATATAAAGCCATGTTTTTCAACTCTCTCGGTGGACTTAAGTCTGTGGGATTGGTATGTACATTAAACAAAAATGATTTGGCTAATGCTGGGGTTTTTAGCCAATTAATACATATCGGATCTTCGCCTCCTACTTGGGGTTTCTTATTTCGCCCACCAACAGAAGAGCATCAGACTTATGAGAATTTATCGAGAAATCCATATTTCACATTTTCTCTTGCCACATCATTCATTTCTATTGCTTCACTGCACCAATGCAGTGCAAAATATCCTAACGATGTATCAGAATTAGATCAACAAGGGATCAAGTGGAGCATGAATACATATTTTAATGTGCCAATACTTGAAGAATCAGATATCCAAATCATATTTAAAAAAACTCTAAAACATGATATGAGTAATGGAACTATCCTAATTGAAGCAGAAATTATTAGGGTGATTTCAAATATCTTGCCACAAAACGATGGTTTTATGAAGCTTACAGAGAAAACTCTTATTAGCTCTCAAGGATTAAATGCATATGCAAAAACAAAGGATATTAGTCCTTTAAAATATGCGGAACCATAAGCTTCCATTATTTTTTTAATTCCAGAAAATAGAATAAAAGCTCTTTTTTGTCAATCCAAATATGGTCACCTGAAGCTAATTTTTTGACCTTTATCCTGTCTTGATCAATTTCCTTGTTGAAAATTATCACATGGGTTGCGCCGCATTTTTCTGCATAGTCAAACTGTTTTTTTAGTTTAACTACATCTGGATAATAATCAACTGAAATTCCATTCTCCCTCAATTCTTGAGCTATTTTATAATTATCATCAGATGAATTCTCATCTGTTCTGATAATGACGACATCACAAGATTGAATGATGTTATCAGGTAAAAGATTTAAATCTTCTAAGCACAACATTATTCGGTCTAAGCCAAAGCTAATTCCTACTCCTGAAATGTTTTCAAGTCCGAACATAGCGGTTAGATTATCGTATCGACCTCCACCGCCTATGCTTCCAATATCAACATTAAGAGCATTTACTTCAAAAATGCAACCTGTGTAATAATTGAGCCCCCTGGCCAAACTCACATTTAATTTAAGTATACTGGGATTTTGAACTCTTTTAACAACAAACTCTAACTCTTCAATACCTTGAATGCCTTCGCTACTTCCTTTAAGCCAGTCCTTTAAAAAATATATTGATTCATCTACATTGCTGTGTAATCGAAATGACGGTTTTAATTTGTCTATTTCCTCAATTGAAAAATCTTTTTTGATCAATTCTGAAATTACACCATCTTCGCCAATCTTATCAATTTTATCAAGTGCTACAGTAAATTCCATTAAACGATTAGCGATACCGCAGACTTCAGCTATTCCTGATAATATTTTTCTATTGTTTACATTAATTACAACAGGAAGACCAATACTTTTAAAGGCAAAAGAATATAAGTCTATCATCTCAACTTCTTGCCATAAACTATTTGAACCTACCACATCTGCATCACATTGCAAAAATTCACGATACCGTCCTTTTTGGGGTCTATCTGCTCTCCATACGGGCTGAATTTGGTACCGCTTATAGGGAAAGGATAATTTGCCAGAATTTTGAGAAACATATCTAGCAAAAGGTACTGTTAAATCGTAACGCAACCCTTTATCTGCAATTTCTTTAATATCAGGATTAGAGCGATCTACTACACTTTTCATGAAATCGCCAGATCGAAGAATTTTAAAAATTAATCGATCTCCCTCATCTCCATATTTACCCATCAAGGTTTCAATATTTTCAAAACTTGGAGTTTCAAGTGGATTAAAGGAAAATGTTTGAAAAGCTTTTCTTAGCAATTCAATCACATAATTCCTTCTAGATACCTGTATCAAGTCAAAATCCCGGGTACCTTTTGAAGATTGTGGTTTCATTATTTCACTAGTTTCTTGTATTTGAATTTCTTTGGCTCAAGACTAGAACCTCCTAATCTTTTTTTCTTGTTCTCTTCATATTCTGAAAAGGAACCTTCGTAATAATATACCTGTGAATCACCTTCAAAAGCCAAAATGTGAGTACAAACGCGGTCCATAAACCATCTATCGTGAGATATAATAACGGCACATCCAGCAAAGTTATATAAAGCCTCTTCTAGAGCTCTTAATGTATTAATATCTAAATCATTAGTTGGCTCATCTAAAAGTAATACATTACCACCTTCTTTGAGAGCCATTGCTAGGTGCAGTCGATTTCTTTCTCCACCTGATAACACCCCTACCTTTTTACTTTGATCACCTCCACTAAAATTGAATCGAGCTAAATATGCGCGCGAGTTTACAATTTGCTTACCTATCTCAAATTGCTCTTGACCGTCACCTATAATTTCATATATCGACTTCTCAGGATCCATTTTTTCATGAGACTGATCGACATATGATATTTTCGCTGTTTCACCGACCTTAAAAACACCAGAGTCAGCATGAAGTTGATCCATTATCATTCGAAATATAGTTGTCTTTCCTGCTCCATTTGGGCCAACGATACCTACGATACCTGCTGGAGGTAACTTAAAATTTAAGTCCTCATAAAGTAACTTATCTCCAAACCCCTTCTTTACATGCTCAGCATCAATAACATTATCTCCTAAGCGCGGACCATTTGGTATAAAGATTTCTAAACTCTGCTCTTTATCCTTCTGTTCTTGACCAAGTAACTTATCATAATTAGAAAGACGAGCTTTTGACTTTGCTTGACGACCTTTTGGGTTCATTCTAACCCAGTCCAACTCTCGCTCCAGAGTTCTTCTTCTCTTTGTCGCATGTTTTTCTTCTAACTGCAATCTCTTCGTTTTCTGTTCAAGCCATTCCGTGTAATTCCCCTTCCAAGGAATTCCCTCCCCTCGATCTAATTCAAGAATCCATCCTGCAACATTATCTAAGAAGTAACGATCGTGTGTTACTGCAATCACGGTACCTTTATATTGTTGTAAATGGTGCTCAAGCCATAATATTGATTCTGCGTCAAGATGATTTGTAGGCTCATCAAGGAGCAACACATCTGGATTTCTTAAAAGAAGTCTACAAAGAGCTACTCTTCTTCTCTCTCCACCTGATAATATAGATATCGAAGTATCCCCTTCAGGACATTGAAGGGCATCCATAGCTCTCGATAATACGGTATCTACTTCCCATGCATTTGTCGCATCAATCCTGTCTTGAACTTCTGATTGTCGATTCATTAATTTCTCCATCCTGTCAGGGTTTTCATAAACCTCCGGTAAGCCAAACTGCTCATTAATTAAATTGTATTCATCTAAAAGAGACACAGTTTCCGAGACCCCTTCTTTTACAATATCAATCACAGTCTTTGTTTCATCAAGTTGGGGTTCCTGCTCAAGATAGCCTACGCTATATCCTTCAACAAAGACAACATCTCCCTGAAAATTTTTTTCAACACCAGCGATGATTTTTAATAATGTTGACTTACCTGAGCCATTTAGACCTATGATTCCAATTTTCGCTCCGTGATAGAAACTTAGGAATATATCCTTAAGTATAGCTTTATTATTGTTCGGGAGTATTTTTGATACTCCCGTCATAGAAAATATTATCTTCTTATCGTCTGACATATATGTTTTTTTTCAATACAAATATCGGGATTTGAAACGGGCATAGTTATTGTAATTTTCAAATCGTGAAGAGTTTTTATACAATAGCCCTTTTTCTAGTGTTTTACATTTCAAGCGGACAATCGTTAGTCCTCTTTGAAGGTCTTATTCTCGAAGATAAATCAAAAGATCCAGTACCTAACGTAACAATTGTAAATGTTAGAGATGAATCATCATCATCTTCAAACGCAAATGGCAGATTCTCAATATCCGCAAATGAAGGCGATACTTTGGTGTTCTCGAAACCTGGTTTTGCTTACAGGTACTCTTCAGCAGAAAACAACAGCGAAGTCTTAATTGATCTTTTACCTCAAAATTTTTTACTGGAAGAAGTTCCAATAACTGCTTACAAGCTGACCAGCAATTTACCAAAGCAGATACCCTTAAAGAAACCCTCAAGACCAAGTGGTTTAGACATAGCCATTCCACAATCAGTAAAGCCAACTTTAGCTAATCCGATAGATTTTTTATATGATCAATTCGGGAAAAGGCCGAGGCAACTTAGAGAACTTAAAGAAATATTAGAAAATGAGAATTATCGACAGAAGCTAGCGAAAAATAATAACCGAAATGCACTTTTTGAGTTGACTGGATTAACATCTAATCAAATTGAAGAACTGTTATTGTTTTGCACATGGGACAAGCAAATGATACAATACAAGACCGACTATGAATTACTATTGAGCTTGTATAGCTGTTACCAGGATTATATTAGAAGGCAAAGAATAATAATGCCCTAACGACTGTAGTTAGGTGCTTCTCTAGTTATGGTAACATCATGAGGATGACTTTCGGCAATACCAGATGAAGTGATTCGCACGAAGGTGCCTTTTTCTTTCAGCTCATCAATATTCTTTGCACCGCAATAACCCATTCCTGCTCTTAAACCTCCTATAAACTGATACATGACTTCATTCAATTCACCTTTGTATGGAACTCGGCCTACAATTCCTTCAGGCACTAATTTTTTTATATCATCCTCTACATCCTGAAAATAGCGGTCTTTTGAACCAGACTCCATAGCCTCAACAGAACCCATACCACGATAAGACTTAAACCTTCTGCCATCTAAAATTATTGATTCACCCGGAGCTTCCTTAGCTCCAGCTAGAAGAGAACCTAACATAACGCAATCTGCACCAGCAGCTATGGCTTTAACAATATCACCCGTATACCTAATCCCTCCATCAGCAATAACAGGAACACCGCTTCCTTTAATTGCATCAGCAACGAGCATTACAGCTGTTAATTGAGGAACACCGACACCCGCAACAATTCGTGTTGTACATATTGAACCTGGGCCAATCCCAACTTTAACAGCGTCCGCACCTGCTTCCACTAGATATCTAGCAGCCTCTGCCGTCGCAATATTTCCGACAACAACATCTAAGTTTGGAAACTCTACTTTAACGGCTTTCAGAGCTCCCACAACACCTTTTGTGTGACCGTGGGCTGTGTCTATGACTATTGCATCTACATTCGCTGTTACGAGCAATCTTACCCTATCTAATATATCTGGAGTAACTCCAACAGCTGCAGCTACTCTCAATCTTCCAAATGAATCTTTATTAGAATTTGGCTTATCCCTTTTTTTTGAAATATCACGATAAGTAATCAAACCAATTAATACTCCCTTTTCGTCAACAACAGGGAGTTTCTCGATTTTATTCTTTTGAAGAATGAGCTCTGCCTCCTCCATTGTTGTATTCTCTTTTGCCGTAACCAATGATTTTGATGTCATGAGTTCAGATACACTCTTTTTATCATCATGCTCAAATCTTAAGTCTCGATTTGTAACTATGCCTATGAGTATTTTTTTTTCGTCAACAACGGGGATACCACCAATCCTATATTCAGCCATAAGGCTTTTGGCATCGGACAGAAATGCATTTTTACTTAAGGTTACGGGATCTATGATCATTCCAGACTCAGCTCTTTTAACTTTACGAACCTCCATTGCTTGCTTTTCAGCAGTCATGTTTTTGTGCAATACCCCCATACCCCCTTCTTGAGCCATAGCAATAGCCAACGCCGACTCGGTCACAGTGTCCATTGCAGAACTAACTATGGGTGTCTTTATAGAAATATTTCTCGAAAACCTTGATACTATAGAAACATCTCTAGGGAGAACTTCGGAAAATGCAGGAACCAATAATACGTCCTCATAAGTTAAAAATTCGCCGATGATTTTTGGAAGTGGATTACCCATCATAACAACTTAGATATAAATTGCAAACAAATGTAATGAAAAAGGCCACCCTCTGGAGGTAGCCTTTTTGTTAATGTCAACTAAAAGTTAATACATCAAGGTAATTGAACCTCTTTTCTCAACGGGTTCCCCTTGCTTCGAGCGGTACTTCAGCTGATAGATATATGCACCAACAGGGGCATATTCACCAGATACTTTACCATCCCAGCCTTTTGTTTCATCATTTGTTCCAAAAACTTTATTGCCCCAACGATCATAAATCTCTAATGAATAACTGGACTCCTCTACATATAAATGAACAGGTTTCCATATGTTATTCTCTATATTTTCTGAATTAGGATTGAAACTATTTGGAATAAATACTCTAGGTTCATGCTCAGCACAAGCTTCATTTGATGTGCTGTTAAAAGCCAAACCATTAAAGTCTACAAAACCAAGGGGATTGTTCTGCTCTGTGGCAACGATACGGTAACAAAATATACCAACATTGTCACCATCATCCCTAATATTGTCGACATAAAAAGTATCTGATGTAGCACCTATTTTAACAAAGCCGTTGGCACTGACTCCAATCGATCTATAGATTTCATAGTCTCTAACACCACCCATAAACTGGCGATAAGAGTTCCAACTAAGAACGTTGGTTAAGTTCTCCTTTGATTCTACATCTAAAAGCATATTCACTCCCACATTTGAAGCGGTATCAATACCCCCACAGCTGTCAGTAGCTACAAATCGATACTCATATAGATGGTTTTGAGGGTCCGCAGAAAAGTCTGTAAATCTGATTTCCGAGGGCTGGATGACAGGCTTAGGTATCATCCCAAGAGATGTATATGCCGCACCAGGGGTCTCTGCTCGCTGAAGATCAAAATGAATGATATCAGCATCTTTATCCACATAACAAACCAACTCAACAGCGTTGTCTGGTCGGACCGAAGCCTTGGCCATGTATAAAATACGTGACCGCTGAACAGCTAGGCTATTCATACAAATTTCATTAGAAGTGCTAAAGTGTGTGATACCAGTGTCAACAGCTTGGATATAGAAACAGTAGTTCCACCCTCCGATTATTGCTTTAGTATTGAAAGCTGAATCAGTTGCTGTTTTTGTAGCAAACAAGACACCTACTTGTGTAGGGCCTCCTGGAGGCGTGACATCTGCCAGAACCCTGTAAGCTCCAACACCACCTGGCCATCCCCTATATGTATTCCATTTTAAACGAAGTATTCCTTCACAAGGATCTAAACTTTCCGTTAGAAGAATATTATTATGTCTAGAAACTAGTAGATCGCTACTTTGATTGCCACAACTATCGGTGGAGATTACTTTATAAGTTTTAACCGAGTCCAATGGCAAAGCACCGGGTATGGTAAAAGGCATCGCCGTACCATAAGGTACTGTTGCAATAGAATTCCATCCAGTAGCAGGATCATATTCAAGAAGGTCGAAGTCTACAACATCTCCGTTGGTATTTCCTGACCACGATATGATAGCGGTACCAGCAACAACAGATACTGAATCGATTACCAAAATATCAGTGTTGTAACTATCCGAGAATGAACCACTGTCAGTAGTAGAGTTACATAGCCCTGCAATACGTATTTGATATTCTAAGTCCTGACCACATGTATTAACGGTATCATTAAAAGTGAGAGAGTTCGTTGAGTCTATAACTGTCCATGAAGATGTTGGAGCTCCTAAAGGACGCCTCCATATCTCGTACATTGCTGAAGATCCAGAGACATTGGGAGTCCAATCTAGCTGAGCTACAGATGAATTTGTTGGAGGGATTGGAGTTACATCCAAAATCATCATTTGCAGCGTATCACTATTTACTGACTCATAGCCACATGAACCGATACATCTCAAATAATAAAGGTTATTACCATTTGCAACAGGAGCTACGATAGGGTTCGTAGATAAATGATTATAAGTAGTAGGCAAATACGCACCAAAGATGGTATCTACCGCCGTAAATGGAATTCCTGCAGCGGTACCATGAAAAACTATATATCCTTGAAAGTCTGTTCCAGTATCTGCTGGGGTATCCCAATTCACGACCACTGAATTGTTCGACGCATCAAATGACAAACAACTATTACTCAAATCCGGAGCACTCGGGACAGACGGTACTACATCAATTCTTAATGTAGCGACACTTACACCATTTGCGGGACAAGCATCATCTTGCATTTTTAATGGGAAATAATAGGAGTTTGCTCCCGTTCCACAGGAACCTTGCGATGAGATGTGGTTACATGCAATTTGCCATGAAAAATCAATATTCAAAGACAGTGGATTTGTAAATGACGTAGCTGGTGAAACCGGAGTGACAAATGCACAAGGTGGCTCAGCGCAGGAACCTGATATTGTAGAGTTGTGTATTTGAGCACTTTTTGCTGAGAAACTGACATTTTGTAGATTAAATAATGGAGTCAATTGATTGTCAGTGGCTGTCAATCTAAAGTTCACAAGGTCACCCGGGTTAACTGTGGCTTGCCATACGGTATCGGTTCCGTATCCCGAGTACTGTTTTGTAGGAACGATAACGACTCCTGTTAATCCTGGAATAGAATCCAAAGTTAAAACCGGCGGAACATTTGGTGAAGATGTTCCTGTAAGCTCGCAGCCCGTTTTTATTACCATTGCTACGTCTCTAAAAATTTCAGATATTTTTTGATTACAACGATAAGACTCTACTTTGATACAGGACATAAACGACCCACCAGCAGCTGGATTAATCGTAATCAAACCCGTAGATGGGGTAAATCCATTCGGATTTCCTTGGTTAGGAAATGGACTAGTCACACTGTAAGGTGAAGAGTAAGCGACAACACCGGCACTAGAACCCAAGGGATCTGCAAAAGAATAATGAACAGAATCAAACTCCGGCTCATAAGCATTGTGAGAAAATGTGTAAGGATATCCTGTGCAAATAATTGATTTGGGCTTTTCTGCAAATTGAGGAGAACTATCGTAACATGTATTCATTGTCAATGGCGCGCCAGATCCAGGAGGAGTATATGGAAACATTTTAGCTCGAAGCCAATATCCGGCATTAGATCCTCCATTTGAAATTGATCCCGGACGACAACATGAAGTCCAATAAATTTCCCATCCTGCTGGCGGGGGAGTTCCATTTGCTGTAATCCAAGAGGATTTATATACATGTTCCTCCATCCTACCTTCTGCTGCTCCACCGGTTGCACAACTTAATTGACCATCATAACATGTTGGAGACACGTTGTTAATTGTTGTTCTAACAACAGAAATTGAGCCTAACCCACCCAATAAATTTGTATTTGCTGGAAGACCTGCAGCATTTCCAGTTCCATTCCTACATTCCCTGTAGAGAATCATGGTAAACTTTAACTTACCAGCATTTACTCCGGTCTTAGCACATTCCCATGTGATTTCACCGCCCATTAAGTGGGTTGCAGACAAGTCATTTCCAAAAAACAACAAAAGACTTAGTAGGAGTAATTTTTTCATAATATTTTTATGCTTAGAGCAAATGTAAAAAAAGGCCACCTAAATAGGGTAGCCTTTTTGTTAATGTCAACTAAAAGTTAATACATCAAGGTAATTGAACCT